>CAYMLQ010000316.1:0-7218 GCA_964390795.1 uncultured Lentisphaeraceae bacterium
AGTTCGATTCGAGCGACATCATGTGGGTCTACATGGACCGCCGCCGCCGCCGCCGCAAGTTCTATGCGACCACCTTCCTGCGGGCGCTCGGATATGGCGCGGACGAGGACATCCTGAAGCTTTTCTACACGTTCAAGCATCTCGCCGTCAAGAAGGCCCACACGGCAGATGAACTCGAAATGTGCGTGATGAAGGACGACCTGATCGACGTCGAGTCGCAGGCCGTTCTCGCGCGCCGCTATGATCCGGTGACTCCCGCGCTGCTGGAGCAGATCGCCACCGCCGGCTTTGATAAGATCGAAGTCGTCGATGTGTCGGTCGACGAGGGCGTGCTGATCAAGACGTTGCGTGAAGACGCGAAGTCGGGCATCCACTCGGAAGAGGACGCGCTGAAGGACATCTACAAGCGCCTGCGCCCCGGCGACCCCGCCACGCCTTCGAACGCCAAGACGCTGCTCAAGCGGCTGTTCTTCGAGCCCCGCCGCTATGACCTCGGCAAAGTCGGACGCCACAAGATCAACCAGAAGCTGGGCTTGGCCGGCAAGGTCTCCGAAGACCTGCGCACGCTGCACGAGAGCGGCGTCGATGTGATCGAGGCCATCCGCCTGCTGCTGCGCATTTACGTCGGCAAAGACCAGGTGGACGATATCGATCATCTCGGCAGCCGCCGCATCCGTACGGCTGGCGAACTGCTCGAGAACCAGTGCCGCGTGGGCCTGGCCCGCACCGAGCGCCTGATCCGCGAGCGCATGACGCTGTTCGATCCCGCGAGCGGCGTGCTTTCGCCGGCCCGCCTGGTGAACAGCAAGTCGCTGTCGGCCGTGGTTCAGGACTTTTTCGGCCGCAGCCAGTTGAGCCAGTTTATGGATCAGACCAACCCGCTGAGCGGCCTGGCGCACAAGCGCCGCCTCTCCGCCTTGGGCCCAGGCGGTCTGAGCCGTGAGCGCGCCGGTTTCGAAGTCCGCGACGTACACCCTTCGCACTACGGCCGCATCTGCCCGATTGAGACGCCTGAAGGTCCGAACATCGGACTGATCTCGTCGCTCGGCATCTATGCGCGTATCAACGAGTACGGCTTCATCGAGAGCCCGTACCGCGTGGTCCGCAACGGCAAGGTGTCGAACGAAGTGCAGTACATGTCGGCCGACCTCGAAGAGAACTTCGTGATCGCGCAGGCTAACTCTGACCTGAAGCCGGACGGGAGCTTCTCCGCCGAGCGCGTCACCTGCCGGTACAAGACCGAGTTCGAAGACGTGGAGCGCAACCGCGTTCAGTACATGGACGTTTCGCCGATGCAGGTGGTCTCCATCGCTGCCGGCCTGATTCCGTTCCTGGAGCACGACGACGCCAACCGCGCCTTGATGGGCGCGAACATGATGCGTCAGGCGGTGCCGCTGCTGAGAGCCGAACGCCCGTACGTGGCGACCGGACTCGAGCTGCGTGCGGCGTCGGACTCGTGTGTCACGGTGCTCGCCGAGGGCGACGGTGTCGTGGCCTATGTTTCCGCGATCGAAATCATCGTGACGCCGGACGGCAAGATGCCCACTGGCAAAGCGAAGAAGAGCGAGAAGTCTAAGGGCATTTACCGCTATCCCCTCCAGAAGTTCCGCCGCTGTAATGCGGGCACGTGCTTCAACCAGAAGCCGATCGTCAAGACCGGCCAGGCGGTTAAGAAGGGCGACGTGCTGGCCGACGGACCTGCGACGCAACAGGGTGAACTGGCGCTGGGCAAGAATCTGCTCGTGGCCTTCATGCCGTGGACCGGTTATAACTTCGAAGACGCCATCTTGGTGAGCGAGCGGGTGGTGCGCGACGACGTGTTCACCTCGATTCACATTCAGGACTTCGAAGTCGGCGCCCGCGACACCAAACTGGGGCCGGAAGAGATCACGCGCGACATTCCGAATGTCGGCGAGGATGCGCTCAAGAATCTCGGCACGGACGGCGTGGTGCGCGTGGGCGCGGAAGTGCGTCCGGGCGACATTCTGGTCGGCAAAATCACGCCGAAGAGCGAGACCGAACTGGCGCCGGAAGAGCGCCTGTTGCGCGCGATCTTCGGCGAGAAGGCCGCGGATGTGCGCGACACCTCGCTGACGGTTCCGAGCGGCGTGTACGGCATCGTGATGGACGTCAAGGTCACCTCGCAGCAGGAGGCCCGCCGTCCGTTCCTTTCGCTTGCGGCCTCGCCGGAAGACAAGAAGGAGATTCGCGACGTCGAGGATGAGCGCAAGAAGAAGCAGGGGGCTTTGGAAGAGGAGCTGACGACTTCGCTGAGCAACATCCTGTTGGGAGAGAAGATCCCGCTGGACGTGCTGGACGTGAACTCGGGCGAGATCATCATCCCCGCCAACCGCAAGATCACCAAGACGCTGCTGGCCAAGCTGGCCAAGGCGCATGACCACATCCAGATCGAGAACAGCCCGGTGCAGCAGAAGATCGAGGAGATCATCAACGGGTTCCGTCCGAAATTCACGGAGATCACCGAGCAGGGCGTCAGCGACTTTGGCGCCGAGCTGGACGGGATCATCGACGAGGGCGGCGTGATCAAGCAGGTGCGCGTCTACATCGCCGAGAAGAAAAACCTCTCGGTGGGTGACAAGCTGGCCGGCCGTCACGGTAACAAGGGCGTGGTCGCGAAGATCGTGCCGGACTGCGACATTCCGTTCCTGCCGGACGGGACGCCGGTCGATATCGTGCTGAACCCCCTCGGCGTGCCTTCGCGCATGAACTTGGGGCAGTTGTTCGAGACCTATCTCGGGGTGGCCTGCAAAGTGCTCGGCTTTCACGCGGCGACGCCGGTGTTCGACGGCGCGAGCGAGGACGAGGTCGACCAGTATTTGCGCCAGGCGCGCAAAGCTCAGGAGAAAGAGACCGGTGGCCATGCGTGGCTGTGCGAAGACGGGAAGACCGTGCTCTACGATGGACGCACGGGCGATCCGTTCGATCAGCGCGTGGTGGTCGGCCAGATCTACATGCTGAAGCTGCACCACTTGGTGACCGACAAGATCCATGCGCGCGCCACGGGACCCTACTCGCTGGTGACGCAGCAACCGCTGGGCGGCAAAGCCCAATACGGCGGTCAGCGTATGGGCGAAATGGAGGTCTGGGCGCTCGAGGCCTACGGCGTGGCCTACGCGCTACAGGAGTTGCTGACCGTCAAGTCCGACGATGTCAGCGGCCGTACTCGGATTTACGAGGCGATCGTGAAAGGACAGAACACGTTGGACGCCGGTATGCCGGAGTCGTTCTCGGTGCTGATGCACGAGTTGCGCGGTCTGTGTCTGGATATGAAACTGCTCGGCGGTGAGACGGCGCAGCCGATTGCCGATTTCGCGAGAATCTAAGGCTACGAGTCTGGAGGGGTCACTATGAATCCTTATGCAGCAAGAGAGATGTTTGGCGGGATGTTTGATGCGGGTGCGCATTATGATGCGGTGAGCATTACGCTCGCGTCACCTGAAACCATCCGGTCGTGGAGTCACGGCGAAGTTCGTAATCCGGAAACCATCAACTACCGGACCTATCGTCCGGAACGTGATGGACTGTTCTGCGAGCGCATCTTCGGGCCCACGCGCGATTGGGAGTGCGCCTGCGGCAAGTACAAGCGGATCAAGCACAAGGGCGTGGTCTGCGACCGTTGCGGCGTCGAAGTGACGGTGTCGCGCGTTCGCCGCCAGCGCATGGGCCACATCGAATTGGCCGTGCCGGTGTCGCACATCTGGTTCTTCAAGTGCAGCCCCAGCCGCATCGGCCTGGTCTTGGACAAGACCGCGAGCGACCTGGAGCGCGTGCTCTACTACGAAGACTACATGGTGATCGACCCGGGCGAGACCCCGCTCAAGTACATGCAGTTGCTTTCCGAGCCCGAATACCACGAGGCGCTCGAGAAGTACGGCGAGAACTTTGAAGCCATGATGGGTGCGGAGGCTGTGCGCCGCTGCCTCGGCAAGGTGGATCTCGAGCAGCTCATGCAGGATCTGGAAGAGCAGATCGAGAACACCCGCAGCAAGCAGACCCGCAAAAAGATCACCAAGCGCATGAAGATCGCCGATGGCTTCCGCGTGAGCGGCGCCCATCCGGACTGGATGATCTTGGACTGCCTCCCTGTGATCCCGCCGGAGCTGCGTCCGCTGGTTCCGCTCGAGGGCGGACGCTTCGCGACCTCGGATCTCAACGATCTGTACCGCCGCGTAATCAACCGCAACAACCGCCTGAAGAACCTGCTCTCGCTCAAGACGCCGGATGTGATTATCCGCAACGAGAAGCGCATGTTGCAGGAGGCCGTCGACGCGGTGTTCGACAACGGCCGGCACGGCCGCGCCGTCGCAGGCGCGGGTAACCGTCCGCTCAAGTCCCTCAGCGACATGCTGAAGGGCAAGACCGGACGCTTCCGCCAGAACCTGCTCGGCAAGCGCGTGGACTATTCCGGACGCTCCGTGATCGTGGTCGGCCCCGAGCTGAAGATCACGCAGTGCGGCCTGCCGAAGAAGATGGCGCTGACGCTCTTCGAGCCGTTCATCATCCGCCGCCTGAAGGAGAAGGGCATCTGCCACACCGTCCGCACGGCGCGCAAGATGATCGAGCGCCATGACGAGCAGGTCTGGGACATTCTGGAAGAGGTCACCAAGGGCAAGACGGTGATGCTGAACCGCGCCCCGACGTTGCACCGTCTGTCGATCCAGAGCTTCGAGCCGGTGTTGATCGAAGGCGAGGCGATCCGCATCCACCCGATGGTGTGTACGGCCTTCAACGCCGACTTCGACGGTGACCAGATGGCCGTGCATGTGCCGCTGTCGGTGGAAGCGCAGCTCGAGAGCCGCCTGCTGATGATGTCCTCGAACTCGATCTTCTCGCCGGCCTCCGGCAAGTCGATCATGACGCCGACGCAGGATATCGCGCTGGGCATCTACTACCTGACGGTTCCGAGCCAGACCGACAAACTCGCGAATAAGATCGCGGGCAAGACGCCTGCCGGGCCGGAGCATTTGCCGCTCTTTAACAATACGGCCGAGGTGGATTTCGCTCTGGCTGAAGGCGCCATCACGTACCACACGCGGATCCGTTTCCGCAATCCGGACTACGGAACCAAGGGCCGCCGCTTCGGCGTGTCGGAGACGCGCGTCATCGAGACGACGGCCGGACGCGTGATCTTCAATGAGACTTGGCCGACGGAACTCGGGTTCGTCAACGATAAGATCGACAAGAGCAAGCTCGGCGATCTGATCCTCCACTGCCATCAGGTTGCGGGACATGCCCGCACGGTCAAGGCCTTGGACGAACTCAAGTCGCTCGGGTTCAAGCACGCCTGCCTCGCGGGTGTTTCGATGGGTCTTAAGGACATGATCCGCCCCAAGAGCAAGGACGAGATTATCCGGTTGGCCTACAAAGAGGTCGAGAAGGTCGATGGACAGTTCCAGACGGGTGTCATCACCGACGGCGAACGCCACAACAAGATCGTCGACGTTTGGACGGCCGCGACCGAAAAGGTGTCGGACGAGCTCTACAAGACCATCGATCGCAACGTCACCGAAGCCAACCCCAATCCCACCGAGACCAATCCGGTGTACATGATGGTGGACTCCAAGGCGCGCGGCTCGAAACTGCAGATCCGTCAGCTTGCCGGTATGCGCGGACTGATGGCCAACCCCTCCGGCGAGATCATCGAGCGCCCGATCACGGCGTCGTTCCGCGAAGGTCTGAGCGTGTTGGAGTACTTCATCTCCACGCACGGCGCGCGTAAAGGCTTGGCCGATACCGCACTGAAGACGGCCGACGCGGGTTATCTGACGCGTAAGCTGGTGGACGTGTCGCAAGACGTGATTATCACCATCCAGGACTGCAACACGGTGAACGGCATCGAAGTTGAGGCCGTGGAAGAGGGCGACGAGACGCTCATCCACCTCCGCACCCGTGTGCTCGGACGTACGGCGCTCTACGAGATCCGCCATCCGGTCACCGGCGAAGTGGTGGTTCCGGCGAACGCCGAGATCGACGAGGCGTTGTGCAAGGCGATGGAAGACGCGAACATCGAGCACGTCTGGATCCGCTCAGGTCTCACCTGCGACGCGCCGCACGGCATGTGCGCCAAGTGCTACGGACGCGACCTTTCCACCGGCAAGTCGGTGGAAATCGGCACGGCCGTGGGCATTATCGCGGCTCAGTCCATCGGCGAGCCGGGCACGCAGCTCACGATGCGTACGTTCCATATCGGCGGTACGGCTTCGACCGTGACCAAGGTTCCCGAAATCGTGGTTAAGAACGCGGGCTTCATCAAGTACGTCGATCTGCGTATCGTGCGTAACGATGAGGGGAATACCGTGGTTCTGAACAAGAACGGCACCATCGAAATCGTGGATCCGAACGGCACGGAAATCGACACCTACAACCTGCAGATGGGTACGGTGCTGCTGGCCGAGGACGGCTCTGCGGTGAAGGCCGGACAGCGCGTGGCCGTGTGGGATCCGCACTCGGTGCCGATTCTCGCGGAAAAGCACGGCGTGGTCTCGTTCCAAGACTTCGTGGACGACGTGTCCGTGCGCAGCGATCAGGACGCCGAAACCGGCGCCACCACGCTGCTCGTGCTCGAGACCAAGGAAGAGCTGCACCCGCAGATCATCGTCACCGATCCGTCGACGCGCGAGGTGTTGGGCTTCTACCACATCCCCGCCGGCGCCATCGTGATGGTGAAAGAGGGCGTGCGGGTCTCGCCCGGACGGATGCTCGCGAAGACGCCGCGTAAAGAGGCGAAAACGCGCGACATCACCGGCGGTCTGCCGCGTGTGGCGGAACTGTTCGAGGCGCGTCAGCCCAAGGATGCGGCGGAAATCTCCCGTATCGAGGGTGTGGTCGACTTCGGCGAGCATCAGCGCGGCAAACGCTGCCTGGTGGTGCGCGACGATATCACCGGCCACAACGAAGAGCACCTCATCCCCATGGGTAAGCAGGTCGTGGTGTTCAAGGGCGACCACGTTAAGAAGGGCCAGCAGCTCACCGAAGGTCCGGTGGTGCCGCAGGAGATTCTCGACGTGTGCGGTCCCCAGGAACTGCAGCGCTATCTGGTCAACGAAGTCCAGCAGGTCTACCGTCTGCAGGGCGTGGAAATCAACGACAAGCACATCGAGATCATTGTGCGCCAGATGTTGCGCAAGGTCCGCATCACCAACCCGGGCGATACCGACTTCCTGTGGGGCGAGCAGGTCTCGCGTCAGAAGTTCTTGG
>CAYMLQ010000317.1:0-7212 GCA_964390795.1 uncultured Lentisphaeraceae bacterium
CGTAACGCCCCTCGCGGCAGCGCGCGCCCAGCAGCTCCGCCACCAGATACCCGTGAACCGCCTTCATGTCCACGCCGTCAAAGCCAGCCCGTTCCGCCAGCCGCGCCGTCGCCACGAACGCCTCTTCCAGCCGCGCCAGCGTGTCGTCGCTGACCGGCTCCACGGACAGCATCTCCGGCATCGCCTTCTCCAGAACGGGATTGCGCTGCGCCACCACGGGCGCGGGCCTGCCCTGCGGGCGGCTGAAACGGCCGCTGTGCGTCAGTTGCAGGAGCAACGTCACCTCGCCGCACCCCTCCGCCCGCGCGGCCTTCCGCGTCTCGTCCACCAGCCGCCGCCACACGTCGAGGTTCCGCTCCGTGAGCAGGAGCTGCCGCGGACCCGAACGTCCCTCCGGCACGACCGACGCAGACTCGAACCAGATCAGCCCGCTGCCACCCGCCGCGAAGCGCCGGTAGCGCCGAAACGTCAGCTCGCCCGGCGTCCCGCCCTCGTCCGCCGCGTCCACGCCCTCCATCGGCTGCACCACGAAGCGGTTCGCCAGCCTGCGCCCCGCGACTTCCACCTGTTCGCCCAGTACCCCGAAATCCTCGCTCAGCGGCAGCCGTGCCCCGATCCTCGCCAGCTCCGCTTCCAGATCGGCCCGTGTCTTCAAATCGAATTTTCTCACTCTCTCATCCTCCGCGAATGAACGCATGACGTCTCGCCTGGGAGCGGGGACACTCCTGTCCCCGGCTATTAACCTCTCCTCCTCACGGCACCGTCCGAACCCGGATGAACTGCGCCGGGGCCTCGGTCACCGGTCGCTGAGAACGATACGTGAGACGGCGCTTCCCGTCAACCTCCGCATTCCCGACCTCCGCGGCCGCCTCCCAGACGCCGCCCCTCAGATCGCCCGTCGTGTCCACGCTCAGAGCCGGCAAGGCCCAGCCGTTGACATCCAGCGACAGCGTGAAGTAATCGTCACCGAGCCCGTACGGATCATCGAATCCGGTCCGCAGCTGCCCGGCTTCGGGGCTCGCGGGGTCACTGCCCAGCAGATACTCCAGATAGTTGCTGACTCCGTCGCCGTCCTGATCCTCTTCAGGCTCGCCCAGCGAAAGTCCGATATGCACGTCCGCCCAATAGCGGTACGATGTCGGAAGCGTGACCGGCACACAATCGCTGCTGCTTTCGCCGGTCGCATTCACCGAGGCGATGCGGTACGAATACGCCCGACCAGGCTCCAAGCCGCTGTCCACATATCTTTGAGCATGGGCGGGAAGTTCCGCCAGGAGCCCCCAGCTCTCGCGATCACTCCTGCGGTACAGCGCATAGCCCGTCTCGCCCGACACGTCGCCCCACGTCAGGCGCACCCGGGTGCCGCCCTCAGCCGTCGCCGACAGATCATCAACGGTGTCAGGCGCGCCTTCCTCGACCACAGGCAGAAGATACACGTTGGCGCCCTGCACGCTGGCAATGACAGAGCCGCCAGAACCGTTCGCCAGGACGACGGGTGCGGGCTCCTCAACGAAACCGAGCGAGCTGACCGTGTCGCTGGCGGCCTGCACCACCCGGAAGCGGAGCGTCTGGATTCTGACTGACCCGGCCGGGAGTGCGCGGCCCTGCGGCATCCGCAACACGTAGCCGACGCGACCTGCCGACGCCCCGCTGCTGTTCAGAACGTCCAGCGCGTTGGAGCAAACCGCCGACGGCACGGCATCCAGGAACATCAACTGGTCAGGATCGAAAAGGACGCTGAAACTCGCTCCCTCAATATTCCCTCCCGACACGATGCTGACAGGAACCTCGACCACCGCGCCCCGGACTCCGAAGCTCGCGTCGATCTTAATCAGTCCCGCAAGCCCCGAGGCCAGCAGTGACAGGGTGTTTCCCTGTAGCATGGGCGTCTCGCCCATGAAGGCGGCCTGTGCCAAGCTGGCCGACAACGCAGCCGCCGGCCCGCCGACACTCCTCGGCGGTTCGGCGCCGCCCGCATAGCGACCGGCCACCACGACATCGCGGGCGTCCACCCGCCCGTCGCCGCGCGTCTCAACCGGCGCGCAGTCGGCACGCTGGAACTCGGAGCCGGGGGCCGGCACGTCGAGCCCGACCGCAAAGCGCATGATCTGCTTCTTGTCCTTGTCGTCCACCGTGTCGTCCGGCTTTCCGCGCGGGCTCACATCCGCCTCATACCCCACCCCCGCTACCGTCACGCCGCCGTCCATCCAGACATGCGGCAGGTCAATGGCGTACGCGTCGGTCACCTGCCTGAAGGACGGAGTGTCGCTGAAAGAAACCGCGATCGGAGTTCCCGCTGAAACCGACCCGTCGATAAGAAGCTTCACGCTCGCCAGCTCCTGCAAACCGGGCTCCAACCCCACGCCCATCGGCAGAACCATCCCCACGCCCACAGCGCCCTCGGTCCTGTCGTTCACCTCCATGTAGCAACTGGCCGCCGTCTTGCCGGGCTTGATGCTGAGGAACCTGATTTTCGCCGGCTCATAGGCGAGACTGAAGAAGAACGCGTTCTCGCCACCCATCGCGCTAATCGTGATCGGAACATCCACGGTCTTGCCGGCCTGCTCCGCCTCGGCGCCCAGCCTGACGTAGGCGTCGCCGGCCCCCGGCGACACGGTCGAAAACGCGCACACGGGACGGCTCAGCCCCGTCTCTTTTGTGCTGACCGTGTTGGCGAACGCCCCGCGCGGATCCTCCGAGTCCAGGTAGTCCTCGATCCACAGCACATAGGTTCCCGGCTGTGCGGGCAGCCTCAGCCCCGCCGCCCACCTTCCGCTCAACGCGGAACTGCGCGGACGCCAGTCCGCCGTAACCCCACGCCAGACCGACGCTGTTCAGCCCCGTCACCTGCGCCGTCAACCCGGCCACAGGCATCGGACGGAAATCTACGACCAGCCACCGCGCCCGGTCCATCCGGGCCGTCACGACGCCCGCATGCACCGCGCATCCCGCCAGGTCACGCGACCACCCGGCGAACACGAAACCCTCGCCCGGCTCAGCCTCAAGCGCCGACTCGCTGCCCACTGGCAGGAACCCGGTCACACCCGCCAGCGGCTCGGAACCGGAGACGGACGCCGCGAACGCGACCGCATCGCCCACGCCCGCGAGCGTGTCGGCGGGCTGGGTGGCGATGGCCGGCGCTTCGGCGCGGGCGAGACCGGCGAGCAGGAGTGCGAGTGACAGGAGCGTAGATTTCATGGGTGGTGGTCCTTGGGGTGATCGACTTCACTCGACTCCGGGCGACTTCTCCGACTTCCGTCGATCGGGGTCGACAGGAGTCGACGGGCGTCGTGTGGAGTCGCCTCCCCCGTTCAACGCGCTTTCCTCATTCACAAGCCGCCCCGGAAACGGCATACTATCCCTCATTGTTCATTATCACTGACCCCTGAACCCCGAACCCTGAACCCTACCCCCAACAACCCGCCATGGACATTCCCGTCACCACCGCCATCCGCGCCTTGCGCACCGCAAATGCCGAGTTCGAACCGTGCGTCTACACCTACGTCGAGCACGGCGGCACGCGGCACTCCGCCCACGAACTCGGCGTGGACGAGCACGCCACCGTCAAAACCATCGTGATGGAGACGGACGCCAAGAAGCCTTTTATCGTGCTCATGCACGGCGACCGCGAGATCTCGACCAAACAGATGGCGCGCGTGCTCGGCGTCAAGTCCGTTACGCCCTGCGACCCCGACACCGCCGCGCGCCACACGGGCTACCTGGTCGGCGGCACCAGCCCCTTCGGCACGCGCAAGCCGCTGCCGGTCTACGCGGAGTCCACGATTTTCGATCTGCCGCACCTTTACATCAACGGCGGCCGCCGCGGCCTGCTGGTCAAGCTCACGCCCGCCACGCTCGACCGCGTCGCCCGCCCCACCCGCGTCAGCGTCGCGGTCTAGAGCGGATTAAGATAAAGCCTCCTCTATTTGCGCTCCTGCTGTCCCTCGCGCGCGACTTCCTCGAAATATTGTTTCACGAGGTCGCGATATTCGGCGGGCGTCTTCTTGAGCATCTCCTCGTAGGCCTCGGAGCCCAGCTCGCCGCGAAAGCGGATCCAGTCCTGGTTGAGCGGGACGCGGCGCGCGCGGTCAAACCCTCCCGCGCCGCCCCCTTCGGCCATATGCCGCAGCGAGCCGCCCATGCGGCCCCGCACCAGCGCCCACGCGTCCGCCTCTTTCTTCGCCTGCTCCTCCACGGCGGCCGCCACCGCGTCGGCCACCTGCTGCGCCTGGGCGGCCGCTGCCAGTTGCGGCGGCTCGGCCGCGGCGCGCTCCGCCGCAGCCTTCCGCGCCTGCCGCGCCAGCTCCAGCGCCTGTTTCGCTTTCGCCTGACCCGCCTGCGCCTGGCCCTCCGCCTGCGCGTCCGCCGCCTCGCTGGCCTGGGCCAGCGTAGCTAGCGACTGCTGGGCCAGCGCGGCCGCCTCGCCGGTCAGCTTCGCCGACTGCGCGCTCTGGGCCGCAGCCTCCTGCAAGGGCTCCAGCCCTTTCGCGAGCTTGTTGGCCTGCTCCGCTTTCTGAGCCGCCTCCCCCGCCTGCTGCGCCGCCTCTTTCGCCGCTTCGCTCGAAGCCTGCTTCAGCTCCGCCATCTCCGCCGCCGCCTGCTGCGCGGACTGCTTGGCCAGAGCGGCCGCCTCCTTCGCCAATTGCGCCGCAGCCTGGGCCTCCTGCAGCGCCTGCCGCGTCTCAGCCTTCTCCGCCTCTTCGCCTAAATCCGCCTTCTCCGCCGCCTGCGTGCGCTCGCCCGACTGCTCCGCCAGCTCGCCCGCCTGCTGCGCCAGCGCCGACGCTTCGGCCATCCGCTCAGCCAGCGCCTGATTCAGCGGGCCGGCGTCCTTTGCCTCATCTTTCGCCTGCTGGGCCGCGCTCACCGCCTCCTGCGCCTGGGCTACCGCCTCCTGCGCCTGCTTCACCGCCGCCTGCGCTTGCGCGGACACGGCCTCGGGCGTCGCCTGCTGGGCCGCCGCGGCCTTCTCCTCTTGCGCCAACTGCTCAAGCTGCTCCTTGGCGCGCTGCGCAGCCTGGGCCGCTTTTTCCTTGGCCTCCTCAGCCACCTGCTTCGCCTGCTCCGAAAGTCCTTTGGCCTCTTTCAGCGCCGCGTCCTTCTGCGCCTCAGGCATGTCCGCCGCCGCTTCGGTCTTGTCCGCGGACTCCTTGGCGAGATCCGCCGCGCGCTGCGTGAAGGAGGCCGACTCGGAGGCGAGCTGCCCCGCCTCGGACGCTTTCTCCATGCCCTGCTCGTCGGCCTGACGCGCCGCCTCGACCGCCTCCGCGTTGGCCTTTTGCGCGCTCTCTTTCGCCGTCTCAGCCTGCGCCTCGGCCTTCTTTTCCGCAGCCACCGCCTGCTCCTTCTGTCCCGCCTGCTGCGCTTCGGCAGCCTGCTGGGCCTGCTCCGAACCCTGCTTCGCCTCCTCGGCGGCCTTCTCCGCCTGTTTCGCCGCCGCAGCCGCCTGCTCGGCAATCGCCTTGCGCTCCGCCGCGTCGGCCACCGCCTCGTTGGCCTGACGTTTCTCCGCCGCCTGCTGCGCCTCCTGCGCGGCTTTCTCCGCCTGATCGGCCGCCGCCGCCGTCTTCTCCGCAGCCTTCTGCACCGCGTCCGACGCGGCTCGCACCTCGGCCAAGTCCTCCGCCTTCTCATTGGCTTCAAGAGCCCGCTCCGCAGCCTTCTCGGCCAGCGCCGCAGCCTTTTCGGTCTCTTTCGCCGCGTACTCCTCGCGCCGCAGCGCCTGATCCGCCTCGGGCGTCAAGATCCGCTCCGCCTGCAGCATCGTCTCGCGAGCCTTACGGAGATTCTCAAGCGCCTTGTTGAACGCGGCCTCCTCCAGTTGCGGCTTGCTCTGCCACAGCTTCTGCTCGGCCTCGTTCTGGCGGTTGGCCCACTCCTGCATCTCCTGCTTGTTCATCTTTTCCGCTTCGGCCTGCTCCGCCAACGCCTTCTCGCGCTGCGCCAGTTCATCGAGTTTGCTCTGCTCTTCCTGCTTGCGGTTCTCCTCCTGCAAGGCCCGGTTCACCAGATCGTTGACCTTGTCGGCGGCCTCGCGGAACGCCCGCTCGGTCTCCTCGCCGGTCTGCTTGCGCTTGTCCGCCGCCGTCAGCGGAATCGACTCCAGCTTCTTGAACGCGGGCTCGACCTTCTCGTCGCGCACGTCCAGAATCTCTTTCGCAAACGCGGCGAGCGGCGTCTTCTCGGTGGCCTGAGCCGCCTTCTCCATCAGCTCCTCCGCCTTCACCGCTGCCTCGCGCGCCTGCTCCAGCTTCTCAGCCGCCTTCTCGGGCAGCTCGGGCTTGTCGAACGTCCACTTCTCTTGCGCCACGTTGTTCGCCGCCTCCTGCAACTGCTGGGCCGCCTTGCGCAACTGCGTCTCCACCTCTTTGCGCGCCGCCTCCCGCACCTGCTCGCGCAAGGTGCGCGCGCCCATTTCGAGCGTCACGGTGATCGCGCGGCTCTCGCGCACCTGCGGACCGCCCAGTTCGGGCGGCAGATTGTCGGACACGCGCAGGCACAGCTTGAACGTGCGGATGCCTTGCTCGTACAGCGCCTGCAAGTCTGGCGAGCCCTCCAGCTCCACATGCGTCGCGCCCTGGCGGGTGGCCTTGAGCGGCGTCACGCGCCCGCCCAGCTTCTCAGACTTGACCACGAGCGCCATCTCGCCGAAGCCGAAATCATCGTCGGCCGTGCCGCCGCACACCAGCTTGTCAAAGGGCGGCAAGGTCAGCTTGGTGACTTCCGGCGTCACCAGCGCCACCTCCGGAGGACGGTCAGGCACCGCCGTGTACGCAGCCCACACCGGCCGATTGGTGAAGCCGTAGGCGTCGCGCAGCGACAGCGCCCAGCGTCCCGTGCGGTTGGTGCTCAGGGTCTGAAGCCACACCCCGTTCGTCGCCACGCCGGCGGGATTCAGCAGCGTCAGCGCGTTGATCCGAAGCGAGGCCGAGCACGCGCGGTCAAAGGCGCTCTCGATGCGGAGGCGCGTACCCGCCACCGCCGTGATCGCCGGGGCCTCGCCCGCGCTCACCAGCTGCGTCGCCTGCAACCCCGTGTAGGCTGGATAGGAGTAGGACACCTGCGTCTCAAGAAGACCCGGCTCCTTCATGACCACGATGTTGTAGGGCCGCGTGTAGCCGTTGCCGTAGCGCACCCGGTATTCGAAACTCTCCTCCACCGACGGAAGGTCCAGCTCGAACACGACCGTTTCCGCTCCCTGCGCCGAGAGCC
>CAYMLQ010000318.1:0-7172 GCA_964390795.1 uncultured Lentisphaeraceae bacterium
CGATGATCAACCCGCTCGTGCCGTTCGCGATCAAGGGCGCGATCTGGTATCAGGGCGAAGGCAACAGCGGGCGCGGCAAGGAATACCGCGGCCAGATGGAACGCCTGATCGTCAACTGGCGCACGCAGTGGGGCTCTGACTTTCCGTTCTACTTCGTGCAGCTTCCGAATTTCATGGCGCCGTGGCAGAGCCCCGTGGAAGACGGCGGCTGGCCGCAGATCCGCGAGTCATTCGCGAAGACCGCCAAGGAAGTGCCGAACACCGGCATGGCCATCACGATCGATGTGGGCGAGGAAAACGATATCCATCCGAAAAACAAGCAGGACGTCGGCGACCGTCTCGGGCGTGTGGCGCTGTACAAGACGTATGGCTTGAAGGGCTTTGCCTGGAGCGGGCCGGTGGCGGAGTCGTGCAAGTTCGCGGACGGCAAAGCCGTGGTCCGCTTCGACAACGGCGGCGCGCCGCTCGCGGTCAAGGGCGGCGGCAAGATCGTCGGCTTCGCGCTGACCGGCGCCGACGGGCTGACGGTTCACGCCGACGCCGTCATCGAAGGCAAGGACACCGTGATCGTCTCCTCGCCCCAGGTCCCGCAGCCGGCCGTGGTCCACTATGCGTGGGCCAACAACCCGGTCGGCGTCAACCTCGCGAACGCGGAGGGCCTGCCGGCCTCCCCGTTCCGCTTTGGCGAGATGCCGAAGTTCGATGTGTTCTCCAAGCTGCTTCCGGACGAAGCTAAAACCTACAAGCTCCTCTACTCCTTCGATCCGCTCGCGGGCAAGCTGACTGACGGCGGCACGCGCTTCGTCTATGACGTGGACAACTCCGCGCAGCTCAAGGGGCCGTTCAAGAAGGTCGCCTACTTCCTCGCGCTGCGGGACCGGGCGGGCGCGACGACCTACGCGTTCGTCGCCATGGACCCGTTCACGCCCGACGTCGCGAAGCTCGGCGTGCCGTGCGTCGCCAGCGGCGCAACGCTCCAGCAGCAGGTCACCGGCGCCAGCGTGAAGAGCAACGCCAAGGGCGTAGCATCCGGCGAGTTCTCCGAAGGCTGCAACATTGAGTTCTATCCCTGCAACTTTGGAGCGCAGAACGCGGCTAAGATTCCCGGCGCAGAGGAGGGCTTGTACGATTTCGGCGACGCCATGAACCCGAAGGGCGGCGCGGGTTACGGCGCGATGCAGATCCATAACTGGAAAGCCAAGCATTCGATCCTCTGCTTCAACCGCTTCGGCGGCGGCCGCACCTGCGACCTTGGCCTCGGCAACTCCGAGGGCAAGACGCGCGACTGGACCTTCACCTCCAGCGCGAAGGACGTCAGCCAGGCCCAGTTCCTCGTGCTGATTCTGCCGTGACCCCCTTGCCTGCGTGAGGATGCTCCATGCTAAAGCACAAGGTTATGATGAAAGCTATGTCTTCTGACGCGACTCGGCTGGGAGCCGAGCCGACTTATCATCTCGCTTACGTCTGGATGATCTGCCTGGTGGCGGCCATGGGCGGACTGCTCTTCGGCTACGACTGGGTGGTCATCGGCGGCGCGAAGCCGTTCTACGAGCCCTTCTTCGGGTTGACCGGCGACGGGCAGGCGTGGCGTGCGGGCTGGGCCATGAGTTCGGCGCTGGCCGGGTGTCTGGCGGGTGCGCTGCTCTCGGGCGCGCTGTCGGATCGGCTCGGCCGCAAGCGGCTGCTGGTTGGGGCTGCGCTGCTGTTCACCGTGTCGGCGGTGTGGACGGCTCTGGCGAACACCTACGATGCCTTCATCTGGGCGCGTATCCTGGGCGGTATCGGCATCGGGCTCGCCTCGAACGTCTCTCCGATGTACATCGCCGAAAGTTCGCCTGCGGAGATGCGGGGGCGCTTCGTTTCCGTCAACCAGCTCACCATCGTCATCGGCGTGCTGGCGGCGCAGCTTGTGAATCTGCTGATTTACAACCTCGCTCCGGTGGCGCCGGACGCATCGCCGGACGTGCTCCTGGCGTCGTGGAACGGGCAGTCTGGGTGGCGCTGGATGTTCGCGGCCGAGGCCGTGCCCGCCGGACTCTTCCTCCTGCTGTCGCTGGTCATTCCCGAGTCGCCCCGCTGGTTGCTGAAACAGGGCCGCACGGCCGAGGCGGAACGCGTGCTCGCGCGCATCGGCGGCGCGGCGTATGCGCAGGCGGAGAGTGTGGATGTACAGGCGACGCTCGGGGGCGAACACGGCACGGTGCGCTTCGCGGAGCTGCTGCAGCCGAAACTGCTGAAGCTCCTCGCGCTGGGCACCTTCCTCGCGGTCTTTCAGCAGTGGTGCGGCATCAACGTGATCTTCAATTACGCAGAGGAGATCTTCCGTGCGGCGGGGTACGACGTAAGCGGTATGATGTTCAACATCGTGATCACCGGCCTGGTGAATCTGGCCTTCACGTTCGTGGCGATCAGGACGGTGGACCGCTGGGGCCGGCGTCCGCTGATGCTGCTGGGCGCGGGCGGGCTGACGGCGACCTATGCCGTTCTGGGGGCCTGCTATTACATGGAGTTGAAGGGGGTCGCCGTGTTGGCGGCGGTGCTGACCGCGATCGCGATCTACGCCATGACGCTGGCGCCGATCACCTGGGTGCTGCTCGCCGAGATCTTCCCGAACCGTATCCGCGGGGCAGCGCTGAGCCTTTGCGTCTCGGCGCTGTGGGTCGCCTGCTTCGCGCTGACGGCGACCTTCAAGCCGATCAATGCGGCGCTGGGCGCGGCGGGCACCTTCTGGCTCTACGGCGCGATCTGTCTGGCCGGGTTTGCGGTGATGTGGCGGGGAGTGCCGGAGACCAAAGGCAAGTCGCTGGAGCAGATTGAGCGCGAATTGGCGGATTGAAAACGGGAAACGGAGGCTGACGCAATGACATCACGTGAACGGATTAGCGCCGCCTGCGCACATCAAGAGCCGGATAAGCTCGCCGTGGATTTCGGCGGCGGGTTTCAGACGGGTATCCACGTCAGCGTGGTCTACCAGTTGAGGCAGGCACTCGGCCTAGACAAGCCCGGCACGCCGGTGAAGGTGGTCGAGACGTATCAGATGCTGGGCGAGGTGGCGCATGACCTCGGCGAGGCGCTGGGTATCGACTCGGTCGCGCTGCACGGCACAGGCACGATGTTCGGGTTCCCGGCCGCGGATTTCAAGGAGTGGCGTCTGCGCGACGGCACGCCGGTGCTGGTGCCGGGCGGTTTCAACACAGACTACGCGCCGGGGGGCGAGCTGTTCCAGTACCCCGGGGATGACCGCACGGTTGCGCCCTGCGCCAAGATGCCAGAGGGCGGTCACTTCTTCGACGCGCTCATGCGGCAGCCGCCGCTTGACGAAGATAAGCTGAATCCCGCCGACAATCTGGAAGAGTACGGCCCGCTCCAGGATGCTGAACTGGCCCTGTTGTCAGCGAGGGCGGAACGGTTGCAAGCTCGGACCGACCGAGCGTTATTCTGCACCCTCGGCGGACTGACCTTCGGTGACATCGCTCTGGTGCCCGCGACGTTTCTCAAACAGCCCAAAGGGATTCGCGACATTGAGGAGTGGTACGTGTCGCTGGTGATGCGGCCGGAGTACATCAAGGCGGTCTTCGAAAAGCAGGCCGAGATCGCCATTGGGAATCTCGAACGCCTGCATGCGGCGGTGGGCGACCGGATCTCGGTGATCCAGACCAACGGCACCGACTTCGGCACGCAGAACGGCCCGTTCTGTTCGCAGGAGAGCTACCGCGAGCTGTTCCTGCCGTATCAGAAGCGGGTCAACGGGTGGATTCACGCGCACACGCCGTGGAAGACGTTCATGCACTGCTGCGGCGGGATCGCGCCGCTGCTCGACCTGATCGTGGAGGCGGAGTTCGACATCCTGAATCCGGTCCAGTGCTCCGCGACCGGCATGGACCCCGTGATGCTCAAGAAGCGGTACGGCGAGGTGCTGACCTTCTGGGGCGGGGGAGTGGACACGCAGAAGACGCTGCCTTTCGGAACGCCCGCGCAGGTGCGCGAGCAGGTTCGGGAACGGGTCGAGACCTTTGCGCCGGGCGGCGGTTTCGTTTTCGGCGCCATCCATAATGTGCAGGCCCTGACGCCGCTCGACAACCTGCTGGCGCTCTTTGAAACGGTCAACGAGTACCGCTGATGCGGGTAGCGAGTCTTGCTATCCTAAATCCATTGGAAAGGTTCAAATCGGATGAGCCGATGGATGATTATTTGGGCTTTAGCGGCTCAGCTTGCGGTAGGCGGGGCTGAGACTGAGGGGCCGTTGCCGCTCACGACTCAGTTCACGGTGCAGCGCTGGACGCGGGAGGAGGGCTTGCCGCAGAACAGCGTCAAGACAATCTGCTTTGGCCCTGACGGTCTGCTGTGGGGTGCGGCCGGCACCCAGCTCTGGCGGTTCGACGGCGTACGCTTCGCGGAGGGGCCTGCCATCGACGAGCCGCGGAGTTTCTCACGCAGTATCTTCCGCGTTCTTTTCGACGGGCTTGGCCGACTGACGGTCATCAGGCGCGGTGCGGTCGGACTGGTTCACGATGGCTCTTGGCGAAAATTGCCGGAGTGGGACTACAAGCGGTTGCGGCAAGTCTACGACGTCGTGATCGCTTCCAACCGGCTTGTCTGCCTGACGGATGTCGCCGTCGGTCTCTCGGCTCAGGAGGGGTGGCGTCTGTCCGTCGTCGAGCCTTCCGTTTCCAGCAACATCAACTGTCGGAAAGGGAGCTGCGCGCCCGACGGAACGGTCTGGATTGCCGCAGAGGGGGGGCTCTACCGTCTCGCAGGGGAGCGATGCGTGCGCGTTCCCGTGCCGCTCGCGCGGCAGGACTTAGCTTACGAGGCGGTTCACGCGGGCGTGTCCGGCGACGTGTGGGTGTATCGGCACCCCGGCGATTTCTTCAAGTTCAGCAAGGGTGTGTGGGCCGCGTTGCCGCCTGTTCCGAGCCTTGCGCAGTCGCGCCTGGGCGTCACGGCGATGGTCGAGCGGCGTCCCGGCGAGCTGTGGGCGGGCGGCCAGCACGGGCTGTATCGCTGGGACGGGAGGAGCTGGAACGCGCTCTACACGGGAGAGGGGCTCTATCCGCCCGGGATCAACGATCTGTGCGTCGACGCTCGGGGGCGGGTCTGGGCGGGCACCGAGGGCGGCGGGCTTCTCTGTTTCAGGGAGCGAGTCGTAGACATGGTCAGGATCGCGAAGGGGCCTGCCGCCCAAACCTTCACCGCGCTTCACGAGTGCGGCGACGGCACGCTCTTGGCAGGGATCGCCGGGAGCGGGCTTTGGCGGGGGACGCTGGAGACGGGGTTCGAACCGATGGCGTCTGATCCGTTCTCGCCGCAGGCGACGGTTTTCTCGGTCTGCGACGATCAGGCAGGGGGGCTGTGGCTGGGCGCGCTGGGGCATCACCTGATGCGGCGCGACGCGCTGGGGCGTACTCGCGTGATCTATCCAGGCAAGCGGGTGCCGTTCATGGACGCTGGCGTGCGCGCGCTTCTGAGCGCTCGGGACGGGAAACTGTGGGTCGGGACGCAGCGAGGGGTGATGGTCTATCGGGGGCCGGAGGGGCTGGACTGGCCGAAGCACCAGATTCCGAATACGGTGAACGCGCTGGCGGAGGGAACAAATGCGACGGTCTGGGCCGCTAGCGAAAGCGAGGGCGTGTTGGCTTTCGAGGGAAAGTCGCTCGCCTGGAAAACGGCTAATGAGGGGTTGCCCGCGTCCGTGTCGTGCGTGGAGACGGTCTATGCGGACCGCGATGGCTTGCTGTGGTGCGGAGGGAGCTTCGGCTTGGCCTGGCGCGATAGGGAGCGGTGGTGCTTGGTCGCGATGTCCCTGCTGGAAGGGACGCGTGTCGTGATCGTGCTGGACGACGATGCGGGGCACCTGTGGCTGGGCACGGACAAGGGAATCATCCGACTTAGCCGTTCTGCGCTTCTTGGCACCACGGTGCCTGAGCATGCCGATGCCGAGTTAACGTTGCGCAAGGAGGACGGTCTCGACGACGAGTTTTGTTCGGGAGGCTTCAGCCCGGCGGGCCTGCGGATGGCCGACGGAAGGCTGCTCTTCCCCACACGTAACGGGCTGGCGGTGGTGACCCCGTCGGCGGTCAGCGAGCCACTGCTGTCTGCGCCTGTCTACGTGGATGAGGTGGTGACGGACGACGGCCGCATCCGCTGGAGGCGCTCGTTCGGGCCGCACGCGTCGACCGTGCCGATCACGGTCGGAATGCCGGCCGGGACGCGGAGCATAAGCGTCCGGTGGCTGACAGCCGAACCCGGCAGCGGGAGGACGGCGCGCTTCAGGGCCGCGTTGCAGGGAAACGGCTACTGGCGGGCGGGCGACACGTTTCTGCGTGAGGCAACGTACGATAACCTGACGCCCGGCAGCTATCAGTTCACGCTGAGTGTGCAGCACCGGACTAGTCACTGGACACCCGCTGCTGAGGTGTTGCTGACGGTGCAGCCGTTTTGGTGGCAGCGCACCAGCGCGCGCACGCTCTTCGCTGTGGCGCTGTTCGCAGGCGTGGGCGGGTTGGGCTGGTGGGGCGCGCGACGCCGCGCGAAACGGCTGCGTAAGACAGACGCGCTGCGACTGCGCATCGCCCGCGACCTGCATGACGAGATCGGCGCGAACCTGGGCGGCGTGGCCTTGCTGCTGGATTTAGCGGGTGCGCAAGGGGACGCAGAGTCCTTCGAGCGGATCCGCTCGATCGTGACCCAGAGCATCGGGACGCTCAAAGACTTGGTTTGGATGATCGACCCGGCGCACGACAACGCCTCGGATCTGGTGGCCCGCGTCAAAGAAGCGGCCGCGATGCTGTTGTCGGCCACGCCCTATTCGGTCCGCGTGGAGGGAGACTGCGGAGAGATGCGCATCCCGACGGCGGTCCGGCGCAACGTGCTGCCGATCATCAAGGAGGCGCTTTACAATGTTGTTAAGCACGCGCATGCCAGCCGGGTTGAGCTGCTCGTCGCGCGCCACGGTCGCCGACTGCGACTGGTGATAGAGGACGACGGCGCCGGTTTTGACGGGGCCGCATCGAAGGCAGGGCATGGCCTGAGAAACATGCGTCGCCGAGCCGAAGAGATGCAGGCTCAGTTTCTGGTCGAGCGACGGGCAGGGGGGGGCACGCGTGTGGCGCTTGACATCCCGCTCACAAAGGATTAAGCATGGAACAGAACACTCATGGTACGCTGAGCGT
>CAYMLQ010000319.1:0-7151 GCA_964390795.1 uncultured Lentisphaeraceae bacterium
CGTTCTTGCCGTGCGAAACGATCGACGCCACCAGCGGATAGGTCAGGCTCTGCGAGGCGGCCTGAATCAGCAGGGGAATATAGAATTTGGAGGCGCGCCACGGCGTGTACTCGGCGTCCGCGCCTGAAGAGCCTGTGAGGTGCATGAGGGCTCATGATACCACGCCCCCCCGTAAAATCAATCTGGCATGTGGTCCAAGGATGCGGGGCACCCTACTCCACCCGGACCGTGACCGTGGCTGAGGAACCGGATATATCGGAGCAGACGAACCGGTGCGTGCCTTGCTCCGGCGTCCAGAGGAACGGCGTGCCGCACACTCCCGTCCCCTCCAGCGCGTCGTTGCGAAACCAGTAGAGCGGCGAGCCCGGAGCCGCTCCCGACACGTTGAAGACCACGTGCTGGCCCTCCAGGCCCGCCACGAGCCGGTACACCGTGCCGTCCGCAGGCGCCACAATCCGCAGCCCGTTGCCCGCCGTAGGCGCGCTGGCCCCGCCGCGCGCCTGAGTCTCCAGAAAGGCCGCGACCTCCGCTGGCCAGCGCGTCTGCACGTCACCGCGCCCGTCGCGCATGTGGACCGGACAAAGCCCGCATGACGAGCACTGATGCAGCGCCCAATCGGCCGTGCGGCGCTCGCAGAGCGGACCCGCCACGCGCCCTGACGCCGCGCACACCTCGCGCTCGACCACCGGCGCGGGCCTTGCGTACCACGGAGCGCCGCCCGCCGGATACAGGTGGCGGATGATCTCCCACGCGACCGGCGCAGCGACTTTCTTCCCAACCAGCGTCTCGGAGCCTCGCCGCCCGCTTTTGAAGCCGCACCACACCGCCACCACATACTCGGGGTTCCACGCCACGGTCCACGCGTCGCGGAACCCCGACGACGTGCCGGTCTTCCAGGCGAAGCGCGGCAGCCCCGCGTCCGCCACATGCCCCACCGCGTCCCGCGCGCGCTCGCCGCCGCTCAGCGCCTCCGCCACGAGCCAGCAGGCGCCCTCAGAAAAAACCTTCCGCGTTTCTCCCGGGCGGACGGCTGGCGAGCCGCCTCTCTTCGCTTCGAACACGCGGCTCGTCTGCCATACCCCGCCCCGCGCCAGACACGCGTACGCGTTCGCCAATTCGATGAGGCGCACCGACCCGTTGCCCAGCACCAGCCCCAGCCCGTAGTGCTCAGCGGGCCGGTTCAGCGCGTCCAGGCCGAGCCGCCGCAGCGTCTCGTAGAGCAGTGGCTGGCCCACCCGCTCTTCCACCTCGATCGCCGGCAGGTTGAGCGAGAGGATCAGCGCCTCGCGCGCAGAGACCAGCCCCATGAACGCGCCCGAGAAGTTGAGCGGCGCATCGTTGCCGAAGCGGCGCGGCACGTCGGCCAGCACCCAGCCGGGCGTGAGCAGGCCGCGGTCCATGGCCAGCGCGTAGGCGAAGGGCTTCAGCGTCGACCCCGCCGGTCGCGGAGAGGTCGCCGTGTTGACCTGCCCGTCGGGCCGTTTGAGATACTCTCCGGAGCAGGTCAGCGCGCGCACCGCGCCAGGTCCGACCTCCAGCACCACGGCCGCGACATCCACGCCGTACGCTTCGGCTTGTCGCGTGACCTGCCGCCGCACGGCCTCCTGCAAGGACGGGTCGAGCGTGGTCGTGTGATCGCCCGCATCGAGGGTCGCCGAATTCTGTACCCAATCGCAAAAGAACGGCTCCAGGAACGGCCGCGGCGCGCGGCGCAGCACCACCTCCTCGCGAACCGACTCCTCGCGTGCCCGCGCGCTGATCATCCCCAGTTGCGCCATCCGCTCCAGCACATACGCGCGCCGCCTTTTTGCGGCTTCCGAATAGCGGTCGGGACGGAAGCGCGTGGGCGACTGGAGCAGCCCCGCAAGCAGCGCCGCCTCACCGAGGTTGAGCTGTTGCGGCGCCTTGCCGAACCACCCCCAGGACGCGGCTTCGATGCCCACAAGGTTGGAGCCGAACGGCGCGCGGTTCAGGTATTGGCTGAGGATCTCCTCCTTTGTCCAAACGCGCTCGAGCCGCAGCGCCTGCACCGCCTCCACCGCCTTCCACTCCAGCGTGCGCGGGTGCGGGCTTATCAGCCGGACCGTCTGCATGGTGATGGTGGAGGCGCCCGAAACGCGCCGCCGCGTGGAGAGGTTCTGCCGCGCCGCACGCGCCAGAGCCAGGACGTCGGCGCCGCAGTGCGAGGCGAAGCGCTTGTCCTCGGCCGCGATCGCCGCCTTGACGATCCAATCGTCGAAGGAGGCGCGATAACAGGGCCGGCAGTCTTGATCGTTCGGCCCCAGCCCCACGCGAAGCACCTGACCGGTGCGGTCCCGCAGGATCACTCCCGCCGGATAGCGCGCGGCGTCCTCCAGCGGCGGAGGGCAGCAGAACCAGACCACGACGACGACGCACGCGCCGGCCGCCGCCAGCCGCCCGAACCGCTTCGCCCACCGCCTGACACATCCCTGTTTCATAAGCCCGCTATTTTCCTTATAGAGGCTCATGTTACTGCCGCCCCTCGCTGATCGTCAACAGCCGTTTGGGTGCAGGGCGTAATCGGTTAGCCCGCCGCCCGGCGGAACGGGAGCAAACGAGGGGATCACTCAAACGCCGAACGCCGAACAGCGAACGCCGAACGTTGAAGGTATAGGCAAGTGACAGGGGTATGCGAGAAGGGCGCGTTTCAGATGAAAGCGTGTCGCAAGACTGGGAGCGGGGACACTCCTGTCCCCGAAACGTCGGCCAAGCGTCGCTCCGCAGGCGGTCGTCTCGTCGTAACCTGCGTACGTGTCGTGTCGCAACGGGTAGGGCGGGTTCCCCGTAACCCGCCGCCGGTCTCCTTACCCTCGTGAGGACGTATAGGGGTCGAGGGCGTATAAAGGGGTCGCGACATCGAGACCTTTCATTTCTCACTCACGCCAATTTCAGCCGAGACCTTCCGAAAAATCGACTTCAGTTTCCGATCGCCTGGCAAGCGCTTTCTCATGCGCTGGAGCGCTTTGGAAGCGGCGGCCGACCCTATGCCGGCAAACGCGGCCAGCTCCGGAATCGACAGCCCGCAATGAAATGCTCCCGGTCGCGGTCTACAGTAAAGATCTCCCTCCGCCCCATACCATACCGCGCGTGGTGATAGGGTACCAGCCGCCCTCGACGTTGTGTCGGATCTGTCTTGCCATGTTCTAAATGTTGCAAAAGCGCCCACTCCAAAGCAAGCTTGTTTGTCTCGATGCTGGTGGGCTTGATACGCAGCACGTCCGCTGATCGTATTCATGAGGAACGTCCGGAATAGGAGACCGACAACCGGCGGTTAGCGGATTAGGATTAGGATTAAGATTAAGATTAAGATTAAGATTAAGAAGGGTATCCACCAACAGAACTGCCATGCGCCCGCCACGCCCCCCATCCGACAATCCGGTACTTCGTTCTTGCCCTTCAGCACCCATCGTTTTATTCTTATTCATAAACACGGCACTAGACAGGGCAGGCCGTTCTGTACGTGACGCGTGCGGGCTCTCGGGATCCGAAAGTAGGGCTTTCTTATGAAATGTGCTGCAGACCGATATTTCAACCGCGAGCTGAGCTGGCTGGCCTTTAATCAGCGTGTGCTGGATGAAGGGCTGAATGCGGACAATCCGCTGCTGGAGCGGCTCAAGTTCCTGGCGATCACGGCGTCTAACCTCGACGAGTTCTACATGGTGCGCGTCGGCGGGCTGAGGCTCCTGCTAGACGAGGGGCACCGGGCTCGCGACATCGCCGGCATGACCGTGCGGCAGCAGCTTCAGGCGGTTACGCAACGTATCCGGAGGATGGCGCTTTCGCAGTCCGCCTTGTACAAGAAACTGCGTCTGGCCTTGCTTGAGAAAGAGTTTCAGCTTCTGCCCGTTTCAGCCGTCAACGAGGCTCAGCGTAAGCTTTTGCAGCGGCGTTTCGAGGACGAGGTTCTGTCGCTCCTGACGCCGGTCTCGCTGGTCGAGGGGCGGCCCTACCGTCCTGCCAACCTGCTTATCCACATGGCGGTCCGGCTTGCGCCTGCGCCCGGCTCCGACGAGGAGCGCGTCGCGCTGTTGCCGCTGGGGCCGAACGTGAGCCGCTTTCTCCGCCTGCCCACCGCGTCCGGCGCCGCTTTTGTGCTGTTGGAGGAGGCGGTGGCCGAGTGGATCGGACGCTGGTTCGATGGCTATGAGGTGCTCGAATGCGTGCCGTTCCGCATCACGCGCAACGCCGACATCGAGCTGCGCGAGGATCTCGCGCCAGACCTCATGACCGGGATGCAGGAGCTGCTCGACGAGCGCAAGGAGACGGCGTGCATCCGCATGGAGATCGGGCGGCGAGCCTCGCGGGGTCTGATCTCCTTCTTGGCGCGGCGCTTCCAACTGGAGCGCGGCGACATTTATCCCTCTGATGGACCGCTCGCGTTGCAGGCCTTCATGCGCCTGGCCTCCACCGACGGCTTCGAGTCGCTGAAAGACGAGCCTTGGCCCCCGCAGCCCTCGCCGCAAGTCGACCTCAAAGAGAGCCTCTTCGCTCAGCTCGTGACAGGTCCTATTTTGCTGCACCTGCCGTATGAGAGCTTCGATCCGGTAATCAAATTCGTTGAAGACGCCGCCGCCGACCCGGCCGTGCTCGCGATCAAGCAGGTGCTGTACCGGACCGCCGGCAGCAGCGCCATTGTGGAAGCGCTGATCCGCGCGGCGCAAGCGGGCAAACACGTGACGGTGCTCGTCGAACTCAAGGCGCGTTTCGACGAGGCGCGCAACATCACGCAGGCGCGGCGCCTGGAGCAGGCCGGCGCCGAGGTGATCTACGGCGTGCGCAACCTGAAGACCCACGCCAAGGTCTGCCTCGTCGTGCGGCGCGAACCGCAGGGCATCGTGCGGTACACGCACTTCGGAACCGGCAATTACAACGAGACCACGGCGCGGCTCTATGGCGATCTCGGCATCTTCACGAGTGACGTCGCCCTCGGCCATGACGCGGCGGCGTTCTTCAACGCGGTTGCTGGCTACTCGCAGCCGCAGAACCTGAATCTGCTGCGCATGTCGCCGTTCAACCTCCGCAGCTCGCTGCTGGAGTTGATCGATGTCGAGACGGCCCGAGCGGCGGCCGGCGAGAAAGCCGCGATTACGATCAAGGTGAACACCCTGACCGACGAGGAGATGATCGGGCACCTCTACCGGGCGTCGCAGGCGGGTGTCAAAGTACAGCTCAACGTGCGCGGCGTCTGCTGCCTGCGCCCGGGAGTAAAGGGGCTGAGCGAGAACATCACGGTCACGAGCATCATCGACCGCTTCCTCGAGCATGCCCGCATCTGCGCCTTTTACGACGGCGGCAGCGAAAAGGTCTACATCGCCAGCGCCGACTGGATGCCGCGGAACCTCGACCGGCGCGTCGAGCTGATGATCCCGATCCTCGACAAAGAGGCGCGGCGGCAGGTGCTAAAGATTCTGAAGGGCTATTTCAAAGACAATCAGAAGGCGAGCTGCTTGCGCTCCGACGGCACGTACGCGCGCGTGGACAAGGTGCGTTCGCCTTACCGGAGTCAGGAAGAGCTGTACCGGCAAGCCTGCGAGGCCGCGCGGCGCAAGGAGCAGACCCGGCCCACGGTGCTGGAGCCCTACCGGGCGAAAGGTACGGCCTCGAAGCTGACGTGAGCCCTCAACTGCTGTAAAAGCGCCTCGACAGCCGGGCGAACACGAGCGAAAGCAGAACGAAAAAAAGCGCCGGCATCAGCCCCGCAGCCCCGGCGGCCACACAGAAACAGCCTTGCAGCAGCAGCAGGTTGCGGATGTGCCCGCCCACCGTGTCAGGCACGGGCTGAATGCGGTAGAGCATGCCTCCGAGCAGCCACGCGCGCATCAGGGCCATCACCATTAGGAACACATAGACCGTCGGCGTGATCCCGTCGAGCCGCTTCAGCGCCGAAATTGCAACGAGCAGCCCGAACAACGTCAGCAGCAGCGCACCGAACGGAAGCCACCGCGCGATACCCAGCGGCTTGTCAGGCTCCATCTCCCGCTTGGCGACGACGGAGAACCCGGCGACGTAGAGCAGCAGCCCCACGGCCGCCAGCCACACGGGCAGGTCAGCGGCATCGTGACGGGTGAACAGCTCCGACCGCGCCGCGGCCGCGCCAAGCAGCAGGCTCAACCCGCGGCAGAGCCCCAGCGCGCACACGCCCAGCACCGGCACGCGCTTGAGAGCGGCGTTATAAAGAACGATCACCCCCGCCAGCGCGGCGGCGGTGAAGAGCGCGGGCCGGCCCGCGACCAGCGCGAGGTTGAGACCCGAGAGCGCCAGGGCGATCGCCGCCAGGCGCGCCTGCGATACGGTGATCTCCCCTGCGGGCAGCGGCCGTTCGGGCCGCTCGCGCTGGTCGGCCGCAACGTCCATCAGGTCATTGAGCATCACCCCGAACGCGTAGAGGCAGAGCGCCGCGCCCGCCGCGGCAGCCAGCGCCAGCGGCGCGGGCGGCGTCAGCACGCCAGACGACGCCAACAGGAAGCCCGCCACCGGGTCGCCGGGCACCGTGAGCAGGTTCGGCAGCCGGACTAGCCGGAGCCACGGAAGATACTGTTCGCGCAAGGTCATAAGTTGCCCGATACGATACCTCTCTCTTCCTGTGGGAACAAGCCGGAAATGGCTGACGCCGCTTCTATACAGCAACGGCGTGAATGGGGTTTACGGAGTTTTTGGCACTCCCACCAACGCGGCTTGGTCCTTCTCGTCTGCCGGCATCGCGGCGCTGGGCTCCACATGGGTGAACGGCAATGCCGTCATCGACGGCGCGTTTGCCGCCTTCATACAGGCAAATGCAATGGCCGGCGTGCTTTCCACGACCCTCGTGCTGCCCGCCGACGGTCTGTACGCGATCTCCTTTATGGCCGGAAAGCGGCCTGTCATGCCCGCCTGCGCACTTGCAGTCGAAATCGACGGGGTCAGTAAATTCGGCTTCGCAGCGGCTGAGTTCAACGAGCTGGGCGCCCTGTATACGGGATCAGCCGTTCTGTCAAGCGGCACGCATACGCTGACCTTCCGCGGTGCTTTCACGGGGAGCGACACCGCCATATGGCTCGACCGGGTTACGGTCGACACGTTGGCGGGCGGCAGCCTCGCGGGCAGCCTGCCCACGGGTACGGTCGTCACCGTTCTGTCGGGCGCCGTGTTAG
>CAYMLQ010000320.1:0-7114 GCA_964390795.1 uncultured Lentisphaeraceae bacterium
TGCCAATCATGGGAATCGGCATGTCGCCGGCCAAGCCTATGGGATGCTAGTGATTAAGGAGTTGTTATGACGACAAAGCAGACGTTTCAGATCGCCGCGGTAGCGGCGTTGGCGGCGACGGGCCTCTTGGAGTCCCACGCCGCGACGATCAATAAAACAAACAACGTGGACAACCTCAATCTGACCTCCAGTTGGGTTGGAGACGTGGTGCCCGGCGACGGAGATATCGCCCAGTGGGGTAGCACCGTGACGGGGGCGAACGAAGTGCCCTTGGGCGCCGACCAGAGTTGGGCGGCCCTCCGAATCACGAATCCGGGCGGCGCCGTGACCATCGCTGCGGGGAACACCCTTACGCTCGGCGCTGGGGGTATCGACATGGCCTCCGCCACGACCAACCTGACGGTCAGCTCTGGCGTTGCGTTGCTGCCGGGGACGCGCCAGCTCTGGAACATCGCGAGCGGCCGGCGACTGACGCTGGACACGGGCGCCTTCACGCGGGGGGCAGGAGCGGTTCTTCAGGTGCAAGGGCTGGGATCGATCAGCGCGCCAACCCTCGCGAACGACGCCACGGGGCTTGTGGGGCCTTGGGCCTGTCTGGGCTCAGGCGCGACCACGCGCTTCATCGCCATGAATGGCGGGCTGGTTGCCAACTACACCGGCACGTCGGTGGCGACAGCGGCGGGCGTGACCGACACGACCGGCGCGACGAACTACGAGGTGGCGGCTGTCGGCGCGTTAGGTGCCGGCGCGGCATTCCACACGCTTCGTTACACGGGTGCGGCAGGGACGATCAGCGGCGCCTGCCAGGCAGACGGGCTGCTCCATTGCGGCTCTGGCGCACTGACGTTGAGCGGGCCGGTCACGATCGGAGCGAGCCGCGAGCTGGTGGTCACGCTTCCCGTGAATGGTCTCACGCTCTCCGGCGCGATCAGTAACCACGCGGCTGGAGCGTCGGGTCTCGTCAAGGCCGGATCCGCACAACTCAGTCTCTCTTCAGGGGGAGCGTTTACCGGGCCGATCACCGTGGGAGAGGGAACGCTTCAGATGGGCAACACCATCGCCGGCGGTAACCATGCGGGCGACATTTCCTTGAATAGCAGCGGTTACCTCCAGTATAACAGCGGCAACTCGCAGACCTTTGCAGGCACCATCTTCGGCGGTGGTCAGATCCACAAGTGGAATGGGGGTCAGCTCACGCTGGCGGGAACGAACTCCTACCGGGGCGTGACGCAGATCTACGCGGGCTCGATCCGGCTCGCGAACGCCAACGGTCTCGGTTCGACGGCGGGGACCACTGAACTCCGGCGTTTCAGCGACGACAACCGCGGGCGTGTCGAACTGAACGGCTTTTCGACCGGCGAACCGTTCAGTTTTGAGGACGGCGGCACTGCGGGCGCCAGCCTCGGTTCCGGCGGCTATTTAGAGAACAACAACGTGACCAACTCGACACTCACGGGCGTGATCGCGCTTACCAAGCACGGCACCTTCCGCGGCACCGGTACCACCGTCATCCGAGGCGTGGTGAGCGGCGGCGGCAACTTCATCAAAGACGGCACCGGCACGGTGAACATCGAGACGAACGTGACGTTTACAGGCAACGTGACGGTGAGCGCCGGCACCCTGAATGTGACGGGCAGCGGGCTGCTTGGCGGCGGGGCCTACGCGGGCAACATCGCGGTGGCCGGCTCGTTCATCTACAACGGCGTGGCCACGCAGACGTTGGCGGGCGTCGTTTCGGGGAACGGCACGCTCCTCAAATGGCGCTCGGAAGGCGTGCTGATCTTAAGCGGCACCAACAGCTTCGGCGGCACGGCGCAACTCAATGCGGGCGTTGTCAAGCTGGCCACGTCCAACGCGTTGGGCTCGGCTGCTGGCTACACGGAAGTTCGGCGCCACGACGACGGCAACCGCAGCGTTCTGGACCTCAACGGACAGTCGATTGCGGAGCCGCTGCGGTTCGAGGACAACGGCAGCGCGGGCGCGACGCTTGGCTACGGCGGCTATTTGGAGAACGGGGATGCGCTCGCCGCCGCGCGCGTGTCTGGTGCCGTCACGCTCAACCGGCATGCCGTCGTGCGCGGTGTCGGGGCCATCACGCTTTCGGGCTCGGTCAGCGGCCCCGGCCGGCTGGTCAAGCAGGGCACGAACACCCTGACGATCTCCGGGGCGAACAGCTACACGGGCGCGACGGTGGTGGCCGCGGGCACGCTGCGCCTGGGGGCCAGCAACACGCTGCCTGACGCGAGCGACGTGATCCTCTCCGGCGGCACCCTCGACGCGGGCAGCGCGACCGACGCTGCGGCCTCGCTGACGGTGTCCGCCAGCAGCACGCTCGCGCTGGGCACGGGACGCCTGACCTTTGGCGACAGCAGCGGCAAGGCGTGGAGCGGAACGCTGACGCTCACAGGGACGCTGGGGCCGGACAGCTTGTCCTTCCCGGACGGGCTGACAAGCGCTCAGGTGCTGAGCATGACATACAACGGCAAGCGCGTGTATCTGACACAGTCCGGGTATGTCGTTGACGATCCGCCCGGTACGCAGGTTCTGCTGCAATGAAGCGTGTTCAACAGATCATGTCGGTCACCCTGCTGTTGGCGGCAGGCTGCGTGTCAACCGCGAGCTGGACAGGCGACCCTGTTACGGTGGGGGCGATTCGCTGGGATGCGTGGCACACGCCTGAGGCGGGCTCCGCGCACGGGCGCGGGGGCGGGCCGGTGAAGGCGATGGAGGAGTCCCTGAATCCGCACGGTTATCGCTGGCGCGCGCCCTTTTTCGCGCGCGTGGATACCAACGACGTCCTGCGCATCGACGGCTACACGCAGGCGGTGGTCGACCAGGAGATCGCCTTCGCCAAAACCGGGGGCCTCGATTACTGGGCGTTCCTGCTCTATGAGGAGGGTACGTGCATGAGCCAGGGTCTGGCGCTCTACCTCAGCAGCACGCGCCGGCGCGACGTGAACTTCTGCGCGATCGCATCACCGACAACGTTCGGTGGCCGCGACAAGTGGCCCGCGGGCGTGGCGCGCGTCGTGCGCCTGATGAGGGAGCCCGGCTATCAGACCGTCTGCGGCGGGCGCCCGCTGCTCTACCTGTTCCGCCCCGAGGAGAAGTGGGTGAACGCCTGGGGCGGGCCGGCTGGCGCGCGCGCACTGTTCGACGGCCTGCGCCAGGCTGCGCGCCAGGCTGGTTTGGCCGACCCGTACGTCGTCGTGATGGACGATGGCTCGGCCGCTCAGGTCAAGCGCTCGGCGGACACGGTTGGAGCGAATGCGATTTCCGACTATGCGCGGCAGGCGAACGGGGCGGGCGCGCCCTATTCGGAGCTGGCCGCCACCGCGCGGGAGTTCTGGCGCTCGTGCGAGGCAACCGGCGCGGAGGTCGTGCCGCTGGCCATGGCGGGTTGGGACCGGCGGCCGCGCGTCGAGCATCCGGTGCCGTGGGAGACGTGGCAGAAGCCGAACGTCGGCTTGGACACGTACTACGTTCTGCCGACGCCCGCGGAACTGGCCGCGCACATCGGCGAGGCGATGACTTGGGCGGAGCATTGTCCTGCGAAGACCGTGATCGTCTATGCGTGGAATGAGCACGACGAGGGCGGCTGGCTGTGTCCGACACTCGGCGCGGACGGGCGGTCGGACGCGTCGCGGCTACATGCTCTGGCGGTGATGCGCACGCAGCGTGCGAAAGGCTCGCGTGCGAAAGGCTCGCGTGGACCATGAGCAGAATCGTGAGCCGCAGGCGAGACGGGTCGTGACGGCTTCAACTCGGGCCGGGTGTGGTCAGGCCGGACGGGGAAGCCGGTTTTGGTCAGAAGGGGAAATGTGGAGTCTTATGAGAAAAGTACGGAATGTGTTGAATGTGGTGGTCGCCACGTGCGGTGTGTTGCTGGGTGGCTCGGGTTCGCTCGCGCAGGAAGTCGTTGCGCCTAAGAAGACATACGACATCGCAGCCTTCGTGTGGCCTTCGTACCACCCGGATGACCGCGCCAAGATCTTCTGGCCACTGGGTATCGGCGAGTGGGAGACGGTCATGAAGAACGAGCCCCAGTTCGTGGGTCATCAACAGCCGCGTTATCCGCTCTGGGGTTACGTAAACGAGGCTGACCGCTACGTGATGGAGCTACAGATTGCGGCGGCGGCGGATCACGGCGTCAACGTCTTCATCTACGACTGGTACTGGTATGACGGGCTGCCGTATCTCGAGGCCTGCCTGAACGAGGGCTATCTCAAGGCCCGCAACAACAGCCGCGTCAAGTTCTACCTCATGTGGGCGAACCACGACGTGAACCTGATGTGGGACCGCCGCAACTCGGACGACGCCGCGACCAAGCGCAATACGGCGACGATCTGGCGCGGCAGCGTGGACCGCCTGGAGTTCGAGAAGATCGCACGCCGCTGGATTGAAAAATACTTTTCGCAGCCGACATACTACAAGATCGACGGAAAGCCAGTCTTCATGATCTACGACCTGAACAAGCTGATCGAAGGCTTGGGCGGCGCGGAAGCGACGCGCGAGGCGCTCGACTGGTTCCGCGCGGAGGTCAAGAAGGCGGGCCACCCGGGGCTCGAGCTACAGCTCTCGCTGCGCAAGCACAGCGACCGGAGCCTCTCGGGGATCGCGGGCGACAACCTGGGCACGCAGAAGGAGGTCGTGGAGCGGCTCGGCTTCGACTCGCTGACGCACTACCAGTTCTGCCATTTCGCGGACGTGAACCGCGACTACAACGCGGTGATGCCGGATGTGCTCAAAGAGTGGGCCGCAGTGCGGGCGAACTACAAGGCCGCTTACTACCCGCACGTGTCGGTCGGGTGGGACAGCAGCCCGCGAACGCCGAAGCGCCTCGGTGCGGTGCTCAAGAATAACACGCCAGAGAATTTCGAGAAGGCGCTGCGCGAGGCCAAGGCCTTCGTGGATGCCCAGCCGGGCCGCGCGCCGCTGATCACTGTGAACAGCTGGAACGAATGGACTGAGACGAGCTACCTCCAGCCCTGCACGCTGCACGGCTACGGCTATCTGGAGGCGGTGAAGCGCGTGTTCGTAGAAAACAGGGGGATGCGATGAGGCAACGGAGCGTTTGGATCGGGCTGGCGGTCATAGCGTTGGCGGCTGGAACTGGCTGCGTCAGAATGCCGGAGGGCAGGCCGGAGCAGCCGTTCTTCCCGTTCTGCATCGATTGGCACGATGCGAAGAAGCGGAACTTCACCGAGCAAGCCATCATGTTGAAGGAGTTGGGCTACAGCGGGGTGGGGCACATCTGGCTGGACAAGGTCGAGGAGCGTATCGCATCGCTCGACGCAGCCGGGCTGAGACTCTATCAGATCACGATGCAGGTGAGCCTCGCGCCGGACAAGCCGCCCTACGACGCGGAGCGTTTCAAGCAAGTGCTCAAGCTTGTGACGGGCCGCAGCGTGCAGTTTCTCCTGATCGTCAACGGCGCAAAAGCTTCGGACGTATCCCTGGATGATCGCGCGGTGGCGCTTGTGCGTGAGATGTCCGGCCTGGCGCTCGAAAGCGGTTCGCAGCTGCTGCTCTATCCGCACACCAACGACTGGATCGAGCGCCTCGAGGACGCCGTGCGCGTGGCCGGGAAGGTGGACCGGCCGAATGTCGGCACCATGTTCAACCTCTGCCACTGGCTGCGCGTCTGCCCTGACCGCGACTACAAGACGCGCCTTCAGCAGGCTCTGCCGCGACTGTGGGCTGTCTCGGTCAACGGCGCGGACGAGCGCGACGACAAGCCCGGATGGGGCCGCTACATTCAGCCGCTCGACAGCGGCACGTTCGACCTCGCGGCTTTTCTGAAAACGTTGCGTGAGCTGGGCTACACGGGGCCGGTCGGCCTGCAGTGCTTCGGTATCGGCGGCGACTCGCGCGAGCATCTGGCGCGTTCGTTCGCCGCATGGAAGAAGCTTAACGGAGGGCTTCAGCCGTGACGCGAAAACCTTGCGTAACCGCGTGTTGGGTTGGTCTTCTGGCTTTTTTCCCAGCGGACTTGCTCGCAGCTGAGCCTGCGCGGACGCGGCCCAACATCCTGTTCATCATCACGGACCAGCAGTTCGCCGACGCGATGAGCTGCCGCATGGGCGCCGCGCACATCAGGACGCCGAACATGGACAGCCTGGCACGCCGGGGAGTGCTGTTCACGCGGGCCTACAGCTCGAACCCGCTCTGCGTGCCGTACCGAAACTCGGTCTTCACGGGGCGCTACCCGCACGAGCTGGGTATCACGAACAACGATCACGCGGGCGTTAAGATCGACACCGACGCGTTCCCCAGTCTGGGCACCTACTTCCGCAAGGCCGGCTACGAGGCCGCGTACAGCGGCAAATGGCACCTGACGTTCAAGCCGAAGGACGTCGCCTCGCACGGATTTGAGCTTCTGGCCAGCGCCAAGGCCAAGTCGAACCACGACGACGGCGTGACCGACGGCGCGCTCCGGTTTCTCGCGCGGCCGCACGAGAAGCCCTTTCTGCTCGTGGCAAGCTACCTGAACCCGCACAATATCTGCGAGTGGTCGCGGCGGCTGGCGGGGCGCAAGCAGGCGCTGAACTGCGGCGAGATCGGGGAGCCTCCGCCGGACTCGCAGTTGCCGCCGGCTCCCGCGAACCTCGCGCCGCAGAAAGGCGAGCCCGACGGGCTGGCCCTCCTCCGACAGGCGTATCAGGTTGATTCCGGGCCGTTCCCTGTGGGACACTATACGGAAGCGGATTGGCGTAAGCACCGCTGGGGGTATTACCGGATGGTAGAAAAAGTGGACGCAGAGATCGGCAGGTTGCTCGCCGCGCTGCGTGGGGCCGGACTGGAGCAGAACACGGTGGTCGTCTTCACGTCCGACCACGGCGAGTGCGCGGGCGCTCACGGCTGGAACCAGAAGACCGTTCTATACGACGAGTCGGCGAGGGTGCCGCTCATCATTGTGGCCAAGGGCTGCTCCGCCGGTTTGGCCACGGACAAGCTGGTCAACACCGGCATCGACCTGCTGCCGACGATGCTGGAGGTGTCGGGGACGGACATCCCCAGGAAGTTGCCGGGGCGCAGCCTGGTGCCGCTGCTAGCAGGAACAGGCGACGCAGGCTGGCGCGACTTTGTGGTGGTCGAGGACAACCTCGTCCAA
>CAYMLQ010000321.1:0-7098 GCA_964390795.1 uncultured Lentisphaeraceae bacterium
TTGAGGCGGATAAATATTCTTTCAGGATGAGCCCAACTGGCGAACTCGGGTTAAGTTTCAGAGCAAGTATGGGAATATGCGTCCAAGGGTTCTGCGGCGCATTCCCCCTTAAGAAATAAGCGATGGTGCCGAAGGAATCGATTCGCTCGATGCTCACGCCTCGTGGCCGCAGGTCAGGCGCGCGTCAGAAGGGGCGGCTCACCGCAGGTTCGCCCTCCAGGAGCCCAAGGGAGAGCGTCGCGCGGGAGGGCGAGTGTGCTCACGAGCACGGACTCACTCGCGCTTGCGCCCGCTGGCTCACACCCTGCAGGCTGAACTCGCAGCCGCAGTAGCTTTGGCGGTAAAGGCCGAAGTCGGCGGCGAGCTGAAGGCTGTGCTTGAAGCCGTCGCCTTTCTTGAAGTCGACGGCGAGGAAGCTGTCGGGGTCGAGCGCGCGGCCCACGGCGAAGAGCGTCGGCGTGTGCTTGTGCGGACTCACGGTGAGCGTCGTGGTAAAGCCGTCGAAGCCGCCCTGCAGCATGGCGGCGTGCGTCCGGCCTAGGCTGTAGCGGAAGCAGCGTGCGCAGCGTGCGCCCTTTTCCTGCTCGCTCTCGAGGCCGCAGGCGGCCTGACGGAGCCAGTCGGCGTGGTCGGTCTCGTCGACGCGCAGCGGCACGTCGAGGCGCCGGGCCAGGAGGCGCACCGCGTCGAGGCGTCGTGCGTACTCATCTTCAGGGGCGATGTTCGCGTTTGAGAAGAAGAGGGTGACGTCGTGTCCGAGCTGCCGCAGGGCCAGCACGCAGTGGCTGGCGCAAGGGGCGCAGCAGGTGTGGAGGATGAGTTTCATGATTCCACGCGGATGACGCCGTACTCGCCGTCGTAGCCGCCTTGGCGGATGACGCGGCCTTCGCGGACGCGCAGGATCATCTGGCCGATCTCGCCCAGCGCGGCGAGCGTTTGCGGCTCCGCGTCCAGCAGCAGCGGCAGTTCGGGCCCGGCGCTGGCCAGAAGGCTGGCGTAGGCGGCGGTGACTTTCTTTGAGGCCGGCGCCGTGCCGACCTTCTGCGCGAGCAGCTCGGGCAGCGGCACGATGTAGCGGTAGGGGAGGCGTCGGGGAAGTTCTGGAGTTCTGGAGTTCTGAAGTTCTAAAGTTGAAGGGGTCTGGTTGCCGACTGCGGACTGCGGACTGCCGATTGCCGACTGTTGCCCTCTCTCCAGCTCCACGACGCGGTGGAGGACGCCGATGGTGAGTTCCTTGCCGCAGGCGGGGCAGAGGTTGTTGCAGGCCATGCTTTCCGCGGGCTCCAGGCGCACGCCGCATGCACGGTGCCCGTCGAGGTGGTACTTGCCCTCTTCGGGGAAGAGGTCGATCGTGCCGCCGCAGACGGCGGGGTCGCGGGCGCGAAGGCCGTTCAGCATGGCGTCGTAGGAGGGTGCGCCGAAAAAGAGGTTGGCGTTGCGGCCGAGGTTGGCGGGCGAGTGCAGGTCGGAGTTGGAGACCAGCGCCACTTGGTCGAGGCAGCGGATGCGGTGGTTCATCGGCGCGTCGGAGGAAAGGCCGGTCTCGACCGCGAAGATGTGCGGGGTGAGGTCGCCGAAGCACTCCTCGATCGAGTCGAAGCCGGATTTCGCGCCGAGCATGGAGAACCAGGGGGTCCAGATATGCGCGGGGATGAGCGCGGCGCGCGGGTCGGTTTCGAGCAGGATCTCCAGCAGGTTGCGCGGGTCGAGGCCGAGGATCGGGCGGCCGTCCGAGAGGATGTTGCCGATCTGGGACAGGCGCACGCTGAGCCGGGCGGCGGCTTCGAGAGAGGGGAGCAGAATGACGCTGTGTACCTTGCGCACCTTGCCGCCTCGCTTGTAGATGCTGCTGATCTCGCCGGTGATCAGGAAGCGCACGGGGGCGCGGCACGACTCGGGCACGCCCGCGCCTGCGGCGCTGCGCCGCTCGGGCGTGAGCGCATAGAGCCCGGGCGCGTCTTCGGCCAGCTTCTCGTTGAGTTCGGACAGCCAGGCGGGATGCGTGCAGTCGCCGGTGCCGCACACGCCGACGCCCTTGAGCTGCGCCCAGTGGAACAGGCCCTCGGGCGTACAGGTCGGGCTGGTCGCGCGGGAGTAGCGCGAGTGGATGTGGAGGTCGGCGTAGTAGGGGTTCATGCGTCTTTCATGAGCGCGGGCGAGGGATGGGCGAGGAGCGGCTGGGGGGTGCGGCCTGCGACGATGATCGCGATCGGCAGGGCCGGGCACTGGCTCTCGCACGCGCCGCAGCCGCGGCATTTGTCCTCGTCGACGGTCGGGCATTTGACTTTCTTGTGATCGCTTTCGATGATGGCCTGATAGGGGCAGAACTCCTGGCAGACCACGCAGTACTCGCCCTTCTCCCACGCGATGCACTTCTTCTTGTCGATGCGGGCGACGCCGATGGCGGTCTGCTGCTTCTCAGCCGTTTTCATGAACCGGAGTGCGCCGGAGGGGCAGACCTGCGTGCAGGCGGTGCAGTCTTGGAAACAGAACTGTTCCTGCGCGGGATTCTGGCTGCGGAACTTCAGCACCGGCGTGAAGAGCCCGTCGATGCCGCTGCTCCCGAGGTCGGGGACGATGAGGTCATAGGGGCAGGCCTCCATGCAGTTGCCGCAGCGGGAGCAGAGCGCGTTGAAGGCTCTGGCCGCCGCGCCGGGGGGGCGGATGCAGGGCGCGGAGGCTGGGGCCTTGCCGGCGATTTTGCCATAGGCGAGTCCGGCCGCGCCGCCGGCCGCGAAGCCGAGAAAGACGCGGCGGCCGACCCGCACGTTCTCAGCGAAACCGGCGGGGTTGGTGGGCGGCGATTTGGCGTTGCGGAGCCTGCCGGCGAGTTGGGTCAGCAGCTCCTCCAAGCCGCCGAGCGGACAGAGGCGGTGGCACCAGACGTTGGGGGCGACGAGGCTGGCCAGCAGGACGAGGAGGAAGCCGGCGGCCGTGACGCCCGAGCCCCAGGCGAACGGCTGGCGCCAGGCTGCAAAGAAGCCGTTGAACAGGCAGAGCGGGTCGGTCCAGAGAAAAAGGGGGTAGCCGGCAAAGGCGCTGGCGATGATGACGAGCGCGAGGGCCTGGCCCACGTTAGGGACTTTGCGCACGAGACCGGCGTTCCGCTTGTTGAGGCGGCTGACGGTTTCGGCCGCGAAGCCCATGGGGCAGAGTCGCCAGCAGAAGAAGCGGCCCTTGAAGAAAGGCAGGATCAGGAGCGGCAGGGCGAAGGGGGTCAGCATGCCAAAGGTAAAGGTCGCCACGGCGCCGCCGAGGTTGAGCAGCGGGCTCAGCCCCGGCAGCAGCACGCGCCAAGGCTGCCACGCTTCGGGCACGGCCCCGAGAGCGAGCAGCGCGAACGCGAGGAGCAGCACGAGCCGGATCAGGTTGCGGCGTGTGAACATGGCGGACTTCCGTTAGGCCTCCACGCGTTCGATCTTGATCTTCGCCAGATCGCCGCAGCCGACGCCCATGTCGTGTGCGATCTTGATGTAGCCGATCTCGAACGGTTCTTTTTTGAAGAGCGTGGCGGCATAGGCGTCTGCGGCCACGGGGTCGGTGCTGAGGATGATCTCGTTCGGGACGGCCATGTCGCCGGGGCCTTGAGGGCCTTTGGTCAGCATGATGCGCGTGGCGTCGATGATGATGAGTTTGGGCTTGATGAAGGTGCTGAAGTCGGCGATGCACTGGGGCAGCCCGTCGCGGTGCCAGCCGCGGCGGTCCTCGTTGGTCACTGACCCCATCCAGTTCTTCATGGAGAGCGTGAGCGTCGTTGCGCTGTGGCTTTTCGCCACGGGCATATTGATGAGACAGTCGCAGTCGAGGATGTCCTTGGGAACGTTGGCCGATTTGACGATCTTGCCTTGGGGGATATCGACCTTGCGGTAGTCCTCTTTGGCGGGGCGGTAGAGGCGGGCTCGGGTGCCTTTCAGCGCGTCTTGGACGCCGCTGGCCTTGAAGGTGGCCTTTTCGGGATGGCAGGTGTTCTCGGGCATCGTGATCGAGGCTGCGCCTTTGGCCTCGGCGGCGAGCACGCAGGCCTTGACGAGGTCCGGATGGGTGTTGCCGCCCTGCGCGGGCTGCGAGTTCCAGGCGACGTTAGCCTTGAGGGCGACCTTCATGCCGGGCTTGATGAAGGCCTCCCAGCCGCCCAGTTTGGCGATGCCGGCCGCGAGCATTTTGGCGATGTCCGTGCCGTGGACGACAATCACCTTGGAGACCGGCGCGGCAGCGGGCGCCTGGGCGGCCGCGTGCGCGGCGGGCAGCGTGGACACGGCGACGGCGGAAGCGGTGGTTTTCAGGAAGGAGCGGCGTTGGAGCGGATTCATGGATACCTCGCATAGAAGGGTTATGAAGGAGTCTCAGTCTATCAGAGCGGGCCGGTGTATCGCAATCCCATATCCCGATTACCGGCTATTGCGTGCGGGCGCTGTTTTCCGGTATAGTACCTTGGTTATGCGAATTTCGGGTGGAGAGTTGGGCGGACGGAAGCTGAAGGTGCCGCCGGGCGACGCGGTGCGGCCCACGCAGGATCGGGTGCGCGAGGCGCTGTTCTCGATGCTGATGAGCGTGGTGCCGGAGTCGGCGTTTCTGGATCTCTACGCGGGATCCGGCGCCGTGGGGCTGGAGGCGTACAGCCGGGGAGCCCGGACAGTGACGTGGGTGGAGAAGGAGGCGCGCCACGTGGCGCTGCTGAAAGAGAACCTGGCGGTGCTGGCGCCCGGCGTGGGCGAGGTCGCATGCTGCGAGGTGGCGCGCTGGCTGAAAGGCCCTGGGCGGAGCCGGGGCTTCGACGTGGCCTTTGCCGATCCGCCATACGAGGCGGCGCGCGCGCAGGGGTTCGCTGACCTCATGCTGCTGCTGGCTGAGAACGGCGTGTTGCGCGCCAGAGGGATTTTCGTAGCGGAAATGCCGGAGTCGCGCTCCGCGGAGGAGGTCGCGGGGTGGACGCTTTTGCGCGACCGCACCTATGGCCACACGCGGCTTGCGGTGTACCGGCTGGAAAACGGCTCGGAAGCCGAACGAAGCGAGTGATTCAACTCCGTCGATTCACTCGGACTCATCGAAAGACAAAGCTATGCAAAGAATCGCGGTTTATCCGGGAACGTTCGATCCGCTGACGCTGGGTCACTTTGACCTGCTGCAGCGGAGCGCGACGCTGTTCGACAAGGTGATTGTGGTGGTGGCCGGCGTGTCGGTGAAGGCCACGGGCATGTTCGATCTGCACTCGCGCGTGCAGATGATCCGCGAAAGCGTGGATGAGGCGGGCATGAAGAACATCGAGATCGACCGGCTGGACTGCCTGCTGGTGGACTACTGCCGGCAGCACGGGGTCGGGGTGGTGGTGCGCGGCCTGCGGGTGTATTCGGATTTCGAGTACGAGTTTCAGATGGCGCTGACTAACCGCAAGCTGGCGCCGGAGATCGAAACCTTGTTCATGATGCCCAACGAGAACTACAGTTATGTGACGGCCAGCACGATCCGCGAGATCGCGCGGTATGGAGGGGACACGAGTTCGTTTGTCCCCAAGCCGGTGCAGAAATACTTGGACGCGCATCTGCGCAGTCATTCTGAACAGCATGTTCGGGCGGGAGGCGGAGTTGGAAACACAGGCGCGTTTGACCGTTGACGTCACTCGTTTAGACGAGGAGGGCGAGTGGTTCCGGGGCGAGACCGCTCCGGGCGTGCTCGACGTGGGCGAGAGCGACATCCTGACGCCTGTGGGCGGGATTGTCTTCAACCTGTTCGTGCAGGTCTTGGGGACGGAGCTGCTGGTGCGCGGCGAGGTACGGCAGCGGCTGACGTGCGTCTGTTCGAGGTGTGCCGACCTTTTCGAGGTCGAGGCCGGAGAGAAGGATTTTATCCGGTCCTTTGAAATAAATGACGCGACTGAGTTCCTGGACTTGACCGAAGAGGTTCGGGAAGCTATCATACTCGCCCTTCCCGGTTATCCGGTTTGTCGCGAAGCGTGCCAAGGGCTGTGCCTGGCGTGCGGCGCGAACCTGAATGCGGCGGTGTGTACATGCCGTAAAACGGGCCGTGACGGCCGCTGGGCGGCGCTTGATGCGCTGAAGTGATGTCTGGAAGAGTCGCGAGAGATACGTGATTGCAAGCTGATTAAGGAGAGAGAAAAATGGCCGTACCAAAACGGAAGAAGTCGAAGATGAGAATCCGCCAGCGCAAGGCGCATATTAAGGCTATCGTCGCTCAGGTGCAGGCCTGTCCGAGTTGTGGCGCGTCGCAGCAGGCTCACCGCGTGTGCCCGTCCTGTGGCATGTACAGGGGCCGCAAGGTGCTGACGGTCGAGGTGTAAGATCGGTACGGGCGCGCCGTCGGCGTTTGACGCGTTCCGCGGGTATTGCGGAGAGGCGCGTCATTGCGTAAAAGAGGGTTTCCGTGAACAGCGGAAACCCTTTGCGTGATTGTAACGAAGCGCAGGGCGCCGCGAGGCGTCGTGCGCATTATGCCATTAGGTGCGCTTAGGCCTGAGTGAGGATCTGATGATGCGAATTGCCCTCGATGTGATGGGAGGCGACCACGCGCCGCACGAGATCGTGCATGGCGCGGTGGAGGCTTCCGTCAAGCTGAAAGACATCGCCTGCATTTTGCTGGTGGGTGACGAAACGGCCATACGCACCGAGTTGGCGAAATACCCGAAGGCCGACCTCTGTCGGCTGAAGGTGGTGCATGCGCCGGAGTCGATCGGCATGGACGAGTCGCCGGCCACGGCGGTTCGGAAGAAGAAGCTCTGCTCGATCAACATCTGCATGGATCTGCTCAAGAATAAGGAGGCCGACGCCATGGTGTCGGCCGGCAATTCCGGCGCGGTCGCGGCCGCGGCGGTGTTCGGGCTTGGGCGCATTCCGGGCGTCCTGCGCCCCGCGATTGCGACGGTGCTGCCGACGCGCCAGCCCAAGCGTCCGCTGCTGCTGTTGGACGCCGGGGCGAACACCGACTGCGACGAGACGTGGCTGGCGCAGTTCGCGGTGATGGGCAGCGCCTACTCCAGCGCGGTGCTCAAGCGCACCGAGCCGGTAGTCGGGCTGCTCAGTATCGGCACCGAGGACTGCAAGGGCAACGAGATGACCAAGAAGGCGTTCCATCTGATTCAGAAGA
>CAYMLQ010000322.1:0-7082 GCA_964390795.1 uncultured Lentisphaeraceae bacterium
GGCTTCCCCGAGAAGATCCCGGGGAAGCCTTCACATCAAACCCTTACTCCCCGCCTTCGTCCGCCGTGGTGACGTTCAAACGCACCACCGCCGCCGAGTTCGTGACCTTCACGTCCTCGGACCAGTCGAACTTGGCGACCTCGACGCGCCCGTCGTCGCGCATGTAGCTCGACGGGACCATGTACTGGCCCATCAGCCGGAACGTCTTCATAAAAGACGGATCGCGGCGCGTCGGGTTGGCGCGGCGGGCGAACACCAGGACGGTGCTGTCCAGAAGGAACTGGATGTCCTCGGCGACGCCCGGAGCGGCGCTGTCGTACACCATGTACGAGGAGCGCACCTCGGGGGTGCCCACGAACAGGTTGCCGGCGCTCTTCTCGGTCGGGACTGCCAGACCGCCGACGCCGCCCGCGCCGACGACGAAACGCCCGCGCACCTTCGAGGCGTTCTTGAAGGTCACCCAGGCCGAAGCGCCGAACAGCACGCCGACGCCCATCAGGCTGCCGTACTTGGCCGCCTTGATCACCTGCAGGATCGCCGCGTCCACGTCCGTCACGGGGTCGCTCGTGTCGCCCCACGCCTTGTCCGTGCCGGCGCCCGACGCCGCGAGGGCCGCGTCGATCACGCTTTTCTCGTGGGCCAGGGCCGCGACCTCGGCGATGGCGACCGAACCCTCGCGCAACGCGTTCTCGAGATCCCCGCTCTCCAGTTTCTCCAGGTTGTCGACCGGATAGTCGAGCGCGTGGGGCTCGCAGTTGTAGGTCTCGTCCGACACCTCGAAGCGCAGTTCGGCGGCGCGGCCGCCGATGCTGCGCAACGTGTTCGGGATCGAGAAGCGGTTCTTCTCGCTGTACTTCTTGTACCGGCCAACCGAGGTCGGAACCTCGATGGTCGGCGCCAGAAAGTCGGCCACCGGCATGATGGCGGACTGCGCCGCGCCCTGCGCGAACTCGCGAAGGACCGGGCTTGCACTGATCTCTGCCAAACGACTCATATCACTCTCCTCGTTGAACGGCCCCCCTTACGGGGCGACCTGCACCCAGTCATTCGTGGTCCGCCCTTTGGCGACCCACACGCCGTTTGTCCCGGCGCCCGCGCCGCCCAGCAGAAGCTGGCCGGTATACGCGGGGGTCTTGGACGACGCGGCCGTCACCGCGTTCGTGTCCGTCGCGACCGCCAAACCGTTGGTTGTCACGACCGTGCGGAGCGTCTCGCGCCACGCGATCTCCGGATCGGCGGCCAGAAGAACGGAGGCCGCCAAACCGACCGCCAGAACGGCGAGAAGAAAAGCACACTTTTTCATGGGGATCTCCCTGCCGGATTAGCCGGCGACCGTGACGACGCCGATCAGGGCCGAGCGGCAGAGCACCGTCTGACCGTCCACGCCCTTCTCCTCCGCGATCGCAAGACCGCGGTACGTGCCGGCCGCCGCCGGAAGCACGCGCACCTTGCCCGCGTCGGCCGGGGTCGCCACATCGGCGAGAACCAGGACGTCGCCCGGATTACACGCGCCCTTGAGCGTCACGCGCACGTTGCGCCCGGCCTCCAACGGCTGGACGTCCACAAGCTCCGTATCCGCGCCGCCGTCCAGCACCAGGTAAAGCGCCAGATCGTCGTTCGACGCCGGCAGCTTCACCTCGGGGATGCCCGTGTCATGCGTCAGCTTGACCAGCCGCCCCTCCATATCCGTCAGAGTAGCCCCAGCCAGAACGCGGAAAGGGCCGACTCTCGTATCACTCTGATTCATCCGTACCTCCATGTTTGAAACGAACACCTGCAAGCCTTAAACGCCGGCTTCCTGCTCGGCGCGGCGGAAAGCCGCCTGATAACCGATGCCGGTCTCCTGGTTGATCGCGTGGGCGCGATTGCGCAGCTTGGCCGCGGTCGCCGCGTCGCGCGGAACGGCGGACGCAGGAGCGCCGAACGCCGACGGAGCCGGGGGCTGGGCAGCCGCCCGGTTGTGCAAGGGCCGCGGGGCGACCTTCGCGGGAGCCGGGGCCGCAGCGGCTGCGGGGGCCGCGTCGGGAGCCACGGCAGCGGGCTCGGCGTTCGCCAGCGGCTTCCTGGCCCGCTCGCGCATGCCGGTCAGCTCCTTCACCGCGCCGCAGCGGTTCTCCAAGAGTTGGCCGCGCCAAAAATCGCGGGACTCGTTCGGAATCACGTCCGAGAAACTCTCGACATCCGTGTCCGCCTGGGCGTCCTCCAACTCGAGGACGCGCTCCATCAGCACCTGGTTCTTCGCGCGCTCGCGGGCGAGCTGATCCTCCAGGTCGCCGATCAACTCCATCAGACCGGCCTCCGCACCGGCGGGGGAGCCGGGAACAACTTCATTTTCCTTGGGCATAAAAACCTCCGACACAAACGGCATTGTGAAAACGCATCCTATACCTTACGGAGTACGGGGCCAAAAAAGGGCTACCCGTTGGAAAAAGCACCCGTGTTGAGGTCGATCAAATAGTTCCCCCACCAGACTTGTCCCGGCTTGAGAGAACCAGTCCTGCGGCCGTCAAAATCGGAACGGAAACCAGACGAAATATCGTGATTCGAGGAATATCGCTTATCCAAACGGGCCGGAGGCCGAGAAGTTAAATCAATGACACGGCCGTCTTTCAGCGTGACGAGAAGGCCGCCATTCGGGGAGAAGGAAACGACCTTGTCGCTGCCGATAAGGACCTTTTTGCCGCCGCGGATCTGCCACACCTTGCCACCAGCCTTGATGTACGTGCCCTCACCGGCGGGAGGCATGCCTGAAGGAGGTGGTGAGACATACGGACGCGTGATTGGCGGAGTGCCGTCCGGAGGAAGTACGCCCTTCGAAGAGGGCCCGCCGGGGGAGCAAGGGATGGGCGATTCTGAAGCGCCTACCCGGCGGGCCAGAAGAGAGGCGATGCGCGCCTCGTCAGTCCAGCCGATATTGCGCAACAGTTCGGATGCGCCCGCCTCGACCCGGTTACAAAGCCCCTCGTAATGGGCGCGGCGGTTCTTCACCGAAGAGCCGTCAAAATAGCCCGTTTCTTTGAGAAATTCATAATGCTCGGGGTCGATGCCCGCCGTCCCGTTGCGGGAATAGTCGGCGAGTGCCGCCGCCTTATACTCGCCGAGGAAACGGCGGTCAGAACCGGAAAGGGCCGCTTCGCCGTCATACTTTTGACGAGAGAGGATATCGCGAAACACCGCCTTGCGGTTTTCCTCGCCCATCCCGGAGAGGCCGGACTCGTGGTAATCGTCCCACGCGTCGGGGAGATCGGAAGCTTCCGCCACTGGGGGAGCCGGGACAGGCACCGGTGCGCCGCCCGAGCGGAATTTCTCGGGCATGCCGACATACTCCTCCGCCTCGGCAATCTCTGAGTCGGTCTCGGGAATACGCCCGTACTTCCGGTCAAACTCATCCTGGGCCAGCACTTCCCAGCCCTCGGCGGTGGCGGGCTTTTTCGCTTTCGCCAAACGCGTCAAAGCCTGGACTTCGAGGTAGTCCGTGTCCGTGACGGGCTCGCGCTTGTTCAACCGCCTGAACGTTTCCATACCGGCTTCGCTAACCTCGCCGTTATGAGCCGGATCTTCGTCCATTATGACGGAACGGTACTTGTCAGGCATGCCGACAAAATCCTCCGACCGCGCGATCTCCGCTTCGGTCTCGGGGTAACGCCCCCAAAGCTTCCTGTACTCGCGGGCGGCCAGCGACGCCCACCCTGATGCAGTCTTGGGCTTTTTCGCTTTCAAGAGCCGGGTCAACTGCGCGGCTTCAAGAACATCGTTATCCGTGATCGCGTCGCGGCCGTTGAGGCGTGAAAACTCGGCGGCCCCCTCGGCGCTCACGGCAGCCGTTGACACGGGGGCGGACGTGCGACGAGATGAAGACGAGGGGTTCGCGCGGGAAGCGGCGTACGGGGATGCGCTTGCCGCTTGCGCGGCCGCGTCACGCTGCGCGTACGCCGCGCGGCGCTTCAGGTTCGCGGCCACCCAGTTGGATCCGCTGGAAGCGGCGCGCGCGGCTGCGGACCAGCGGTTCGCAAGAGCCGTCTCATTCTCAGCCATCATAGACAACAGAACGGAACGCTTCATTTTATGGGTACTCCTTACACGCGGCTTGAAAACAATGCGTTGTTGTGGGCGTTGGCGCTCGCCAAAACGGCCTGCGCACGGGCCACCAGACCGGCGTACACCTCGGGAGGAAGGGTCTGTTGGAGATGCGCGTCGTACGCCACGCCAAATTCGCGCTTCAAATCCATCGTCGGGAGCGTGGCCATGAACCGCTCAAATTCGATGTTGTTCGCGAAATGCTCCTTCGGATTAAACCCGAAATCGGACAGCTTCTGCTCCGGTGCAGGTTCGTACTTGCCCCTCGCGACAATCCTGGCGCGAATCGCATCGGCCGCCGCGTCAGATGCGGATGCCCCTGAAGGGCCCGCCGAGGGCGAGGGCACGACGGGAGCGCCGGGAGACGGCTTGACCGGAACATTGCCAGGAACACCGTTCGCGGGGAGGAGGGGGGCGAGAGGCGTCAACGCGTGAGCAGCCTCCCCGAGAGGGATAAACGGTATCACGGGGCGCTCGGGAAGAGCCGCGCCGGCAATGGGGGCAAGAGGTCGCCCGGCGGAAGCGAGGTCGCCCTGGGGCTTATCCAGACGGGGAGCGGGATCTTCCACAGACGCGGAAGCTCCAGCCCCGGTCGTCTTGCCCGTCGCAGCGTCATACCAACGGCCGTTTTGAAACACCTCCCCGGAAGTCGGTGTCTTCGGAGCCTCGGCAACCCAACGGCCGTCCTGATCAAACAGATTACCGTCGCTGTAAAACACGACCTGACTCGCGGGGACGGAGAAGCCAACGGCAGGCGTATCCGGAGGGCGCACGCGCTCGGGATGGGGTGCAGAGGTGCTCTTGAGGCCGCCCTCCCTGAACGTGCCGTCCGCGTTCCACGCGAGGCCGAGCGGGTTGGCCGCGCGCGCCCAGACCGGCGCTCCAGAATCGTCGAGACCGCCGCCAGGGGGGAACCCACGGGTAACCGCCGCAGAGTCTCGCGCCGCAGCCTCCGCCTCGTCGGCCGCTTCGTTCAAGGCGCGGTCTTGACCGCCGGCGCGTTCGGCGGCTGCACGCGCTTCCACGGCGCGATCGCCCGCCAACCTCGCCGCCTTTTCTGCGGCCCGCGCCGGAGCGCCTTCGTTCCAAGCGCGGTCAGTCCCGGCGCCGTCGTATTCGCCGCCGCCGGACGCGCCGCCCGCGTCGCCGTCGGGGTAAATCTCGGAAAGGGAACGCTTGCGGAGATCCGCCGCCGTGTCGCGATCCGACTTCAGGGTGTCTTTCGCCGCCTTCTTTCGATCCGCATTCTTCTTCTGCCGCGCAAGACGCGCCTTGGCCCGGTCGTTGTCATCCCACGCGCGGTGATACCACCACTTGTTGGCGAGAAGCGCCAGGCGGTTGCGGATACCACCGCCCTGACGGACGGCCTTCCGAAGGATCTCCTGAAACGCGGCGTCCGCGCCCTCGTAGGGCTGGCGCGCGTTCGGGTCGGCGTAACTGTCCTCGTAGAACGCGGACTCGCCGCCGACCTCGTTGCCGTCCTCGTCAAACTCGGGCATCCGGGAATCCTCTTCAAGAGAATCCTCGTCGGTTTCCTCGCCCTCCTCGGAAGAGCCGCGCACCGCCTCCAGGACGGAACGGCGGTCGCCGGAGAGGGACACGAGCATGTCGCCCATGTAGGACAGGGCAGCGTTCGCGGCGGCGCGATCCCCGCGGGCCATCGCGTCCTCAAACCACGCCATCGCGGAGCGGAGGAGATTCGCAGGGCTGTACTGGGCCCGGGTATCGAGCGTGCCGGGGCGGTACACCGCGCCCTTCCCCTGATTGCGCGTCGCCCACGACGCCGCGGAGCCCCAGTCCTGCAGGTTCCAACGGTCGTTCAGGTGTTCCGGAGAATAACCCTCCTCGTCTGCGTCAGCATCGGCGAGATACGCCCTTGCGCGGCGGAAAACGGCGGCGCGGTCGTGAGGAACGACAACGCCGTAATCTACGCCCTTGACCCCCTCATCATAGCCGCGCTCGTATTCGGCACGGACATCCGCAGGAAGAGCAAGGCCCGTTGGAGGAACGCCATAAGAGCCGTGAAGCACGCCAAGACCGAGGGCAAACTCAAGAGCGACCTTGGACTGTTTCGGGCTCAACTCGGGAGGACGAGCAAGGTCGGCCTGAACCGGGGAGTACAGTTCAGCGGCTTCACGCACAGCGCCGGAAGGCGGCCGAACACGGACAACCGAACTGCCCTCGTCAACGGCCGTGATCAAGTCGCGTGCCGTCACGACAGACCCGTCAGAAAGCGTGAACTCGGCGCCGGGGTCGCCGTGGCGTTCCCAGCGCGCGCGTGCCGCCTGAACGACTTCCGCAGGGATGTCGCCAACCCTCGCGGTGTGGACAGGAGCATACGAGACGGTAGGGGTGTCTTTGTCGTACGGCTCGCCGCCGGCTGGCTCGCCGCCGGACGGACCCGCGTCAAACTTCGCCAAAGCCTCGCGGACGGCAGGGAGAATACCCTCTTTCTCGATCCGCTCGAACTGCTCATCCTCGTACAGTTCGACATACCGCGCCAGTCCCTCGCGAACGGACTCATACGTGTCCTCTAATTCGGGAGTCGTGACGAGGCGGTAAACCTCGCCGAAGCGCTCGATCAAAGACCGGGCCTCGTCCGTCGAAGGCACCGCCTTGGTGTCCGGGTACTTGAACGGAGAACCGCCGAACTCCCGGTGAGCCCGGTCGACGGCGGAAAGGGTATAACCCATCGGGTCCAGACCAAGTGCCTCCAGGCGGCCGTTCGTCTCCGTTTCGACCTCGGCAAGGTATTGCTCATACGCGGAGCGGAAAGCCAGATCGTCCGCCGTCTTCGGGTCGTTCAAAGGGTCGATCGTTATCGCGCCACCGAACACGGATTGCGGAAGACCGCCGTACGGTTCGGTGGGGACGCGGGAAGGGCGGGACATGCCCGCACGTGCTGCGGTGGAAACGGCACCGCCGCGCCGGTGGGCCGCGCTCACCCGTATATCGCCTCGCCCTCGGCCGGACGCTCCGGCAAGTAAGCCTGCGCGACCGGCCTC
>CAYMLQ010000323.1:0-7065 GCA_964390795.1 uncultured Lentisphaeraceae bacterium
CGGAGTCGGTGGCGTTCTACCGTGATTTTCTGGGATTTTCTGAGGCGTCGCGCCTAACTTATCCGGACGGGTCGCTGATGCTCGTCAATATCCGCGTCAGCGCGGATCAGTGGATCGAGGTGTTCGACGCGGCCAAGCTCAAGCCCGGGCGCGACCGAATCTATCAGCTAGCTTTTCGAGTAGCGGACGCTGAGTCGATGCGGGCGAGTTTGTCCGAACATGGCTGCAAGGTGCCGGAGCGCTGTCCGACGGGAAAACTGAAGAACCTCAATTTCACAGCGCAGGACCCGAATGGTTACGGCCAGGAGTGAGCCGCCATGAGCAAGCCAAAAGCATCTAAGTTGACCGTGCTGTTCAGTTTTCTGGTCTTCGGCGCATTGACGATCTGTGCCGAGACGGCTCTTGAGGCGCCGCGGCTGCTGAGCCCGATTAACGGCATGGAGTTGACGGACGTGGCGACGTTCTTCAAGTGGCAGCCGGTGGCGGGATGCAGTAACTTCGTGATCCAGATTGCGCGCGACTCGGCATTCAACGACCTTGTCAAAGAGAAGCGGACGCTCAACAAGGGCTACCACAAGAACCTCTACTTCCCGAAGGATGTGCTGGCACCGGGCGACTATCGCTGGCGGGTACGGGCGGTGCAGGGTTCGGTGGAGGGTCCGTGGAGCGACACCTGGGCCGTGCGCGTGAACGACGCGCATCCGGTACTGTCGCAGACCGTGCGAACGATCGGGCCGGCGACGCCGCTGTTCCTCATGCGCAGCCGGGCTTGGGATCCACTCAGGTACCCAGATAACGTGAAAGGGATTATTCCGTCTGGCTTGGAGCGGGTCATCATCGTGGACGATCTGGCGATGGCGACGGAGCGGGTGGTCGAGCGGGCCAAGAAATACCAGGAGCTGGGCGTGGACTTTGTGATCTGGGACAACCGCTGCCAGACCTCGCTCTCGGCCATCGAATATGTGTTCCAGAACTTCAGCCGCTGCATCGGTATCGCCGAGGGCGAGCACTTCAGCGGTATGTATTGGGAAAAAGGGCCGGAAGGAAATCTGGCGGAGTGCGATTTCGTGCATCGCGCGTGGACGCTGTGCGCCAAGTACGGGCGCTTCTATTTCTTCGCAGACGGCGACGGCGGCAGCTACCGCTGGCCGAGTTTTGCCGAACGCGAAAAAGAGGTGTTGCAACGCTATCGCAAGAACATCGTGCCGATGTTCAAAACCACGAATGGCGACATGGCGCTGCACTCCTACGGCGCGGTGCAGGGCTTGATGGCGTCGGGCTACGTGGAGAACAGCGGCATCTGGGTGGACGAGTGGATCTGGCCCTGCTGCGGCTTCGGGAAATTGGGCGAAATCATTCCCCAGGAGAAGATTTGGGAAACCCGCCGCAAGCTGGGCACGCGTCAGTGTCCGTGGGTCTATGATATCCAGATGTGGCTCATGGGCATTGTATCCGGCTCGACCGTGTTCCAGCTCGAATCGGCGCATCAGTGGACACATGAGGGCAAAGCAGCCGCCAACTATACGCGCTTCTTCCTGCCGTTTGTGAAGGCGGTCGTCGAACACAACCTCATCCCGTCGCGCGAGGCGTTTCTGAAGAACATTCCTGTCGCGGTCGTGAGCGATGTGACGTTGGCAAAGGGCAAGCACGAGAAACAGTACACGGGTGGGTTCGCCTATCTTAAGGCGTTGTATGCGCTAAAGGCCGCAGGCGATCAGGAGTTCCTCCCGAACGACAGCCGCTACGGCATCGTGTGCCTGTTGCCGCCGGATGCAGCTTGTCTGAATGTGAGAACGCGGGTCATACCGCAGGCCCAACTGGCTGATCCGGAACGAGCCCAGGCGCTGTTCAATCAGAGCTATCCAGCGCGTTTTCGCGGTGATGCGTTCATGTGGGCATGCGACGGTACGGTGATTGTCACCGACTCGAATGAAAATCAAGATGTCGACCAACAGTTTTTCATGCACCTAGGGCCTGGCCTCGTGCAGGTGCTCAGTGGCACCATCGGCGTACACCAGTATCTGATCGGAAAGAAGGCCAAGGACGGCCAGCGCTTTTGGCTTCAGACCAACAGCGAGAAGCCCGACCGTGACGTCGTACTAAACATCGCCTGTCCTCGCCAGCCCGACTGGCAAATCAAGCCAGCCGCCGCAGCGAAGAAGGCGCGTTGGGACGAGGGCACGAAGACGCTCACGCTCTCGCTTTCGCACCTGCAGGGTGCGGTAGAGGTCACGGTTCAATAGCCGGGCTCCACGTTCTGAACGCATTATGCTGATGACGCCCAAGGTGGGAAAATGGTATCGTCTAACACGCGACTGCCTAGGCAGCGTTCAAAGGAAAAGAGGGGTTTACCATGGGACTTTTTGAAAAAATCCGTGCCGAGTTTATTGATATCGTCGAGTGGCGGGATCAGGAGCCGGGCGTTCTGGTTCATCGGTTTGAGCGCCATGACCAAGAGATCAAGATGGGCGCCCAGCTCACGGTGCGGCCTGGTCAGCGCGCGGTCTTTGTGAATGAAGGCAAAATCGCCGATGTGTTTGAAGCGGGGCGGCACACGTTGGAGACGCAGAACCTTCCCATTCTGGCCACCTTAATGGGGTGGAAGTACGGCTTTCACTCCCCGTTTAAGGCCGAGGTCTATTTTCTGAACACGACGGAGCAGCTTGACCGCAAATGGGGCACCGCCACGCCGGTGATCCTGCGCGACGCGGACTTCGGGATGGTGCGCCTGCGCGCCCGCGGAAATTTTTCGTATAAGCTGAGCGCGGATCGCGAGCTGATCGGACGTCTGGTCGGCTCCCGGCAGGCGTACCGGTCGGAGGACATCGAGGGGCAGTTGCGCGCGAAGGCGGTCTCGTCGTTTACGGACGCGCTGGGCGAACTGAAGATCCCCGTGCTGGATCTTCAGGCGCAGTACGATGAGATCGGCGGGTCCATGAAGGAGAAGCTCGGCAGCTTCTTTGACGAGCTTGGCTTGGAGCTTCTTGGGTTTTTGCTGGAAAACGTCACGGTCCCCGAAGAGGTCGAAAAGGCGATGGATCAGCGCGCCTCGATGGGCGCGGTCGGCAACTTGAACCAGTTTGCCCAGTATCAGGCGGCGCAGGCCTTGCGTGACGCGGCGGGTAACCCGGGCATGGCCGGCAACATGATGGGCATGATGGTCGGCGGCCAGCTCGCGTCAGGCCTGGGCGAGGTCTTGAAGCAGACGGCGCCTGCGGCGGCTGGGACGCTCTGCCCCAAATGCTCTGCCGAAGTTGCGGACGGGGCCAAATTCTGTGGCGCCTGCGGCGCGACGATGGCGAGTGCCGGCAGCGCCTGCGTCAAATGCCGGGCGGCGCTGGCCCAGGGCGCGAAATTCTGTGGCGCGTGCGGGTCGCCCCAACAGGTGACGTGCGCGAAGTGCGGGGCTGTTTTGGCCGCTGGAACGAAGTTCTGCGGCGAGTGCGGCGCGGCGCAGGGAGCCGGGGCGTGAGGATGCGCCGCCGCCGCGTGCTGATTGGAACGCTTCTCGCCGGGGCTGTGGCCCTTGCCTGTGATCTGGCGTTTGCCCGAGCGGGCGGCGGCGAAGGCTATTCAAGCGGCGGCGGCGGTTATTCCGGCGGCGGCGGTGGGGGAGATGGCGGGGGCGGGGGCGGCATGCTTGTTTACCTGCTGCTCAGACTGGTGTTTGAGCACCCGCTGATCGGCATTCCGCTGCTGATTGTCGCCGGCATTATTTTTTACCACTCCTCCAAGGGCGGTTACTCCGCTCACATGTCGCAGACGATCCGGCGCGGTTTGGAGGTTGACAGCGTTACGCGTCGCGAAAAAGGGCTGGAAAGCATCCGGCTGCGCGACCCGGCTTTCAATCCGGATGCGTTTCTAAAACGCTGTCACGCGCTGCTTCCAGACGTGCAGGATGCCTGGAGCCGGCAGGACATGTCGCCCGTGCGCCACTTTATCTCGGATGGCGTTTTTGATCGCTTCGCCCTGCAGCTCGAGATGCAGAAGGGGTGCGGCATTCGCAACGAGATGCGGGACGTTCGGGTCCTGGGGTCGCGCCTCGTCGGGTCGGACGCAGACCGCTTCTTTGACACCCTGCATGTGGCCATTACGGCGGAGGCGGTGGACACCTTGGTGGCGCTGGAGGGGAACCGCCGCCTTCAGGGCGGCGACGCGCCCGAGCGCTTTACTGAGATCTGGACCTTCTTGCGCCGCCCGGGCGCGACGACACTCGCCCGGCCCGGCCTGCTGGAAGGCTATTGCCCCAATTGCGGAACCCAGTTGCGGCTCTCCACGTCCATCACCTGCGAAGCGTGCCAGGCGCTGATCAACTCCGGCGAGTATGATTGGGTTTTAGCGGAAATCACCCAGCAGGAGGCCTGGTCGACACCTGGGGTTGAGAGTATTCAAGGCGTTGGCGAAATGCAGCAGCTTGACCCGGGATTTAATCCTCAGGCGATCGAAGACCGGGTCTCCGCTCTTTTCTGGCATCACCGGGCGGCGGAGTTTTTTGGTTCTGAGGAGTATTTGAATGCGGTTGCGCTTCCGGCGTTCGTCGCGCAGGAGCGGGAGGCCTGGCGGCCGGATGAAAAGGGACGGCACTTCTATTATGCCGACGCCGCTGTCGGAAGCGTCGATTTGGCGGAGGTGCGCCCCGGCGGCGAAAGTGACGACAGGGACCGCGTGCGGGTGCGGGTGCAGTGGTCGGGACATCGCGAACTCAGGCAGGTGCCGGGTTTCTTTAAGCCCGAGTGGCATCTTTCCACGCATCAGGTGCAGGAGTATGTTCTGGTGCGGAAATGCGGCGTCCAGAGTGTGCAGGCGGCTGCCCTGACCTCGCTGCACTGCCCCGGGTGCGGGGCGGCCCAGATCGCAAAGCAGGACGGAACCTGCCGATACTGCGGCCTGCGGCAGAACGACGGCAGCACCTCCTGGGTGCTGGAAGCGGTCGCGCCGTTCAGCGGGTTTGCGCGGGCAACGGCCGAACCTGAGGTGGGCATGCCCAGCGCGGGTGTGCAGCTCTCCCAGCAGGAGCAGGAGTCGCTGCTTCAGGGCGTGATCGCGGTGATGCTGGCCGACGGCGTCATGGAACCGCGCGAGGAAAAACAGCTCACGCGGATGGCCGTAAAGCATAACATTCCGGCCGCGCGCGTGAAGGAACTCATCGCCCTCGTGCAAATGGATCGCACGTTGCGGTTGCCGCAGGTTGAAGGCTGGGAGAAGCGTAACGGTTTCTTTAAAGCCCTGGTTCAGATGTGCCTGGCCGATGGCAACGTGAGCAGTAGCGAGCGTCAGGTGCTGCGCGCGCTGGTTGTGCATATGGGGTACGCCGATGTCGATATCGATGTGCTGATCAGCAAAGAGCGCGCCGCTCTGTATGCCGCGTCAAAGGCAACGATCAAAGCGAGCAAAGTGTGAGCCTAAGTGTGGATAAATACATCCAAGTGTTCTGCGGCGCATTACCATGTAGAAGAGGGTCGCGAAAGGTTACGCGGTATCGTGGCAATACTCACCTCGCTCGCCAAGAGCGCATCCAATGACACTTGGTTCAACACTTGATCCCACACTTCGTCGGTTACACTTCGTCGATTCGCTTAGTCGGTGGCAGCGCTTCACATACGCGCACCAGAAACCAATCACCATTCCACCATTCTATCATTCCAGTATTCCTCCTGTTACACCCTCGTTTATCTCCGCTCCGCGAGCGGGGGGATTTCAAATTCAATGCGCATTCGGAGCGCGTCGTTCCTTTCATTCCACACGTTGTGCCGAGTGCAATTGATATATCGCATGCCACTCCCGTTTGCGGAATTATCGGCTGCGCTGAAAAAGTCGGTTTCACTTGGCCGGGATGGTGCCCGGCCCTCCCGTATGCGGGACATCTGGCTATGACTACACGGATAAAAAAGCCATAAAAAAGATATTAGACTTTAGTCCTATTTGAGGGTATATTATTCGTTGTTCGATGAGTTCGAATTCCAGAAGGGGTGCGGCGATGCATGGTTTCAAACGGTTGGGGTTTGCAGGTGCGCTTTGGGTCATGCTGGCAGTAACTGGATATGGTCAGTATGCCGTGCAGACGGTCACGCTGACGAAAGGCTGGAATGCGGTCTACCTGCAGGTGGAGCCGGCAGATCCCAGCTGCGAGGAGGTTTTCGGAGACTGGCCGGTCACGAGCGTCAGTCTCTATAACATGGAGCAGTCGGTTGCGCGCTTTACGGAGAGCCCCGACGAGCCGGTGAATATCGCCGACGAGTTTCTGACGTGGACGCCGGGGGTGCCGGCAGGGGTCAACGGCTTCAATGCCGTGCTTGCGGGTCACTCCTATCTGATGTTCGCGAGCGTGGGCTGCACGCGTAACCTGACGGGACGTCCGGCGGTGCCCCGGATCGAGTGGATACCGGGCACGAACGCGTGCAACTTGGTCGGGTTCCGCCAGAACGGGAATGCGAAATTCGGAACTTATCTGGCCGGGGCGGGCTTCAATTGGACGAAACTCGCCGTTTACACGGTGAGCGGGACCAACAGCATAAGGCTGGCGACGGAACGGGTTGGAGGCTTAACCGGCGAGAGTTTGAACACGGCCTTGATCGTCCCGGGCAAGGCTTACTTCATCGTCTGCGATAAGGTCTCCGAGTTTTCCGGCCCGGTCAAAGTCTCGCCGGCCGGCACGGGTGGGATCTATTTTCCTTCGAACAGCGTCTATCAGACCTTGCGGCTGAAGAATGAGCACGGCGCGCCGCTGACCGTGACCCTGTCCGTGACGAACTCGGCGGCCGCGCCCTCGGGGGGCGTGCCGGTGTTGCCGGTGCTGCACTTTTTCGACTCTCTGGAGGGGTGGCTGCCGCTGACCAACGCGGTGGATAGAACCAGAACCTTGGCGGACGGCGAGGAGTGGACCCTGCCGCTGACGGTGGACCGCACCGACATGGTCGCCGGCCAGCTGTACGGCGGCCTGCTGGTCTGCACGGATGAGGCCGGGGGGCGGGTCGAGGTCCCTCTGGAGGTGGAGTGCGGCCAGATTGACGCGGCCCATGCGCTCTGGCCTGCCGGGCTCTGGGTGGGCCAGGCGAGCCTCAATCA
>CAYMLQ010000324.1:0-7065 GCA_964390795.1 uncultured Lentisphaeraceae bacterium
TTCTTCACAGCTCCGTTAAAAATCGAGTCCCACACCGGCACCTGCCGCCCAGTCGATGTAGTGATCAAGCTCATCATTGCTCAGGCACCACTCGCGCTCGGCGAAGGAGTAGAGCAGCCAGCGCTTGCCTAGCCGGCGTTCAATGCGGACATCAAGTATGCTGGAAGAACGCTCGTAGCGCTCGCCGCCACTCTCCTGCTCCGGGTAGTTATACCAGTTCAAGCAGGCGTTGGTTTTGATCTCCCAAGGCGCACGCTTCCAGCGCAACTGCTGACTGCACTGCAACAGGTTGTAATCGAAATAGCCGGAGCCGTTGTCCTGACTCAACTTGTAGCTGATCTTGCTCCTCGTCCGCCACTGTTGCGCCTTGTCAAAGTTGTGCCGCCATTGGCCACCCAGCTCGCTCTGTTGATAGACAAGGCTGGTGCCGGAAATGGACTCCCCGTCATGAGAGGCCCTTTCCCGCGAATCATACACAAGATATTTGGAGTGGCCGTACAGCGACAATTCTGACCGGTGGCCATAATTGCGGGTAAGCCGCAGCCCCGCCGATGGCAACCAGTAGGCTGAGATGTCGCCGCTGTAAAGCTGTCGCAGCACCTCGGTCTCAGCTTGTACGGACCACCCTCCGCCGAGCGTGTGCTTCCAGTACGGGAGCAACGAGTATGTATAGCCGTCAACCAACGTGCGCGACCTGTCTGCCTCGGTTTCCGAGAGGTCGACAACCTGATGCTGATAAAGAAAGTTGAACTGTCCGCCCAGCTCATCCTTCAGTCCTACCGGTGTCGCCGCTTGCACCGTGGCGGTGATGAAACGCTCGTAATCCACTGATGGGGAGTCGAAGTAGCGTGAGTCGTCGAACAGAATGAAACAGGTCGCGTAGGAGCCACTCTCTGTGAAGCGCATCAGTGACACGTCCGCCGAGGTGTTAAAGAACGTGCTGTTTTCCTGGGCAATACTTGAGCGCAGAACATTCTCGCGGTAGCCGAAGCCTGTTGTCGCATGTAACGTGGCGTCCCATACGGCGAGCGAATGAAGATTGGTGCCTCCGCTGGCTTCGCAATAGAACGGATACAACGTCAGTAACAACACGAGCACACGCGCCATAGAGGCGAGGCCCACCTTTCTCCAAAACACGCTCAAGCCCTGTCTGGCAGTAAGCTTTGCGGACACTAGATAGCCGGGGGATCGCTGACTTGGCATCGTTTATCCTTGCTCGTCCGTGAGGTGTACGGTCGGCTCACGCCGATCGCCATGCAGCCTGTAGCGCACAAAGTCTCGCGTCACGCCAAGCATCCGAGCCGCGTGCGAAACATTCCCGCCAGACTGATTCAAAGCCAGTTGCACCAGCCGGTTGATCGAGTCCTCCAGTGAAAAGCCCTCGTCCGGGAATTGATAGCTGACGTTCAGCCAGTCGCCGGGGACACTGGTTGCCAGGTCGGAAGGTGCTGTCCCGCCTGAAAGATTCGCAAAGTCCAACGCGCAGGAGTCTTCAAAGACCAAGCCCCGTTCCATTTCGTGTGCCAGCTCGCGAACATTGCCTGGCCAGCGGTGCGCCAGCAAGCGGCGCTTGCCACCCTCGGTGATCTGCCGGGGGGGGGAGGCGATGCTGCAGACAAAGCTGAGCCAGCAGTCGCTCGCCGAGCTTGAGAATATCATCGCCCCGGTCGCGCAGGGGCGGAAGGTTCGCGCGAAACAGATCTAAACGGTGTAGCAAGTCTTCACGGAACTCCCCCGACTCGACGGCAACTCGCAAGTCACGACTGGTCGCCGCAACGATGCGCACATCCACCTCAATCTGCCGGGTGCCGCCCACGCGCCGGATTCTCCGGTCTTCAATCGCCATGAGCACCTTGGCCTGTATCGCTGCGGACAGGCTGGGCAGTTCGTCTAGGAACAGCGTTCCTCCATGCGCGGCCTCGAACAGCCCCTGCCGAGCGGCTCGCGCGTCGGTGAACGCGCCTCGCTCATGCCCGAAAAGTTCGGACTCTGCCAGTGTTTCCGACAGAACGGAACAGTTCACCTCAACAAAGGGTTGCGCGGACCGTGGGCCGTTTCGGTGCAACCAGCGGGCAATGCTGGATTTTCCCGTACCTGTTTCCCCGGTGATAAGGACGGGCGGCAAACGTGACTGAAGACGGATGTCGGCTGCCAAAATCTTGCCGAGTTGATCCCGAAGAGGCGTGAGCGAACTGCCGAAGAAGAAGGTCTCATCCCCTTCCACTTCGCGCACATGCTCGGCCACGCGGGTTGATTGCCGAGCCTGACGGGCGCGCCGCATAACCAGCGGAAGCAGCGCGAAATCAAAGGGTTTTGCGAGATAATCCACCGCTCCCAGGCGCATCGCCTCGACGGCGTTCTCCACGCCGCCTTGCGCGGTCATCACCACCACGCCGACGGCTGGCGGCAGCACACCTTCCCGCAACAAGTCCAGCCCCAAACCGTCGGGCAGATTGAGGTCGAGAAGAACAAAGTCGAATTCGTGCGTCGCGATCTTCTTGCGCGCGTCAGCCAAATCTTCAACTCCGGTGACGTCTGCTCCCAGCGCAACCAGATGCGCGGCCAGCCGCCGGCGCAAAAGCGCTTCGTCGTCTACCACCAAGACGCTCAAACCGGCGAGCGAAGTTTCATTCCCGTCCGTCATGCCACTCCAATTTGGTGTGTTGCATCCAGTCATTTGTCAAGCTCGCCGGGCTTCAAGCGGCCCTCTGGCGGTAGGCGTGTTAAAAACGCTACATGATGCCCATCCATTTTTTCTCTTTTTAATAACTAACACACTTCATCTCCCTCAGGCAACAACAACCGGTGTCTCCGATAATGGTCACGGCTTTCTCGGACGACGAGTCTGTGTAAAGCACCCGACCGCAAAGCGAAGGCTGACAAGGTTCCGGTAACCCTCTCGGTTAGACTCACTCGCCGACGTCTTGCAGCGCCAACCAGGCGTTGAATGCCGCAAGGTGCTTAAACGAACCGTTCAGCAGGTTCTTATAAACAGTTGTGAGGTCCTTCACGATCGTCTCCGACAGGGCGGTGTTCAGGTCGGCGATGTCCGTCTCTTCAACGAGCACCCCTGCCGAGAGGGCATCAACGAGCGAGGCGCTTCCGAGCGCGACGACCTCGTCATACAGGGCCTGAAACTCGGGGGTGCTGAACTGGCCGACGCCCAAGCCGGCCACAGGGTCCGGAAGGCCGTACTTGACCAGCAGTGTCCCGAGCGCGTTCATGTGGTTCTGTTCGCTCTTGGCGATGTTGCTGAAGATGACCTGGCCGTATACGCCGTAGAAATAGAGGTACGCGTCTCTCGCTACCTTCTCCTCCTCGCGCATGAACGTCAGGTCGGCCTTCTCCGCCGCCGTCAGCACGATGGCCACGGGTACGCTTTTCGAAAGGGCCACGCGGGGGCTCTTCGCGCTGGCCTTGGGAGCCGCCTTCGCGAAACCGGCGGGGGCGAGACCGAGCATCAGCGCGACGGCGCCCAAACCCAGCAACCTGCTGGCGATAACCGTTGAATGTTGATTCATGATTGACTCCTGTGTATCTGGCGCATCCCCAACGGGAGGCGCGTGAACCGCAAAGGCGCCTTCCAGCCACCCGGCCGGACACTCCGATGCTTTTACCGTAGCAGTCCTTACGCATCATGCGTGCCATAACCGATATGCGGTCCGCCAGCGCACGTTTGCTGCCGCATCCCTCTTTCACAACGCGTTCTTTCACTCCCGTGCCCGCCAAGCGCCTGAACCTGTCCGATGCCCGGTTCGATCAGGTGTGCAAACTTTGCAGCGCGTGACGGCCGGGCGCGCACATTTTGCAGGGCGGATCCGCATCTGATGGCAAAAAGCCGCTGGCACGGCGCTTGCGCAACGGTGTGCGGAACGCCGCCAAGCTGCGGACTCAGCCCGGTCATGAGTACAGCCCGGAAAAAACACGACAGGTTGGCGATGTTGACAAACGTGCGGGGAACGCAGATGATGTGCCCCGTGACTCTCCGCGCGCTTCCACCGGCGGGACAAAGGCAACCTATGAACAACAGCAGGCGGATCATTTTCTGGCTGACACTTCTGGCCGCTCTCCTTGCGGCCGTCTTCTACCATTTCCTCTACGCTTCGTATCAGGCCGAAGTCAACTCCCACCGCAACGTGCTGCGGGTCAGGGGCCAGACCTTGTTGGACGCGATGAAGGCGGGGATACTCGCGCAAGGGCGAATGGGCCGCTACCGCGGCGACAAGCTGACGATCATCCTTGAAGAGCTTGCCCGCAGTCAGGATGTCCTTGCGATTGCACTGCGCGGTCCTGACGGGGAGCTCATCGCCGCCGGCGGGCGGCGCGGCGAAATCCCAAAAGGCACGCGCGACGTTCATTGGGATGCGGACCGGCTGGCCATCGCCAACCGGGTCGACTTCTTTACGGCGCAATGCCATCTGGAAGCCGCGCGCGGCCATGCGCCGGGGGAGAACGCGGAAGGCTCGTTCACCTTTAAGGAAGGGTACTATGAACTGATCGCGCTGCTCGACTTGTCGGAGGTGAACCGCGTGATCCGGCACGAGCGCATGCAATTCTCGATTTACGCGGGCGTGTCGTCCGTGACGCTGGCGCTCGGGGCGCTGGCCGTCCTGCTGCTGCTCAAGCGGAAAGAACTGGGCGCGGAACTTGCGCGTTCGCGTGAACACGCCCGACAGGAGGAACAGGCCGCCCGACTCGGTGCGGGACTCGCGCATGAAACAAAGAACCCGCTGGGGATCGTGAGGGGGCTGGCCCAATCCATCGTCCAATGCTCGAACAAGGACTGCTCCAGCAAGAGCCGCGCCAACGACATCGTGGACGAGGTCGACCGCGTCATCGGCGGGATCAATTCGTTTCTCGAGCTCTCCCGGCCACCGGAAGCCCGTCCGAACCGCATCGACCTCGACGCCTTTTTCGCCGGGTTCCTGCCGCTGGCCCAGATGGACGCGGCCGCCGCCGAAGTCGGCGTGTCTTACGCGCCCTGCGGCCTCAGCGTCATGGCCGACGAGACTCTCCTGCGTCGCGCCCTGCTGAACCTGATCCTGAACGCGCTGCACGCGTCAAAGCCGGGCCAGTCCATTCGCGTGTCGGCTGAGCGCTCCGGCGGCACCCTCGCTTTGACCGTGTCCGACGACGGCTGCGGCATCGCGCCTGAGGACTTGCCCCATGTGACCGAGCCCTACTATACGCGGGTCCCCGGCGGTTCAGGTCTGGGCCTGCCGATCGTGGAGCGGATCGTGTCCGCGCATGGCTGGAGGCTCCGCATCGAGTCCGTCCCGAGCCACGGCACCCGGGCCTCCCTGGACGGCCTTACTATCGTGGAGCCCTCATGACGCGCACGCCTCCGGTCATCGCGATCGTCGACGACGAGAAAGGGCAGCGCGAACTGCTCTCGGCAGCCTTGCGCGCGGCGGGCTATGCCACCTTGCTGTGCGCCGGCGGCCGCGAGGCCATCGAAGCGGCCCCCCGCTCGAGCCTGATGCTTTTAGACGTCCGGATGCCGGAGATGAGCGGCCTCCAGGTGCTGGCGCACGTTAAAGCCGAGTGGCCCTCCCTGCCGGTGATCCTGCTGACCGCCGTCATCGACGTCCGTGACGCCGTCGTCGCGATCAAGGCCGGCGCACTGGACTACCTCGAGAAGCCGGTGGATATCGACGAACTGGTCACCGCGGTCGATGACGCGCTGGGGATGGCCGGCCCCCGTTCCGGTTCGGAGCTGCAGCTGCCCCCTTACATCGTGGCCGAGAGCGCCTCGATGCGCGCGCTACTGGGACAAGCCCTGCGCGTGGCCGACTCGCAGGTGACGGTCCTGATCCTTGGCGAGAGCGGCGTCGGCAAAGAGGTCATCGCCAGGTTCATCCACGACGCCAGCGGCCGCAGGACCATGCCCATGGTCCGCGTGGACTGCGGCGCGCTCCCCGAGAACCTCGTCGAGAGCGAGTTGTTCGGCCACGAGAAAGGCGCCTTCACCGGAGCCGACGTCCAGCGCAAGGGCCAGTTCGAGGTCGCCAACGGCGGAACAGTCTTTCTGGATGAGATCGGCGAAATTCCCCTGACGGTGCAGCCCAAGTTTCTCCATGTTCTGGAAGCTGGGCTCTTCCGGCGGGTGGGCGGCAGCCGGGAACAGCGGACGGACGCCCGCGTGATCACAGCCACCAACCGCGACCTAGAGGCGCAGGTTCGCCTGGGTAAGTTCCGGGAAGACCTGTTCTACAGGATCAATGTCTTTCCCCTGCACGCGCCGCCGCTGCGTGAACGCCGGGACGACATTCTGCCGCTCGCGGATCATTTTCTGAAGGGCCGCAAGCTGCGCTTGGCGCCGGCTGCCGAACGCCTGCTGAGGGCCTACGAGTGGCCCGGCAACGTCCGCGAACTCCGCAACGCGATGGAACGGTCCGCCATCCTCGCGCGCGGTTCGCTCATCCTGCCGAGCGACCTGCCGCCCCAGCTCCAGAAGGCCTCCGCCGCGAAAGAGCCGCAAAGCGTTCTCGTCGGCGACATGGAGGAGATCCATCGGCGCGCGATTCTCGAGGCGCTCGAGAAGACTTCCGGCAACAAGACGCAGGCCGCCGCCCTGCTCGGCATCAGCCGCCGCAACTTCATCTACAAGCTCCGCGACTACGGACTGTAACGGCCCGACGCCCACCGGGACTGTGCCGACACGGCAGGTCTTGGGCGCGCCACCGTCTCGCGCGCGCGGCCGCCGTGAAGACCATGCGGCCGCCTATGCGCTTTTTGCATAGCTTGCCGCTCAGGTGTGCATTCTTTGCATAGGTGGCCGTGCCGCCGCAAGAACGGAGAGCCGCATCGCGGCGCTTATACCCATTTTCGCGGCGATTTGCCTACATTCAGTCTGATAACGCGGCCTGGCATACCGCTTGCTTAAGACAAGTCCGTGCTTCGGGGAGCGTCCCTGAAACGACGATTAAACCAAGCAAGAAAGAGGTGATTGTATGAGTCGGATTCCTATGTTGATCGCATTGGCGGCCCTTATCACGCTGGGCACGGTGAGCGTGCAGGCCGCAACCCGCCAGAAAAAGAACGATCGCAAACGTGACGGCAGCG
>CAYMLQ010000325.1:0-7059 GCA_964390795.1 uncultured Lentisphaeraceae bacterium
ATCGACGGTCTTCACCTCTTCAAGCTCGCTCATGTTCACGACGGTGAAGGCGCTGATGGTATCAGCCAGCAAGATTCGAACATTCTTCTCGTCTGGCAAAGATCTGCGTTCGATCCGCAGGTCGCAGTAATCATCGGCGGCCGCCGGACGCGCTGTCCGTAGCGACAGTCCCCTCATCACCAGCACCGACGCGACCGGCACCAGGATGATCAGTATTCTGGCCCTTCCACCCATCATGAATCACCGTCCTATCCGCTCCGCCCTATCCGCTCTGCCTGATTAACCGAGATCGTTTTCAGACAGTAACCGCCGTCCATGTCTGACAGTCAATAGCGCGACAGTCGCAGTTCTGACGCGATACATGATTCGGTATTCGCCGTACACGATCTCCCGGATTTCAGGTCGTCGGATTTCCGGAACAGCCCTCCCGGATTCGGGATAGTCTGCCAGTCGCTCAGCCGCCTCAAAAAGGCCAGAAAGCCATTTCTCTGCCGCGTAAGGGTTGTCGTCAGCGATGAAATCGGCGATCTCCTCGGCTTGGTCGAGGGCGATGGGTGCCCAGACGATTTTCATGCCCGCACCCTCGCCAGGAGACGTCTCTTTGCCTGTGTGTGGGAGATCGCCAGTCCCTGATCAATCTGGCTTTCAGCCGTCTGTACGTCTTGCAGAAGCTCAAGGCTGTCCATCAGCTTTTCGTACTCTCCGACATCCATGAGGACCGATGCCGATTTTCCGTGCTGCGTGATGACCATCGGGCGGCGCGTCTCGCGGACTTGCGCCACACATTGGGTCGCGTTTGCCCGGAACTCGGACAGCGGAATGACCCCCGTATTCAAGTCAATGCGTTTCATACGTGATTCCTTTTTGTACATAATAGCGTACTCTATTCGGCACAGTCAAGGGGCGGCCCGGATGTCGTAGCAGAGCAGCCGGGACGGGGTGTCCTGACCGGGACGGTTCTGGTTGATGTAGAGCAGACCTCGGCACAGCACCGGCGCCGTCCACGTTTGATCCGCGGAAAAGAGCCTGTACGAGGAAATCACGCGGCAGCCCTTGGGCGACAGGTCGAGCCAGGCGAGCAGCCCCGTTTCCCCCAGGCAGATGAAGCGGCCGTCGGCCCAGATGAGCGACCCGAACCCGAAGCCCTGGCTGCCGGGCGGCTCCCGGTACTGGTCGGCGCCCCTCTTCCCGCCAGCCGGCTCGTTCGGGCTCTCGCTCTCATCTTCGCCCTGAGAATGCTTGAGCGCTTGTTTCCAAACCAGGTTCCCGCTCCCCCACTCCATGCAGACCAGCATATTGTTGAAGAACCCGTACAGGTGCCCGTCGCGGAGGATAGGGGTCGTCCAGTGCGAGGCGTACGCCCGCGTGGCGTAGGCCAGCGTGTGGGTGAGGTCCGGCTGGATCTCGACCATCGCGCCGTACACATCATACGACGAGGAGATGAAGACCCGGCTGCCGGACACGACCGGGGACGAGGCGTTGACGGAAAAATAGCGCGGGCTCCGCCACGGGAAACGGAAATGCGTCCGGCCCGACTCGGGGTCCAGCCCGAGCAGGCCGCCGACGGGCGGGTCCGACATGCCTCCGGCAAACACAAACAGGACGCGCTTGCCGTGCATCGTCGCGGCGACGGGCGTCGCGTAGCTCCGGCCCCACGGGGCGTCCGACAGCCACTTGAGCGTGCCCTTGTACTTATCGAACGCGGCGACCGATCCCCCGCGCGCTCCGCCCAGATTCAGGATCAGCAGGTCATTTTCGATGACCGGCGACGGGGTGAAGCCGAAGAAGCCCTCGTCGATGCCGAACTCCTGCGCGAGATTGCGCCGCCAGTAGAGATGCCCCGTTTTGAGGTCAAAGCAGTGGAGCATGCCCTGGGCGCCGCACGTGTACGCGCGATCCCCGTCGATCGCAGGCGTGGCGCGCGGTCCGCTCAGGTAGCGGTAACGGTCGCGGTAGGTCGTCGGGTACGCGAAGGACCAGCAGAGGCCGCCCGTCTCCGCGTCCAGGCACTCCACCACCTCGTTCGTCCTGAGGCGGTGAAAAAGGATGAGCCGGCCGTCCTTGACCGAGGGGGCCGAATAGCTCTCGCCTTTGCTCACGCTCCACAAAGGGTTTGGGTACGCTCCGCCGTCCGGCGGCAGGCCCAGGCCGCAAGCGAGGCTTGTCTCAGGCGAGACACCATCCTGTGTCGGACCGAGAAACCCAGGCCAGTCGCTGGCACGCGCGGCGGGCACGAGCGGGCGCGGCTTCCCGAAGCAGGCGCCTCGCGGGTGCCGTGCAGGGACGGGCTGCCGGAGGCCGCCCGGCTTCTCGAAGAACGCGGGCGCGGCAGGATCGGTTTGCAACGGGCTGCCGTCGGCGTGACACACCGAAGCCCTGAAGACGGCCAGGATGAAGCACAAGCCAGAGTATAAGAATCGCGCCATTTCACAAAGAGTAGAGACGAAGGCCGGCCGCGTCAAGACAGACAACCGGGGGTTCAACTTTCATTACCCTCTTTTCCGTCCGTTCGCTATACTACCTTAAGTTCTTGCGGGTCGTTTCCCGCAGGAGCTTAACCCAGAAGGAGAAACGAATGAAACATCGGGGCGTATCGAGGCGTTCTTTTTTGGCGACAAGCGCGATGGCGGGATTTTTCGTCCCGGCGAGCCAGGTTTTCGGGCAGGCCGTGAAGGAGAGTCCCGGACAGCAGCTCAGGTTTTTGAAGGTGGGCGTCGGCGGCATGGGCGGCGGAGATCTTAATTCGCTGATCGGCAAAGGGGCCATCTGTACCGGCCTGTGCGACGTCAACCCGGGCACCCTCGACAGCGCGGCAAAAAAATTCCCGGGTATCCCGACCTTCACGGACTACCGCCAGATGCTGGATAAGATCGCCAAGGAATGCGACGCGGTGTGCGTCTCCACGGCCGACCACACGCACGCGACCATCGCGCTGGCCGCGATGCGCCTCGGCAAGCATGTCTACGTGCAGAAGCCCCTCGCCCACTCGTACGAGGAGTGCGAGATGCTGCTGGAGGCGGCCAAGAAATACGGCGTCGTGACGCAGATGGGCAATCAGGGGCACCCCGGCGTTTTCCGCTACGAGAAGCTCATGGAGAGCCAGTTCTGGGGCGACATCCAGGAGGTGCATTCGTGGACGGACCGCGCCGGAGGCAGGTGGTGGCCGCAAGGCATGACCGCCCTTCCGACGGAAGAGAAAGTCCCGGAAGGCTTCAACTGGGACTGCTGGCTCGGGCCAGCCAAGATGCGCCCGTACGGCAAAGGCTACCAGCCCTTCGCGTGGCGCGGCTGGTGCGACTTCGGCTGCGGCGCCATCGGCGACATGGCCGTACACAATTTCGACCCCGCGTTCTTCGTCTTGAAGCTGGGCCTGCCCGAGACCATCAAGGCGTGGTGCGACAAGCCCGCCAACCTCGCCTATTCGACGTACTCGACCATCGATTACCATTTCGGCCCGTCTCCTGCCTGTCCGAAAGGCGTCAACGTCTACTGGTACGAGAGCGGCATTCTTCCCAAACGTCCGGTCGGCTCGCATTCGAAGCTGGACGTCGGAGACAACGGGTGCATGATCGTCGGCTCCAAGGCGACCACACTCGGCGGCTCTCATGCCAACAAGCCGCACGCCATCGCGGTCGGCGGCCAGCCGTTCGGCCCTGAAACAAAGGAAGCCGAGCGCGCCTGCAACAAGCTGATCGAAGATCCCGGCAAGTGGCAGTACGACCATTACAAGGAGTGGGTCGACGCCTGCAAGGCGCACACCCCCAACGCCACGGGCAGCCGCTTCGAATACGCCGCCCGCCTGACCGAGGCGCTCCTGTTCGGTTGCATCGCGCAGCGCTTCCCCGGAAAAGAGCTGGTCTGGGACAACGATAAGCGCGTCTTCAGCAACAGCCCCGAAGCGACCGCGCTTCTGCAGGGCTTCAAGCGCGAAGGCTTCGAGCCGAGAGTATAGTGCAGACGGAAGTTCCCCCTTTCGCCGCGCCCGGCTTCACGGGCGCGGCGAAACTTTTTTGGAGCTCTTCTTCCCTGGCGCTGCTCTCGCGAATCGGACATAACTCGTTGGCATCCAACTCCTGAATTCTGGCTTCTGGCTTCTGAATTCTGTGCGATTGCAATAGGTTGTAATTGCACCCCCAACACTTTGTATTGCAAAGTGCTTTGTGACTGTGCTATGATGCGGGCGTTCAAAGGAGAAATGGGATGACCGACCAACCGCTCAGCGAGGCTCTCGACCACGTGCGGCGCATGCAGGCGCTGGTGAGCGACCAGCTGCGCTTCAAGGGCTTCTCGGCCCGCGCGCGCATCGCCGGCGGGTTCGTCGCGATGCTCGGCGCGCTCGCGCTGATGCTCCTGAACCGGCCGCAGGCGCCGTGGCTCCACTGTGCGGGCTGGGGGCTGGTCTTTTTCATGGCGGGCGGCATCAACTACGGCGCGCTGCTGCTCTGGCTGGTGGACGGCCGGCGCGTCCGCCGGCGTGTGGACTGGATTCCGGCGCTCGAGTCGCTGCCGCCGCTCGCGGTGGGTGGTGCCTTCACGCTGACCTTCATCCGAGCGGGCCAGTTCGACCTGCTCCCGGCCACGTGGATGCTCTGCTACGGCTTGGCGCACATGGCCTTCCGCCGCAACTTGCCGCTGGGCGTCTACATCGTCGGCTTTTTCTATCTCGCTGCGGGCTTCGCCTGCCTGCTGATCCCCGGCGTTCGCTTCACCGACCCCCGTCTGATGGGCTTCGTGTTCGGCTTCGGCGAAGTCGCCGGAGGCTACGCCCTTCTTCAACGAGACTCGACAGGAGTTCAGTCATGAACGCCCACGACCCCACCTCTTTAGAGCGCCTCTTCCATGAGCCGAGCCGGCTTGCGATCCTCTCCGTTCTCTGCGCGGCCCGCGACGGGCTCTCTTTCACCGAGCTGCGCGACGCCTGCCGCCTGACCGACGGCAACCTGAGCCGCCACCTCAAGGCGCTCGAGGAGGACGGCGTAGTCCGGATTCGCAAGGCGTTTGTCGACGACAAGCCGCGCACCACGGTCGCCCTCACGCGAGACGGGCTCACCCGCTTCAGCCTCTACCTCGATACGCTCTCCTCCGTGCTGCATGACGCCAAGCGCGCTGCACGTCAGGAGCAGGACTCTTCGCGCGCGCCGCGCCCGCTCGGCGCGCACGCTTAATCTCCTACTCGACCGCTCCTTTTCGACGCGCCCACTAACTCTGCCGTACAAAGTACTTTACAATGAAAGACTACAGCCCATGAACGACACAGCGCACGTCCCGCCCAATGTCGCCGCGCCCTGCCCGCCGCAGATGCCGCATGCGACTCCTACACCTCCAGAGCCGGACGATCGCCGCGTCGTCCGCTGGGGCGCGATCGCCGACGCGCTGCTCAAAGACCCGGACACGCTTTTGTCGGCTCTAACCGGGCGATCGGCGGCCGGCCTGATCGGGCGACTGGCTGCGCTCGCCCTTTTGGGGACGGCGGTCTACCGCTGATAGTAACCACGCCGAAACCTCTACTGACCTCAACAGAAAGGCACACCATGAACATCGCAACTCCTCCGCCCATCCCCTCCGCGACGCCGCTCCGCCGCTTCGCATCAACCTTCAAGCTCGCCTTCGTCGGCGCGCTCGCTCTGCTCCTGCTGATTCCCCTCTCGATGGTGAAGACCCTCCTGTCCGAACGGTGCGTCCGGCGGAACGAGGCGCTCCTCAACATCACCGGCTCGTGGGGCGACAGCCAGACCCTGATCGGCCCGGTGCTGGTGATCCCTTACCGCATTCCGGTCAAGGCGCAGCGCGAGCGGCTCGTCGAAGGCCGCTACAAGACGGTCGAAGAGACCAGCTGGACCACCGCGCAGGCCTGCTTCCTGCCGACCAACCTCAGCGTGACCGGCACGCTCGACCCGAGCGTGCTTCACCGCGGCATCTACGAGGCCGCCGTATATCACGGCTCGCTCGCGCTGGCCGGGACCTTCGCGCCGCCGGACTTCAGCGAGTGGAAGATCGCCCCGACCAACATTCTGTGGGAGGATGCGTCGGTTCTGCTCTCCGTCTCAGCGCCGCGCGGCCTCTCTGACGCCCTTTCGCTGCGGCTCGGCGGCACCTCGCTCCCGCTGACCCCCGGAACGGCGCTGGCCGGGTTCTCCAACCCGCTGCGCGCCCGCCTCCCTGCTGGCGCTTTTGATCCGGCGAAGCCCACCGCCTTCGCGCTGGACGTGACACTCAACGGCAGCGACGCCCTGCGCATCGCGCCCGTCGGCATGCAGACGCAGGTCACGCTCGACTCGACGTGGCCCGACCCCAGCTTTCAAGGCGCCTTCCTCCCCGCCCAGCGCGAGGTCACGCCGGCCGGCTTTAAGGCCGTCTGGCAGGTCTCGTACTACGGCCGCGGCATCCCGCAGGCCTGGACCAGCGGAGAGAACATGAACGCCGCCGAGGGGTTGGCCCGCAGCGCGTTCGGAGTCAGCCTGGTCACGCCGGTAGACTGCTACCGCCAGGTCGAGCGCGCCCTGAAATACGGCATCCTGTTCATCGTGCTGCTCTTCACCGGCTTTTTCCTCTTCGAAACGCTGGCGCAGCTGCGCATCCACACGCTCCAGTACTTGCTGGTGGGCGCGGCGCTCTGCATCTTCTACCTCTCGCTGCTGGCCCTCAGCGAGCTGCTTCCCTTCGGCTTCGCGTACCTGGCGTCGGCAGGCTCGGCGGCGGCGCTCGTCACAGGGTACAGCGCGGCCGTGCTCGGCAGCCGCCTGCGCGCACTGGTGATTGCCCTGGAGCTGGCGATGATCTATGGCTTCCTCTACATCACGCTTCAGCTGCAAGATTACGCGCTGGCGTTCGGATCGGCCGGGCTCTTCGCCGCGCTGGCGGTGGTCATGTACACCACGCGCCGGGTGAACTGGTACGAGGCGCCCTAGACAAGGCCACAGCACGAATAGAGGGACAGGTATTTTGATCGCTATCGAATGGGTCTTTCTTCCGCTCCTAAGGTGTCCTTAGTTCTTCCTCTGTGGTGGGGCGCATCTGCGATCAGGTGCATCCCCAAAGTGACTAGCCGACAGCCGTAAC
>CAYMLQ010000326.1:0-7021 GCA_964390795.1 uncultured Lentisphaeraceae bacterium
TGCGCAACCAGATGGGGCCGCACCACCACAAGGGCGGCGAGCACACCGCCGTCGGCCCCGCGACCTTCCGCGCCAATCACTACTGGCCCAACAAGGAGGCCGGCGAGCGCGACTGGTACGACGCCCGCCTAGGCGGCAACGCCAAGGTGTGGCGCGACGACTACTACATGATCCCCTTCGGCCTGCTGCAAGCCCCGGTGCTGGTCACGGAGGATTGATGCGATGAGCCGCCGCGCCGACGGGTAGGGCGGGTTCCCCGCAACCCGCCGCCGGTTCCCGCCTTGCCCTGCGGACGCCTGCGGGGAGGCGTCCCTACCGTGCTACGCGCGTCCGTTCCGCTTGCGTTGCGCGCCGTCCCGGGTAGGGCGGGTTCCCCGCAACCCGCCGCCGGTTCCCGCCTTGCCCTGCGGACGCCTGCGGGGAGGCGTCCCTACCGTGCTACGCGCGTCCGTTCCGCTTGCGTTGCGCGCCGTCCCGGGTAGGGCGGGTTCCCCGCAACCCGCCGCCGGTCCCCGTACACTTAGGCGCGGCCTTTGGCCTTGAGGAACTCGAAGCAGCCGCGGATGTTCTCCAGCGACGCCGCGTCCGCCTCGCTCTCGACGATGTACCACTCGGTCACGTCCGCCTCGGCGACCGCGAACACCTCGTCCCACTTCACGCCCAGCTTGCCCTCGGGCACCTTGCCCAGAATGCCGGGGCCGGGATAGATCTCCTTGGCGTGCAGCGTGCGCGAGCGGTTCGGGTATTTCTTCAGCCACTTCACCGGATCTTCGCCGGCCGACACCACGTGGCCGACGTCGAGCTGCGTGCAGACGTCGGGCGAGGCGTTGTCAAACAGCGTCTCCCACTTGCACGTGCCATCGTCGAACTTGTCTTTGAACTCGTGCTGGTGGTTGTGGTAGCCGACGTACATGCCGGCGGCCTTGGCCGTGACGGCCGCGGCGGAAAACACCTTGGCGGCGTTCAGCCAATCCTCTTTCGTCTTCGCGCCCATGCCCGGCACCATCAGGTACTTGTTGCCGATCTCCTGGTTGAACGCGATGGTCTGCGCGATCTTCTCGGGCTTGATCGTGTCCAGGCCCGTGTGCGTGCCGCACGCGACGAGGCCGAGGTCGCCCAGGATCTGCTTCAGCTCTGCGGAGCCCTTGCCATAATAGCCCGCGAACTCGACGCCCGCATAGCCCATCGCCTTGATGGCTTTGAGCGTGCCCACCAGATCCTTCTCGCACAGCTTGCGGACGGAGTAGAGCTGCACGCCCACTTGGATCTTGCGCTTAGCCGCGCTCTGCGCCATCGACGGCATAGCCGCCAGCGCCAGACCGGCCGCGCCGGCCTTGACAAAATTGCGACGAGAAAACTGCATCATGACTGAAACCCCTTTTATGCTACACCCGTGTTCCACCCCGGAACAGAGGATGCGTCTATTATGCCAGATAAGGGGTGCCTCCCGCAACACCCTCCAATTCATTCTTGACGGGATAATCACACAAACCGCTGCGGACGCCTGCGGGGAGGCGTCCCTGCCGGGCTTCGCGCGTCCCTTGTGCCTGCCGTGCCGTCACGGGTAGGGCGGGTTCCCCGCAACCCGCCGCCGGTCCATGCCTCTGCGGACGCCTGCGGGGAGTTGCTACCGGTCTTCGCGCGTCCGCTGACCATTACGGTAACAGCAGCAGGTCATACGACCAGTTGAAACTGTACGGCACCGGCTTGCCCTGCGGGCCGGGGTACTGCGACTTGTCCGGCCACAGGAAGAAGCCGCGCCCGGCAACGCCGTCCTCCGCGTCCTCGCGCTCGGGCGTCAGCACGCCCTCGTAATTGATCGTCCTCGGCGTGTGCGTGGCCGCATAGTCGAACCACGCCTTGAAAGAGCCCTTGAACACGCCCGACGCCTGCGTCAGAGAAACCGTCAGCCCCACCGCGTTGGTCGCGCTCTCGTAATCGTACTCCAGGCCCTTCTTGACGGGCGTGCCCGCCTTCGGGGCCGACAGCCCCGTCATGACGCCGAGCCGGTTCGTGACAACGGACAGCGCGATGCCCGCCGGGTCCCACCAGGCCGATACGTGGCGGTTGGTGCCGACCAAGAGTTCCGGAGCTGGAGCGCCCTCCGTGCCCACGGACAGCGTCAGTCCCGCATAGTAGCGGTAGAGGTTCCCGACCGTGTCGTACCAGCCGCCCGACAGACCCAGCTCGCGGCCGAACCCTTGGCCGTAGAGCTGCGTCGCCGCGGGGTCGAGGCTCTCCCAAGCGAACGGCCCGCCGTCCAAGGGCCGCACGACCACGCGGGCCGCCGCGCCGGCCTTGAAGAACTCGGCCAGCCCGAACAGCCCGCCGCCCCTGTAGGCCGCCGGCGCCGCGTACAGCACCGCGAACGCGCGGCCGGCCTCGTCCAGGACGAGCGTCCCGCTCAGCGAGACAGCCGTGCCGTCCGCGAGCTTGCCGACGGTTTTCACGCCGCCGAGCTTGTCCACCGTGAAGGCCAGGTAGCCGCTGCCGAACTCGGACCCGCCCGGCAGAACCGCGGTGTAATAGCCGGCCCACGTGTTCGTCAGCACCGCCGCCATGCCGACATCTTTCCAGACATTGCGCCACAGCGCGACCTCGCCGTTAGCTCCCAAAATGCCGTCCGCGCGGCTCAGCGTAACCGGAGCCCGCCCGGCCGGGTCCGTGATCTCCGGCCTGTAGACCGTCAGGGACAACGGCATCGAGACCTTGCCCACCGCGGCCGTGACCGAGACGGCGAACGCATCGTTCGTGCGTGCCGCGTACGACTTCGCGCTAAAGCTCAGGTTCGTGCCCCGCAGCGTCAGCTTGCCCGAGACCGCGCCCAGCGCGGTCACACTCAGCGAGGCCGAGCCCGACCCGTGCGCCTCCGTCCCCGCCGCGCCGCTGAACGCGCCCTGCGCCCACGCGGGCAGCGGCGCGACCGTCAGCGAGAACGTGTTCGTGCCGGGCGTCTTGTTCACGTTCTTCGCGGTCACGGTCACCGCCTTGTTCGACACTGCCGCCGTCGGCACGCCCGCGATCATCTTTGCGGCCGGCACATACGCCAGTCCTGCCGGCAGGCCCGTTACCGTCACGGTCGGCAGACTCTCCGACTCCACATGCGTCACCAGCGACTGGGAGTAGTACACGCCCACCGTCGCCTCCTGCGCACCGGGGCTCCGAACGACCGGCGGCGCCACGTTCGTCGTCGGCTTGAACCACGCCGACACCTCGACATCCTCAACAGGCGCGGCGAAACTCCGTGAGGTTAACTGCGAACCGTCATCCCAACGCAGGAACGTGTAACCGGTAGCGGGTTTCGCCGTGAGCGCCACCTTGGCACCTGGCAGGTAGAGGCCGGAGCCCGTCACCGTTCCACCTTTCACCGGGTCGACGACCGCCGAGACGGCTGTCAGGCGAAGGAAGAGCGCACTGTAGTTCTTATCGCCAGCCGCGATCGTCACGCTCCGTTGGGGCGTTGTCACGCCGTCGTCCCATTTTTCAAACTTCCAGCCGGGATTGGCTGCGGCGCTCAAGGTCACCTTCGTTCCGACCGCATAAAGCCCGCCGCCGCTCACGCGCCCACCTTCGGAAGGTAAGGCTTGCGCGGTCACAAGTCCCTGTTGCACGAAGGTCGCGGTGATCGCGCGCGGCTTGTTCATGACCGCTCTAATCACGTTTCCGCTCATGACGCAACCATCGGTCTGGCCACTCCAGGCCGTGAACAGAGAACGCTCGCCGGGCGTCGCCACCATCTGGACATTCGACCCCCTCGGCCACCAGCCGTCAGGCACGTTCACACTTCCGCTGCCGCTGGACGTCGTGTGCAGCCAATAATTGGTCTCCCAGCGCCAAGACACGGCGGAGTCTCGTGTCAGCGTGATGGATCCGGTGTTCGTGGTGAAGCCGCTTATCGGCACATCGCCGACACCGTCCCATCCCGAGCACACATACTTCGTTGTGCCGGAGACAACCGTCCCGTTTGTCACGGAAGCCGTCAACGCAGAACCGTAACTATACGATTTGACACCTACAGCCGGCAGCGCCTGACCATGCGCGGACGATACAGTCAGTTTGACCGAGTAGTCAGACACCACCACGGTACCGTCAACCCATTCAGTCGGCAGCGAGTTCCCCAGCCCGTCAGCCACATCGCGGATCGCCGGGCTGTCTCCGAACGACAACACATTCGTGCCAGGCGCGGAACCCGCAGCAACGGTGAAATCGAGCGTCGCGACCTGCTGGACCCCGGCCGCCCAGACTTGGCCCGCCGGGAGATAGAGCACGATACCGATCTTGCCCGACTCATTTGTGTTGACCGTCAGCGTAGCCGTACCCGCACCGGAGCCTTTCGCCACCAAAGGCTTAAGGAGCACGGCTGAGTTATAAGCTACGGAGCAGCCGAGCGCATTCTCACTTCCGCTGGCCGTCAGCGTCACCGGAATCCTGACCGTTTTATTCGGAGCGCCTGAAGCAACTCCCAAGGCGATCTGCCGTGCCGCGACAGCAGCACCCTTAGCGGTCGCGCCAGGCTGTGTCGACAGCGTTTCGGACGAACCTTCGAAAGCCGGCGACGGCGCTGCTGCCGACGGGCCACCCGCGCTCGTGCGCGGGTCGAGGCCAGCCGCATAACGGGCCGCCTGCGAGACGTCGGCCGCGGTGACCGTTCCTCCGCCCAGGGACGCGCGCGGCGCACAGTCTATCCGCACGAATTCGGACGAGGACGGCGTATCCAGGCCGGCCGCAAAGCGGGCGCCCTGAGTCACGTCCGCCGCAGTCACCGACCCGTTTCCGTTAGGCCGCGGGGCGGTATCGCCCTCGAACCCGGCGGAGAACGAGATCGTGGCGGCGGGAACGACCCAGACGGTGGCAAGCGAGCCGCCCGCCGCGTCCGAAACGTCGCGAAGCGCCGGCGAGTCAGAGAAGGCCAAGGTCGTCGAAGCGCCGTCTGCCGCTCCCGCTGAGACGGCGAACGTGATCCGGGCGATCTCCCGCTCTCCCGCCGCGAAGACGTGTGTGGCGGGCAGCCACAGTACAGCACCGACCTTGCCCGCGACATTGGTGTTCACCGTGAGGGAACCCTCCCCCGCATCAACCCCGGCTGTGATTTGCGGCCCACCCAAGACGCCCGCATCGTAGTCCAGCGAGAAGGAGAGGGCGTTTTCATTGCCTAAGGACCTGAGCCTGAAGGGAACCGTCACGCTTGCGCCCGGCGACGCCGTTTGGCTCACGCCCCAGACTTGCCGACCGGTCCCAAGGTTCGCCGCTTGCGTCAAGGTCACCGTCACCGGACTGCCCGTAGCGCCGACGGCCGTGATGCGCAGCGAGCTGCTTCTGCTGGCGTTGCCCACGGGGTTCGCGTCGTAGCCAACCGTAATCGCCCCGCCGTTCACCCCGTTTGTGCCGGACTGGATGCGTGCCCATGAACCGCCCGACAGAAGCTCCGCCGTCCAACGCAAGGTGCTTTGACCGCCGTTGCTGACCGTGAAGACCGTGGTGCCCGCACTGTTGGACACCGACTGGCTGACGGGGGAGACGACCAAGATCGGCGCCGCGTCCTGAGCGAATACGCCGGTGATCGCCCGGGCGCGGGTCATCGGCACCGTGAGCGTGCTGCCGACCCCGATACAACCGTTCGTGGCACCGGCCCAGCCTGCGAAATGCCAGTCCGTCGCCGGCACCGCCGTCAATACGACGTTACTGCCAGCCGCATACCAGCCGTTCCATGGCGTGATACTGCCGCTGCCGTTGGTGGCGCACGCCAGCCAGTAGTTCGTACTCCACTGCCACGTGAGCACCGCGTTGTTGGTCAGGGTCAGCGACAGATTGGTCGGGCTCACGTACGTGAAAGCGTTACCCGCCACCGTCGCGCCGAGGCACACATATTGCGTAGTGACGTTGACCACCGGCGAATTTGTCACCGCCGCAAGGATCGCCGTGCCGTAGGGGTACGTGTTCGTTCCCGCTGGCGGCACCGCCGCGCCATGCGGCGTCTTGACGACCAGCGTCTTCATCGTATACGCGCTTCCCGACACCGTACAGCTCGCACCGCCACCCCCCGTGAACGTGACCGTGTTCGTGTGGCCGCCCTGCGACACGGGGCTGTACCGGACCGTGACGACTTGGCTCTGTCCCGACGACAGGTTGTAACTGCCGCCGGAAGAGATGCTGAAGGGCGCCGCCACGGACGCCGCGCCTGACAGCGTTCCGGCCCCGACATTCTGAACGGTGAACGTCCGGTTCGACGTGGCCCCCACCAGCACACTGCCGAAACTTTGACTGGAAGGCGTCACCGAGATCGATGGGTCATTGTCCGTGATGGTGACGGTCGCCGCGCTCGGACTGCCCACCGCCGCACCCGTCAGCGACACCGTGAACGTCTCGTTGCTCTTGAACGTCGCATTATCAAGGATCGTCACGGTAAACGTCTTATCGGCCGTATCGCCGTCCGCCCACGTGAGCGTCCCGCTGGCCGCCGTGTAGTCCGTGCCTGCCAAAGCGATGCCGTTAGCCGTGGCGTACGTCGCGCTAAGGCTTCCGGAACTACCGCCCTCCCGCACCGCCGTCAGCGTCACGGTACCTGCACCCTCAGTCGCACTATACCCGTTCGCACCGAACCGCACCGTGCCGACCGGCTGCCCCGGCATGCCCGTCACCAAGACGTCGTCGATGTACCAGCCGAAATCCTCTCCTCCCGTGCGACTCGTGAGGCGAAACGCCACCTGCACGCTCTGACCAGCCCAAGCAGAGATATCATAATAGGGATAAGACCACGTTGCGCCGTCGCCAGAAAAAGTTCCTAAGTTAACCCACGACGCCCCAGCGGGACGAATCTCAACCATGCCACTGTCGTAGTATCCCTCTATGCGGAACCAATGCCGGAACCTGAGCAATGGCGATAATGATGCCGCAGGCACCGTGAAGGCCGGGCTGATCAGCCGCGAGTCCACGTTGTCGGCATAGTTGCCCGCCAGCACCGTCGCCGCGCAGTTCGTCCCCGCGTACGCCCGCCGCCCCAGAGCGTTCGTCGGCGGCCCGG
>CAYMLQ010000327.1:0-7000 GCA_964390795.1 uncultured Lentisphaeraceae bacterium
TATAGGCGCGGTCGCTTCCCGCCGCAAGTGCTGGCGGCGGGCGATCGCCGCGCCCACGAGCAGCCCCGCCCTATCCGCCGGCCCTCGCCCGGATTGTCTCGGGTAGCCGGCTGGCGGGTCTGCCCTCGTGTCGCCGCGCCCACGGCCTCGGCTCCTGCCCCATGCGTCTAACATCCTGTGCCTGAACCGTCTAACTAACTTCAACCGCCACCCGCACACGCCCGACAAGTCTCTCATTCCCCAGTACCAGAACGAGCGTTCTGTCAACCGTAAATGGTCATTCCGCTCTCTCCAGTCCGCTCTCTCCAGCACAGCCTGAACTCTCCTTACAACGTTCCATCCTTTCATCCCCACGTCCATGCCATATCGGAACCTCGCAGACAAAGCCGCCGCAGACCGTCTCGTCCGGACCGAACAGGCCGGCGAGCGCCTCATCGGCAGACACGCCCGTGTCCGTCGCGCCGTCGAAAAGCGGCGAGTCGCAGCGTTCGACCGCCGCGTCCCGCTCGGCCTTGTCGCACGCGGGCCAGCGCACGGACGGGCGCCGCGAAGCAGGCTTCGGCGCGTCGAACCCGAAGGCCACCGCCGCGTCGATCTCCCGGTCAGGCACGTCCCGGTGCGTCACCCACCGCCGGCATACGTCGCGCAGGAACCGTCCGCAGTTCTCCCGCGTACAGCACCCGCTCATTGCCATCCCCATCGCAACACGCGCCAGCCAAAGGTGCGTCTCGCCGGGACTGGGCGGCCGCTCCAGCAGCCGCACGAGATTCTTTGAAAAAGGCAACGCAATCGCCATGACCCTTCCCCTTCCACCGTCTACCCGGATCACTCCGAACACTGTGCTTTACTGGAATGGATGTCGCCTGTCACAACCACTTGCTAACAGGCGCAGCACCATGTAATTGACTGTCACTTCGAGGCCACGTTGCCGCTCCTGGGGAAACATGCAGCGGAGCCTCTTCCGGCACGGGCAACCCGGCGCTCCGCCTTCAGTTCCTCGGCCAGGGCCTTGAACTCCGGACTCTCCAGATAGGCCAGCACCTCGCCCACGCGGAACCGGGGCCGCCCTCCCAGCTCATGCTTCGGGACCCTGTACCGCCAAAGCGTCGGAACGCTGATCCCGACATTCCGCGCCAGTTCGCGCTGCGACACGAACGGTTCCGGGGAGGTTCGCTTCGCCGCGCCTTCCCCGCCGCCGTCCTCGCCGCGCAGGGTTCTCAGCGCGGCCGCCTTGCGGTCCGGCGTCGCCGCCAGCACCGCCGCCAACAGATCGTTCGTCAATTCGCCCATACCTCACATCTCCTCACACGTTTCAAACGTTTTGTGCCGCGCTGACCAGACCAGCGCACACGTTGCCCTTACACTATAGGAAGTACGGGGCCAAAAACTCACATTCCCTCTCTCTATCCAATCCGTGCAACCAATTAGACATCAATGCGTTAAACCTCTTTGCCCCGCCGAATGGTCATCCGCATCGGACGATTCAGAAGAATCCGACAATCTCGATGATACCGAACCTTCCGCCCACAAGAAGCTGCCCGGCCCAACGACATGGGACCGCGCCGTCCCCTCACTACACGCAATAAACCGACATTTCCAGCAGTTGCGGCACTCCGCACGACAAGACACCCAACGCGAAAGAACCACTGCGTTGCAGTGACCGACTTGAGACACGTTTGACAGGCACATCAAGCACGTGTCGCTGCTGCTGGAGGACGTTCTCGGACGAAACGTGGATCTAGTCACACGGAAGTCCCTGATCCATTACATCGGACCGCACATTCTGAGGGAGTTGGAGCGTGTCGCCATCCCGTATGAGTATCTGCGCCACATGCGGGACGAGATTGATTACAGGTTCGTCTGGGATGTGGCGACAAACTAACTGCCCGGCCTAGGCGAGCAATTGCGCCAGTTGATTGTGCCGGGCGGCTTTAGCCCTTGTAAAGGCACAACCGGAACCATAACCCCCAGCGCGCTTGGCTCGACTTCGCTCACGCAGGCTCACCGCCGCCGTGAAATTGAGAAAACGCAACGCATGCCGCTGCTAAATTTCAAAAAGAAAACACGCCGATCTGCCCCAATTCGAAGCCTTTGGCGAAATTTTCGCAGGAAAAATCATTTCAAAAATATTTTTCATGCCGTTCCCGCACGAACTCTTTGCCTCTTGTGAAAAAACTGTGGGTGCCCTTGTGGGTGCTGATGTGGGTGCCCCCACCCCAGATTTTCACGCCTTTTCAGAGATGCTCAACCGAACAGGTCATAAAAACTAAAAACCCCGCTTTCATTGGGGTTTTCCAATAAAAACGGGGTTTAAGAGTGGCTCCGGCGGCAGGATTCGAACCTGCGACCAATTGGTTAACAGCCAACTGCGCTACCACTGCGCTACGCCGGAATAAATCATCTGCGTCGCGTCCCTCTGATAGGAACAAAGTGGGTGTGAATTTACCGGATTGGCTGACGGTTGTCAATGCGCGAATCGACGTTTTTTCAGTTTTCGAACCCTTCTCCGCACCCCGCACGTCACGAACTTTACACAGGGCCTTCAAGCCGAAAATATCATCCGAAAAATACAGACTCGAATTCGTCAGGAGTCTTTGATACGTTTAGCGCCCTCTTATGCGTTACCGCCGCCAGCATATCCTCGAATACGCCGTTTTGCGCGGGTTCGCCGCCCTCCTGAACCGACTGCCCTATCGCGCCGCGCTGGCCGTGGCATGGGTTCTGGCCGGCGTCACTTTTCATGTCGTCCGCTTCCGCAGGCATGAGACCTTCCGACGCATCCGCCAGGTTTTCGGCCCAGATCTGCCCGGACGTGACGTTCGGCGCATCGCTTGGCGCTCGCTGCGCAACATGGCCTTCAACATGGTCGAGATGATGCGATCCCCCTCCATCGACACCGCGTGGATCGACCGCCACATGCCCGACTTCAAGAACCACATTTCCGCCGTCAAGGAACTGGTCGAGCGGCATGGCGGCGCGGTCTTCACCGTGCCGCACATGGGCAACTGGGACCTCGCGGGCTGGGCCTGCCACCGCTACGGCCTGCGCATGTTCAGCATCGCCGGCAAGCAGAAGAACCCGCTCGTCAACGACTGGATCAACCGCCAGCGCGAGTCCGGCATGACCATCCTTGAGCGCGGCGGCGGCACGCTCAAACAGATCATCCGGCTCCTGCGCAGCGGCAACGTCCTCGCCATTCTTCCCGACGTGCGCATGCCGACCCCTGACCTCAAGTTCCCCTTTCTCGGCGGAACCGCAAACCTCGGCCGCGGCATGGCCCTCTTCGCCATCACCGCCAAGGTGCCGGTCATCCCAGCCATCTTCCGGCGCGAGGGCTGGACACGCCACGTCTTCGACCGTCTGCCCGCCATCCTTCCCGACCCTTCGCTGGACAAGGATGAGGATGCGCGGCGCATCACCGCCGCCGTAACCGCTCTGGTTGACGCCGCCATCCGCCAGTCCCCCGAGCAGTGGTTCTGGTACAACAAACGTTGGGTGCTCACCCCCCTCCACGAAGGACGGGCGACCGTCAGGCCGCCTTCACACGACTTGAAAGGAAACACACACACATGATCCGGATCAACGAGAACTACGCCAAGCTCCAGTCTTCTTACCTTTTCTCCGAAATCGCCAAGCGCGTCAAGGCCTACCAGGCGGAAAACCCCGATAAGCGGGTCATCCGTCTCGGCATCGGCGACGTCACCGAACCTTTGCCGCCCGCCTGCATCGAAGCGCTGCACAAGGCCGTGGACGAGATGGCGTCGCGCGCCACCTTCCGCGGCTACGGACCCGAGCAGGGCTACGACTTCCTGCGCGAGACCATCGCGCTCAACGACTTCCAGTCGCGCGGCGCGCCCATCGAGGCCGACGAGGTGTTCGTCAGCGACGGCGCCAAGTGCGACACCGCCAACATCCAGGAACTCTTCGCCGACCGGCTGACTATCGCCATCCCCGACCCGGTCTACCCGGTCTACGTGGACACCAACGTCATGGCCGGACGCACCGGCACGAACACCAAGGGCCGCTACAAGGGCTTCGTCTACCTCGACTGCACCGAGGCCAACGGCTTTGTGCCCGAACTGCCCACCCAGCCCGTGGACCTCATCTACCTCTGCTTCCCGAACAACCCGACCGGCGCGACCGCCACCCGCGAGCAGCTCGCCGCCTGGGTGCGCTACGCCAAGGAGAACAAGGCCCTGATCCTTTTCGACGCCGCCTACGAGGCCTTCATCCGCGACCCTAAGCTGCCCCACAGCATCTACGAGATCGAGGGCGCCCGCGACGTGGCCATCGAATTCCGCAGCTACTCCAAGACCGCCGGCTTCACCGGCACGCGCTGCGCCTTCACCGTCGTTCCGAAGTCGCTCATGGGGTACACCAAGAAGGGCGAGTCCGTACCGCTGCACCCGATGTGGAACCGCCGCCACACCACCAAGTTCAACGGCGTCGCCTACCCGATCCAGCGCGCCGCCGAAGCCGTCTACTCGCCCGCAGGCAAGGCGCAGACCAAAGCCCTCATCGACTTCTACCTCGGCAACGCCGCGCTCATCCGCGCCACACTCGCAGACCTCGGCTTCTCGATCACCGGCGGCGACAACAGCCCTTACATCTGGGTCAACGTCGGCAAGGACTCCTGGAAGTTCTTCGACCGACTGCTCAAGCGCGCGCAGGTGGTCACCACCCCCGGCGCGGGCTTCGGCCGCTGCGGCGAGGGCTTTATCCGCATCAGCGCCTTCAACAGCCGCGAGAACGTTGAAGAGGCCATGAAGCGCCTGCGGAAAGTCCTGAAATAGCGGGTTCCTAAGTCGCCTTCGCACCCTTCTCCATCCACAGCGCGCCCACGGGGCACGCCGCGACGCAGCGGTCGAGCGAGGCGCCCATGGCCGTGTCCATGTCGGCGTTGAAGGGGGCCTTCACCGTGACGTCGAAACCGCGGTTGCCGAAGGCCAGGCCCGGCTCGACCTTCTCTACGGCGGTGATGCCGACGCACCGGCCGCAGTCGATGCACTTGCCCGGCTCGTGCACAAGCCCGCTGGCGTAGCGTGTCCGCGTTACGGGCTTGCGCGCGCCGGTGCGGTACTGGTCGCGGTTGACCTCGTACTCCTGCGCGTAGGCGCGCAAGGCGCAGCCGAGCTTCTTGCCGCAGTCGCACTGCAGGCACCGGGCCGCCGCCGTGACGGCGGACTCGGGAAACGGGCCGGTCGGACTGGCGTCCGCGAGACTCGTGCATGCACGACCGCGCCCAGAGGTCGCGGGCCACCTAGGTAGCGCGTGCTCTCCGAGCACGCTCCCCGCATAAATTGAGGCAAGGTCGGTGGCGGCCAATTGCCGAAGCTCCTCCGGCTCAAGCTTGCTCAAGCGGGAATCGAAGCGCGGGGACCATGACGAGTCGATGGCGGTGCCAACTGTGGGAGCGAGGACACTCCTGTCCTCGGTTTTCACTGGGAACAAGGACACTCCTGTCCTTGCGGTTTCACTGGGAGCGAGGACACTCCTGTCCTCGGTTTTCAGGAAGCGATGCACAGACTCCGCTGCCAGCCGCCCCTGCCCCACGGCCCGCGCGGCCATGCGGCAGACCGCAATCGCCCCGCCGCAGGCAAAGACGCCGCTGCTGTCCGTCGCAAAGGTGTGAGCCTGGACTGCGATTCCCTTGGGCGACGCCTTGACCGTGAAGGGCCAGGGTCGGTCAAGCGCCTGCGCTCCGGTCGCGAAGATCAACGCGGCGGAGCGCCGGAGCAGCTCGTCGAGGGCAGCCTGGTCGCCGATTCTGCACCCCATCCTGAACTCTACGCCCAGGGAGCGGAGCACCGCGATCTCCTGATCCAGAATTGTCAGCGGCAGCACCGCGCGCTCGATACCGTAGCGCAACATGCCGCCCGGCTCATCCCGTTCGTCAACAATCGTGCAGGCATGGCCCAGCAAAGACAGATAGTAGGCGCTGGAGAGCCCGGCCGGGCCGGCGCCGATGATCGTGACCCGCTTTCCCGAGGCCGGGGCCGCGCAGGACGGCACGGCGGCACCGGAGGCCAGCGCGGTCTCCGCCACACGCCTGTGAAGCTCGCGGATCGACACCGCGCCGTCGAGCGGAACGCGGACGCACCCTTTCTCGCAGGGAGCGGGACAGACGCAGCCTAGTACGCCGGGAAGGGCGAGGCGCGCCCGTACCGTCCTTACCGCCGCGTCCAGATCGTTAGCCGCAATGTGCCGGGCCATGACCGGTATATCGAGGTCGGCCGGACAGATGCGCCTGCACGGGCCTTCGCAGTCGCCGGCGTGCTCGCTCAGCAGCAGCTCAAGCGCGCTGCGCCGGTAACGTCTGACCTCTTCGGAACTGCTTTCCAAAACCATGCCGTCTTCGGCCAAGGTCGCGCACGAGGGCGCCATGGCGCTCTTGCCCTGGATCTTGACCAAGCAGACGTAACAGGAGGTGGGCGGCTCGATCCCCTCGAAGCTGCACAGCGTCGGGATCGCGATCCCAGCCCGCCTCGCGGCCTGCAGGAGGGTCTCGCCCGGCTCGAAGGGAACCATAACGCTGTCGATGGTCAGTGTGGGCACAGACGTTCCCTTTCGCTCCCGGTGACGATCTTGATGGCCGCTACGGGGCAGATGCCGCGGCACATGTCGCAGCGCACACAGGCCGCGTCGTCGATCACATGCCGCTCGTGCGGCGTAAAGGGGATAGCCGCGACTGGGCAGGCCTGGGCACAGAGGGTGCAGCCGATGCAGTCGTCGGTGACGGTATAAGAGATCAGGGCGTGGCATTTCCCCGCTAGGCAGCCCCCGTGCAGGTGCGCCTCATATTCGTTCCTGAAATAGCGGATCGTGGACAGGACTGGGTTCGGCGCAGTCCGGCCCAGCCCGCACAGGCTGGCGCCTGCCACGCTGTGCGCCAGCTCCTCAAGCCGCTCGATGTCGCCCTGGACGCCCTTGCCCGCGCAGAGGCGGTCCAGGATATCCAGCATGCGCCGCGTGCCGACCCGGCAGAAGGTGCAGCGGCCGC
>CAYMLQ010000328.1:0-6985 GCA_964390795.1 uncultured Lentisphaeraceae bacterium
CTGCTGGTGGCGCGCAGGAAGCCGTCGCCGTCGCCGTAGACGTTGCGCACCCACTTGGCGCCGTTCGTGGTCTCGACCGCCGGCGACCCCATTGCCGTCATCGACTGTCCCGCTGGCCGGAACGTCGGCCAGTTGCCGGTCGCGCCGCTGGCGGGGAGCGCGTCGGTCAGGGCCGCGAAGAGCAGGTCGTTCGTCCGAGGGAAGCTCTGGGGGTTCAGCGCGAAGCTCACGTTGGGCGCGTCCGCGCCAACCAGCGCCACCGCCTGGTCCTCCGACGTGTAGTAGCCGGCGCCGCCCGCCGCGACGTACCAGGCGCCGTCCTCGAGCGCTGCCGAGTACTCGCCCTGCGCGGAGACCGCGGCCGAGGCCGAGAAACCGGCGGAAGCGCCCGGCGCGCGCGAGAACCAGACCGTCGCGCCCGCGGCTGCGGCGCCCGTGTCGCGGCGCGTCACGGCGCCGCTGACTCGCGCGTAGGCGGCCAGGCTGAAGTCCACGCCCGCGACGGCGGCGGCAGACACGGTGACGACGCGGTCGGTGGACGCGTTGTAGCCCGCGGCCGCGGCCGTGACGTACCAGACGCCCGGCGTCAGCAGCCGGCTGTACAGGCCGCCCGCGCCGGCGGAGGCCGTGATCCAGGCGTTCGAGCGCGCGCCCGGAACCTGCGAGCAGTAGACCGTGGCGTTCGTCACGCCGGCACCCGCGCGGTCCGCCACCGCGCCGGAGACCGCGTACTGCGGCGGCGTGCTCAACGGATCGATCGGATCGGTTCCGAAATCCGCCTCGACGTTGTCGTTCACGCCGTCCCCGTCCGTGTCGAACACGAAATCGCCCGCTGCCAGGGCGCGGTCGTAAACGCGCGCGCCCAGAAGCAGCCCGTCGTAGTACTGCCGCGTCGCCGTGTCCTCGCCGGTCTGTGAGAAGCCGATGCGGTAGCACTTGCCTGCCGCGCCCGAGTCCGCAGAAGGCCCCGAGTATGAGCGCGTCGCCACGGCCGCGCCATTGACGTAGAAGGTCGCCGACGAGCCGGTGGACGTCAGCGCGACGTGCTGCCACTGACCCAGCGCGGCGGCCTTGCCCGTGTCCCAGTTGCCGAGCCCGTCGAGACGCGCGATCCAGCGTCCGGCGTCGAGGCCGAACCCCGAGCCGGTGCGGCTCGCGTCGCGCTCGTCGTCGCTGTCGAACACCGCCTCGTAGTTGCTGACGTCCCCGGACGAGCGCGGCTTGACCCAGGCCGCAAGGGTACGCACGCGGCCGTTGCGGACGCCGCTCTGGGCCACGCTGTTGCTACCGTTGAAGTCCCCTGCCGACGACGGGTAGAAGAGCCCGAGCATACCGCCGCGCCGCTGGTAACTCTCGCGCACCTCGGCGTCCGCCAGCGCCACCGCATGGAAGCGGACGTCCTCGACGCTGCCCTTGAAGAGCGCGCCCGCCCAGTCGCGGCCGATGTAGTTCGCCTGGGCCGACGTGGCGTCGTTGGTCGACAGCGCGGCCAGCGGCGTCAGCGCCGTGGCGCCCGAGGCCTCCTGCTTGCCGTCCACGTAGAGCCGCCCCGTGCTTCCGTCCAAAGTGAACGCCACGTGCCGCCAGGCGTTGGAGCCCATCACGCTGAGGCCCGTCAGGCTGAAGGTCGATGCGCCGTTGCTGAGGCTCAGCGCAGGCTTGCCGGCCGTATTTCGCACCAGCTTCAACGCACGGGTGGCGCTGCCGCCCAAGAAGAGCAGCGGCTCCTCCGAACCCGGCGCGCGCGCAGGCTTGAGCCACCCCGCGAACGAAAAGCGCGGCGCGTCGCCCACGCTGCGGTCCAGCGCGACGTAGTCGTCGGTCCCGTCCAGCGCCAGCACGGTCGACTGGAAGAAGGCGTCCGTGGCGCGCGACGGCGTGCCGCGCAGCAGCGCGTGCTGCGCGCCGAACTCGTCCCACCAGATCTGGCCGCTGGCCTCCTCCGTGCGGTACGAGGCGAACAGGCCGCGCGGCGTGCGCAACGTATGCGTGTAGAAGGCGTCGAACCAGCCGCCCCAGGGGATGTGGCCGAAGTGGGCGCCGCTGCTGAACGAAAAGTCCATCGAGTAGTCGTGGTCCGCGACCGCCGTGCCGCTGATCATGCCGCCGAACGGGAAGGCGCAGCCGCGCACGGCCGCGTCGTCCTGCACCGTCGCGCCGTCGACGCACGCGTAGCCCGCGACCCGCGCGCGGCCCTTGACCACCGAGCCGCCGCGCACTTCGGCGCGATCCCGCACGCGCGCGCTGTCCTGCACGACCGCGCTGCCGTAAACGCGAGCGCAGCCGCTGACCACAGCACTGCCCTGCACGGTCGCGCTGCCCTGCACCACCGCGCCGTCCTCGACCCTCGCGCTCCCCAGCACTTTGGCCGTCTCCAGCACCTTGGCGTTCGGCCCCACGTAGGCGGTCGCGTCCACGGTCGCGGACGGCCCGACCACGCCGCCGCCGTTCGCATGGATGCGGTACCCCGTCGGGTTCGCGACGCCGAACGCGTGGGCCGCGGGCACCGCGTTGACGAGCCGGACCTCGTAGGCGTAGCGCAGGCGGTCGGCGTGCTTGTCGGTCGGCTTGGTGTTGTTCAGGCTGTCGAGGTCGAGCGCCGTGCCCGAAGGCGTGGCCGCCACGATCAGGAAGAGGTTCGTCTCGCCCGCCGCGAGGGTGATGTTGGTGATCCCGGGCGCCAGCACCGGCGTGTAGCGCACGGCGTCGTTGGTCGCCACCGCCGCGAGGCACCAGCGCCAGTCCTCGCCCGTGCCGCTCAGGTCGAAGCCGCGCACCTCCACGGTCACAGCCGCGCCGGTCGCGGCGCTCAGGTCGTGCACCATGTAGGCCCACTTGTCGGGCGCGCGCTCGAAAGGCACGCGCCACCAGCCCGGCTTGTCCTGCTGCGGCACGAGTCGCGCGCCCTGCCGCCAGAAGTGCTCCGCGCGCGCCGTGGCGGTGCTCCAGTGCTGCGCCCGGATACGGACCTTCTCCACGAAGTCCAGCATCGGCCAGCGCTTCATGCACTCCGCGGACACTTCCTTGACGGAGGTGCCACCCGGCAAGGAGGCGGCCAGCTTCTCCATGATGGTCTTGTCGCGCGACCCGTCGCGCCATGCCACCGCCGCGTAGTTCTCGGGCAGGCCGAAGCCGGCGCCGTAGTCGTCCAGCGAAAGCCAGTAGCGCTGGTCCGCGTAGATGTGGCGCAGGTGGTCCGGCCGGTAGTTGGAGTTGCCGGTCAGGTTATCGATCGCGGGAATCGCGCCCGAGATCGCCGCGTAGAAGTGCAGGTTGCGGCCCGCCCGCAGGTAGTTGGCGTGCGACTCCCAGTGCCCGCCGACCAGACGGCCCGCCTGGGCCATCTGCACGCAGTGCCCGAACTCGTGCGGTGCGGGGTTGCCCCAACCCTCGTCAGCAAGACCGCCGGAGCCGATGTTCAAGTGCGACCGGTTCGCGTAGCCACCGGCCCAGAACCCGTCGTACCACGTGACGAAGTTGACCTTGTAGCAAGCGGTGTTGGTGTTGTCGAACTCGTAGAACGGCTCGCTGTAACCGAGCTTATTGCAGTAGACCTGGTAGCTCTCCTCGCACATGCGGATGGCGCGGCGAGCGTGGTTCGTGGTGAAGGACGCGTCGGCCAGATCCCACCACACGCAGACGTGCTTGCCCGCCAGCCGGCCCGTGTTGGCCGCGCTCAGGCCGGATTTGAAGTTCGTGCTCAAGTTGAGCGCGGGCTCGCTTCCTGCGACGTCGCCGACCTCCACGTAGTCGATCTCGAAGCCGCCCGTGGCGCTGAGCAGCGGCGTGATGCGGATGTCGCGCAGCGTGTCGCGCCACCAGACCTCCAGCCCGAGGTCGAGGCGGTACGAGTGGAAGGCCCCGTCCCGCACGACCGAATCGGCCGGAATGGTCACGCGCCGATCCGTGGCGAAGCCGGTTTTCACGGTCGTGCCGAACTCGATGCGCACGTCATTCGTATAAGCGGCCGGAACCTTGATGCGGATCTGCAGATAGTCGTTGAAGCCGAGGTCCAGGTCCGGGCCGCCACTCATGGCGGTCCGGCTCACGGAAGCGTCGGCGCTGCCGCTGGCATCCGTCCCGACCAAGCAGCCGTTGGTCGCTGCGAGGCCCGTCACGTTCGAACCGGCCCACCCTTCTAAGCCGCCAACGGCCGACCACTCTCCGAGCACAGTCGCACCGGCGAGGCGGGCCGAGGGATCCACCGCCACCACGCCGGCCCGAGACGCCGCCGCCAGCATTCCGACTGACACCATGATCGCCAACCTGCGCATATCCGCTCCTCGCGTCGTCTTCCGCGTTCAGAAAATGTGTACCACCGCGCCCTTTTCAGGCTCGCCGTCCGCCGGACAAAGCGCGCCTGGTCCGCTCAGGTACGCGGGCAGGCTCGCGGCGCCGTAGGTTCGCCCCGCGGTCTGCAGCACCCCGTCGACAGTCACCCTCCGCACCGCGAGGGTTCCCGCAAACGGCAGGTCGAGCCGGCCGCCCGCCGAGATGGCCACATCCGCGCCGGACGGCAGCGCCAGGGCGTGGGCGAGGCGGAGCACGCCGTTCGAGACGCAGGCCGCGCCGGCGAAGCTGTTCGTGCCCGACAGCACCAGCGTGCCGCTCCCTTTCTTCACGAGCGCCCCGACGCCGCTCACGGCGCCCGGCACGGCCAGCACGCTGCCGCTGGCGTTGCTCGAGACGTTGACCGTGGCCGCGCCGGCCACCGCCACCGGGCCGCTCCAGATCGCGTCCAAGTTGGACTTCGCCCAGGTCGAGCCGTCGCCGAGCCAGAGCGCGTTGGTGAACGTGGTCTGGCCAGCGAAGAGACCGAACGTGCCAGGCCCGCACACGCGCACGGGAGCCGAGCCGAGCAGCGCCGAGGTGGTGAACTCGCCGTTGCTCACGATCAGCGCCGTGACCTCGGGCGCGAAGCCGTTGGCGCCGCCGAGTACCGCGCTGTTACTCCCCACCTTCGTCAGGGCGTAGGGCCCCGATATCCGGCCCATGATGTAGAACTTCTGGCTCCCGTTGTTGCCGATGGATGCGTCGCCCGCCAGCCGCAGGTTCGGCAGTCCCTTGTTGTCCAAGACGCCTGCGGCGCTGACCACCGCGCCGAAGACCGCGCCGTACGTGTTGGTGTAGCGGGAACTCGAACCGTGCCCCGCGATCGTCACCGTGTAGCCGGCGGACTCTTTGTAGGAATCGCTCAGCCTCTGTCCGTTCAGATCGAACGTGGCTCCCGCGGCCACGGTCAGCAGGTTCGACACGCTGGCCGGCGCGCCCAGCGAGTTGGTCGAGGCCACGGACAACAGCCCGTTGCTCACGACCGTACCGCCAGCGTAGGTGTTGACCGCCCGCGAGAGCGACAGCTTGCCGGGGCCCGTCTTGACGAGGCCCCCCGGCCCAGTCACGAGGCCGCTCAGCGTCAGCGATCCCCCGCCGGTCGAGCTGGCTGTCGAGCCGATGTCCGAGGTCGCGTTCAGCGTCAGCGTGCCGCTCAGGGTCGTGCTCTGGTTATTGTCACCGAACACCGCGGCCTTGGACTGGCCGTCCTGAGGCAGGCTGAAGCCGTTCAGCGTGATCGCGTTGGCGAAGGTGCGCGCGGCGCCCGGGTAGAAGGACACGTAGCACCCGTTCGAGACCACCACGGCGGCGCTGCCGAACCCGTAGGCGTTATTGCAGAAGACGCGTCCCGCCTCGACAGAAACGGCGCCGGCGAGGGCGTTGCTGCTCCACAGCCACAGCGTGCCGCCGCCGCGCTTCGCGAAGCCCGAGGGGCTGCTGAGCGGCGTGTAGAGTTCGCACGCGCTGTTGCCTGCCGCCAGCAGGGGCCAGACCGTGAGCGCGGGCGCCGCGCCGGCGTTGTCCAGCGTCAAGAGCGAGCTGCCGTCGAGGCGCCAGTAGGCGCCGTTGAACGCCGAGGCGTTCCCGACCACGATGTTCCCGATGGCCCGCGCCGCGTTGTTGGTCACCGTGCGCGCCGCGGTAATCGCCAGGTCGAACGTGGCCGTGTAACCGGCGCCGCCGGCCACAACGGCCCCGGCCCAGTTATTTGAAACGCCCCAGTTTCCGCCGCTGTTGACCGCCCAGCTGCCATCAGCCGCATGTGCGCTCATGCCCGCAAAGCAGCAGGCGTAAGCTGAAGCACAGAGAATTCGTCGACTCGTCGTCATGCACCTCTCCTTCATCCCTTCCGGAAAACCATCGTCCGCACCTGACAGTCATAGTGAAGTTTCGCACATGCGAGAGCCGCACGCCACCCCTAAAACAAGGGATGCGAGAGGCAAGCTCAACGCGAAGACCCGTAAAGTTGAAGAAGCCGTGCAGGTGGCCTGTTTCTTATCTTTGCGCTCGCGGGTTTGAAGCGTGCCGAGAACACAGGACTTCAGGCTGCCCAGGTATCCATTGGCGCGCTCCGGGCCTTGGGGTCTCTCCGCTGTCCGGCGCGGATTTACTCCACCTTCCACTCGATCACGCCGCTGCTCCAGCCCGCCTGGGACTGCGCTTCAATGCGGAGGGCGGAGGCCTCCACAGGCTTGAACTCGGTTCTGTTGTAGGTGTCGAGCCCGAGGCCGTAGCAGCTGGGGTTTTCGACCTCCCGCCACTGCCCGCCGACCTTGGCCAGCACCTTCCACGAGGCGGGCACACGGCAGCTTGCCTTGGTCGAGCTCTCGTCGAACCAGTAGACCTGCACGGCCTTCACTTCTGCCGGTGCAGGGAAGTCGTACTGCAGCCAGAAGGGCTTGCCGGGATTGGGCCACGTGTGCCAGCCTTTGAAGCGCATGTCGTTGCTGTGCTCGGGGTCCTTGCCATCGTTCACGGCGTCGAGCTTGAAGTTGCCGGCGGGCGAGTGGGTCACGCTGGCGGAAACGCGCGCCGACCGTGTGAGCGCCAGGGCGCGTTCCGCTGCCGCGAGCTTGGCGGCGCTGAGCTCGGCAGCGGCCTTGGCCGCCTTCTCCGCGTCGTCAATGTTCGGTGTCATGTTCAGCATGCGGCA
>CAYMLQ010000329.1:0-6931 GCA_964390795.1 uncultured Lentisphaeraceae bacterium
GGGCTCGGCGTGGCGGCCGCCGCGCTGAGCGACTGGCGGCTCCTGCTCTTCGCCGTGGCGGGCGTGGCGGGAGCGGGCGGCTACACCACCGGCGTGCGCTACAAGTATCTGGGACTCGGCGTGCCGTCGGTCTTCCTGCTGATGGGTGTCCTGATGGTGGCGGCCAGCTACTACGCGCAGACCTGTGCGCTGACGTGGAAGCCGCTCCTCGCGTCGCTGCCGGTCGCGTGTCTGGTCGCCGCGATCCTGCACGGCAACGACCTGCGCGACACCGTGACGGACCGCGCCGCAAACATCCGGACCACGACGCTGATTGTCGGCGAACGTCGTGCGCGGGCGCTCTTCTATGCCTTGCATCTGGCGCCCTACCTTGTGGTGGCCGCCAGCGTCCTCTTCGGCGTGCTTTCTGCGTGGAGTCTGCTGACCCTTCTGGCGCTGCCGCTGACGGTCGGCGCGGTCCGCACCTGCGCGGCCGGCTTCCGCCTGCACGACGCGGCGCGCATCGGCAAGCTCGAAGGCATGTCCGCAGGCACGCACTTCGTCTTCGGTGCGCTGCTGGTGCTCGGTCAGCTCCTTGCGCATCGCTTTGGATAGATGAAACCTATAGAACGGGGTTGATCGTGGAGACAGGAGAGATCAGGGTGAAAGATTAGGGAGCGCGATTAAGGGCAAGGCGCCTCTCATCTTTCACCATTATCTTTTCCCTTAATCGGTCACTTTTCTGACATACACCTCGTGAGCCGCACCCCTGCGTAAGGCAATGGACTCAAATCCCTTTGTTGATCCGGACTGGCGGATGAATCTCCATTAAAGATTTTGCGGATTGCGGATTCAAGCGCCTTTCCGATATCTTCGAATCCTAGGGATTGAAAGAGGGAATACTCAATGAAAAACGCACGTCACAAAAAACCACCTTGCACGTAATCGGTTGGTGGTAGGGGGATCGAGGAATGCACGTCGTGTGCGCGTAGCGCTGGGAGCGGGGAAACTCCTGTCCCCGTTGTGAACGGTTGTGCAACACCGAGCCGCAGGATACGACGAGACGACCGCCTGCGGAGCGACGCTTGGCCGACGTTTCGGGGACAGGAGTGTCCCCGCTCCCGAGCTTGCGACACAGGTTCGCCAGCAACGTTCACTCCTCGAACACCCCGGCCGCCAACCGATTACACCTTGTACCCCATTTGTGCGCTGTAACGTCAACCGCTCGTGTCGTTGACAGGGTCATTTCAAATGACTACAATGAAAACTTGAATTGGAGTGCGTGACTATTCTAACCGTTGACGACCGCATCAGGCGTTACCCGCATTGCCAGACGATCTGGTGAGCGGTGGGGGAAGACGGAGACAAGCCATGAGTATCACGGGACAGATTCGAAAGTCGTTCATGGTCGATCTCGCGGCATCCATCGCAGTATTGGACCGTGGTTGTCGGATAGTGTAAAGGTGATGCAGATGGACAAGCGATTCTGGATACTGATCGCGCTGGCGGCAACGGGCTTCGCGTGGGTGTTCGGCTGCCCGGCGGGTAACTTCTGGGTCAAAATCACGGTCACGGTCTGCGTGCTCTGCGCAGCGTCGTTCGCGGTCGCGGGCGTGCCGTGGCGGCGGGCGGAGGTCACGCTGCGCGAGGTGCTGATCGGCGTGGCGGCGGCGGTCGTGCTGTACGGTATTTTCTGGCTCGGCGATTTCTGCGCGGCGCAGGTGTTCGGTTTTGCGCCCAAACAGGTCGAGGCGATCTATGCGATCCGCGAGCTGGGCAATCCGTGGGCGGTCGGCGCGGTGCTGCTGCTGGTGACGAGCCCCGGCGAGGAGCTGTTCTGGCGCGGCTACGTGCAGCGGGTTGCGGCGCAGCGCTGGGGAAACGGCCGGGGCCTGGCGGTCGGCTCGCTGCTCTACGGCGCGGTGCATCTGGTCTCGGGAAACTTCATGCTGGTGATGGCCGCCCTGGTGGCGGGCGTATTCTGGTGCGGGCTCTACCGCTGGCGCGGCAACGTCACGGCGTGCGTCGTGTCGCATGCGCTCTGGACGGTGGGCGTGTTCCTGCTGTTTCCGATCCGGTGAGAGAGAATGGGGCGGCATGCAAAACGGCGAACAAAGACTGTGGCGGGAGGCGCTGGAGCGGCTGCGCGCGCTGGACGCGGCATGGGCTGACGATGCCGCGCGGTTGCGAGAGCTGGAAGCCAGCCGCGCGTGGATCGCGGGGCAGACCGAGCTGCCGCATCTCGCCGGGCTGGCGCGGCTGCTCGAACCCGCGATGACGCGCCAGCAGTTCTGGAGCGTGCTGGTGCCGGTCGAACGCGAGGTCGCACGGTGCAAGATCACCGATGTGGACATCCTCGACGCGGATCTGCCTGCCGACGCGGCGGCGGGCGGGATGATGCCACTGACCGTGATCGTCGACTCGGTGCGCTCCGCCTTCAACCTCGGCGGAATCTTCCGCACGGCGGAGTGTTTCGGTGTGCGCGAGCTGGTGCTGTGCGGGTACACGCCGTTGCCGGACCAGCCGCAGGTCGCCAGAGCGGCGCTGGGTACGGAGAAGCTCGTGGCCTGGCGCTATGCGGAGGATCTGCGCCAGGCGGTTGCGGAGCTGAGGGCTTCGGGTGTGCCTTGCTTCGCGCTGGAAACCGTGGCGGGAGCGCCGGACGTCGCGGAGGCTGTCTGGCCGTTTCCCTGCGCGCTGGTGCTGGGCAACGAGCGGTTCGGGCTCGACGCGGAGGCGGTGGCGGCCTGCGACGGAGCGGTGCGGATTCCGCTCTATGGTCGTAAGAACTCGCTCAACGTGGTGTCCGCCTTCGCGGTCGCGGCTCAGGCGATTCGGAAACGGTTTCACACGGGCGCTTGACTAGTTCTGACATCTCCCCGCATAATACGTGCATATTCAGTGCTGTAATTACGTCTCGCGCATACGCCCAAAAGGCGTGCGAGCCGTTTGGTTCATGCAAAAGGGGTGCTGTTGATATGAAAGCTATCGTGCAAGGTATGGTCGTCGTGCTGGTGTGTGCGCTTTCAGGCATGGCGCAAGAATTGCGGTCGGCAGGAACGCTGCTGGTCGATCTGTCCGCAGATACGGTGACGGCGGCGGACGGTAACGCCATCGCGCAGTGGGCGAATGCCGGAGCGCTGGGCGGTGCTTTCGCGACGCTCACGGGAGGCGCGGGGCCAACCTTCACCAACAGCCTGCTCGGCAAGAAGGCCTTGGCTTTCAATGGCACGGAGCAGAGCGTTCTGACCAACGGCGTCGCGCCCGCGTCGCTGACCGGAGCCAGCGCGTGGTCGATTGAAGCCTGGGTGTGGGTCGCGTCCGTGCCTGCCGCGAAATCAGTTTATCTGGCCTGGACAGAGGACAATGGTGCCAGCTCCTGGGAGAGTTCCCGCTTGATGTTCCGCTACGACAACGGCAGCGTCGCCGTCGACAATTTAGGCTCGACGGTCGGCTTCAGTTGGGGCATACCCGCCGCCGGAGCGTGGCATCACATCGCGATCACCCGAAACGCCTTCAAGCAGGAGAAGGTTTTCGTGAACGGCAACGCCGTCGCATTCTCGTGGTGCCAGGATTCGGCCCAGTCCGGTATTCCGCTCTCACTTGGAGGCGTGAAGAAATTTAACACGACGCAGTACACCAACTTCTTTTCCGGCGCCCTGTCGCGTGTGCGCATCCACACGGGCCTGCTTTCCGACCAGGACGTTCTCAACAACTACCTTGTGGATGCCCTGAGCTACAATTCGGCGGCCAGCACGGTCTGGACCGGCGGCTCGGGCAACTGGAGCGACCCGGTTTACTGGGCCAACGGCATTGTCGGAACGACTTCCAACGCTGTCCGTATCCTCTCCGGAACCGTGGCCGTAACCAACTCCGTCGCGCCAAGCTCGGTCAGCTCTCTGGATCTCGTCAGCGGCACGGTTTCACTCGCGGACATCAATGCGCGGCTCGACACCAAGACCCCTCTCGTCGTCGGCCGTTCGCCAGGAAACGCAGGCGCCCTTAACCTGCCGTACGGCGTGCTGACGGTCAGTTCGGCCGCCGGCCCCGCCATCGTGAATCTCGGCATGGACGGTGCGACCTCTTCGCTCTCGCTCGGAGGCGCCTCCGGTTCGGCCGTGGTTTATGCCTCTCAGGTGCGTGCCTTCGCCGGGGCCGGTTCAGCCAATATCCAAGTCAGCAGCAACGGCATGCTGGAGCTGGACGCTCTCTTGGCTGAGGTGCAGACAAACGCCCCTTCGGTCACCCTCTCAGGGGGCACGCTCCGCAACAAGCCCGGCCTCTCTGCCATGGGCTATTCCTACAACGTGCCCGAAATCAAAGTCTCGACGGGTGGCGTCATCTTCGACTGGGTCGCCGGCTCGACACAGTCCGTTTCAGCGGCGCTCGCTCATGACGGAGCAGGCGCGTTCAAAGACGGCGGGCTCCGCAAGATCAGCGGCGGAACGCTGGTCCTGAGCGGCACCAACTCGTACACCGGCGACACCTCTGTTGAGGCCGGCACACTGTCGCTGGCTTCGCGCCTGACGGACGGCTTGGTCTATCGTCTCGACGCCTCCTCGAATGCGCTCTCCACGCTCCAGTTCGCAGACGGTTCGAACGTGGTGTCCTGGGCTGATGCCAATGGCTCCGGCCTGCTCTTCACAACCAACAGGGCGGAGATGTGCCCCGTCTATGACGCCACACTCTTCAACGGCCGCGGCGGCCTGCGCTTCAACCGTAATGAAGACACCATCCGCCGCCTCACGGCCAGCCGCTCCTGCCGGGCGCAATCCGTCTTCGCGGTCATGACTCCGGCGGGCAACAACAATCTCGGCGGCCTTTGGGGTGTCGTCGAGGGCGACTACGGCATCCGTCTGCAAGGGTCGGCCGTGCAGTTCTGCGGCAACGGGAACGACTTCGCGGCGAGCGGCTGGGTCTACACCAACGGTGCCGCAGGCAGCAGCTTTACCGTCGGACAACCGCTGGTCTTAACGGCTATCAGCGGTTCGCCTCAGACGTGGTCTGTGGCGATCGGCTCCTATTCCCAGTACCGCCGCCACTACAGGGGCGACCTGGCCGAGGTGCTCGTCTATGACCGCAAGCTCGACGACCTCGAGCGCCAGACCGTCGAACGTTATCTGATGGCGAAGTGGCTCGGTACGGTCACGGCCCCGCAAATCGCGTCTCCGGTGCTCCCCTCCAACACGGTTCTCAGCGTGCGCAGCGGCGCGGCGGTCGAACTGGGGGGCGTCTCGGCCCAGCTCTCTGCGCTCAAAGGGACGGGGAGCGTCGGAAATCGGAACCCGACCCGCTCCGTTCTGACGGTGGGCGGGCTGGATGCCGACAGCTTTTATACGGGCGCCATCACGGGGAACGTAGCGCTCACAAAGATCGGGAGCGGAAGTGTCGTGCTTGCCGGGCCGAGCACGTACACGGGCTTCACAAAGATTGATGCAGGAACGCTCAGGCTGGCCACGGGCGTGCCTTCGGTCACGGGGCTCGTCTACCGTCTTGACGCTTCCCGGACGAACACGTTCACCACGCTGGCCGACGGCTCGAACGTGACCGTCTGGGCGGATGCGGCGGGCTCGGGTTTCACGTTCGCGACAACCGAGGACAGCCACTGCCCGGTCTATGACCGCACGCTGTTCAACGGCCGCGGCGGCCTGCGCTTCGGACTGGGCTCGCGCAAGCGGATGGTCGGCGCTGCCCTAACGAACGCGCAGACCGTCTTCACAGTGACTATACTCCGCGACGGCAGCAACGATAACGGCGGCCTCTGGGGCCGGAACTTGGAGGACAAAGGGCTTCGTCTCGGTGGAACCTCTTGGTATTACCCCGGCAACGGAGATGACTTCCATAACGCGGGAGCAGGCGGCATCGTGTATCTGAACGGGATCATTTCCAACACCACGGCCACAGTCGGCCAGCCCCACCTCGTCACCTCGGTCAGCGGTTCGCCCTGGACGAATTTCAAGCCCGCGGTCGGCGACTATTGGTTCTCGCCCACATATACGACCCGTTACTTCCGCGGCGAGGTGGCGGAAATACTGGTCTATGACCGTAAATTGACCGACAACGAACGGCAGTCCGTGGAAATCGGGCTCATGGCGAAGTGGTTCCCGCCTGTTGGAAACGGAGCGATCATCCCGCAGAGCGCAGACATATCCGTCGCCGCCGGCGCCATGCTGGATCTTGGCGGCGGTGCCGTCTCGGTCGCCTCCCTGTCGGGCGGCGGCACCGTCTCGAACGGCTCTTTGACCGCGACGGGAGCGGTCTCTCCGAGCGGCACCCTAAGTCTTCCGGGCGCGCCGAGCCTGACAGGGACATTGACACTGGGCGTCGCGGCGAACGGCACGTGCGACAGTCTGGCCGTCGCCGGGGCCCTGGACGTGTCCCAGTTGGCGCTTGTCCTTAACCTGCCTGAGACGAAGCCGGCTGTCACCTCCTACACGCTGGTGTCGGCGACTGGGGGGATCACGGGAACCTTCGAGAGCACGGCGGTCGCCCGGCCGTGGTCGCTTGTCTACGGGCCCACGTCCATACGGCTCGTCTATTATTCAGGCACCCTGATTGCGATCCAGTAAAGATAGGAATTATCGTATGAGCGATGACAAGATCCGGACACACACGCGGCGTCAGTTTCTGACGCGGGGGACGCTTGCGGCCAGTGCGGTGGCGATGCCATATTTCATTCCGGCCTCTGCGCTGGGACGAGACGGAACCGTTGCACCGAGCAAACGCATCGTGATGGGTGCCATCGGTCTCGGCGGACGGGGGTCGAGCGATCTGAACTGGATGATCGGCGAGCCCGACGTTCAGTTTGTTGCCGTCTGCGACGTTCTGAAAGGACGCCGCGAAGCGGCCAAGAACACCGTCGATGCCAAATACGGCACGAAAGATTGCGCCGCATATGGCGACATGCGCCAGCTCCTGGCCGAGCGGACGGATGTGGAGGCCGTGCTGATCG
>CAYMLQ010000330.1:0-6913 GCA_964390795.1 uncultured Lentisphaeraceae bacterium
GTACTGGTCCACGTTGTGGTAGTAGAGCGGAATGTGCCGCACGTCGACCAGCAGGTCTCTGAAATCCGCCGCCGGATGGCTGAACAGGATCTTGCGGCGCAGAGCCTCGAGGGAGCCGGCATAGGCCCGCAGCGCCTCCCTGCCCTTTTTGCGTTCGGCCGCAGCACCTTGCCTGACCGCGTCGATCTCCGCGCGCCACGCGTCGAGCGACACGCCTTCGGCCGTCATGAAGGCGCACAGCGCGTCGAGCTGGGCCACGGCTTCGTCGAGCGCCGCATAGTCTCGCTTGGCCTTGAGCGCATCAAAGTAAAGTCGCAGCCACTCCGGCTCCGCGCCGTCCTGCTTGGCCGCCGTCGCGTCCGCCAGCCGGCGGGCCAGCTCGGGCTCGTCTCCGCACTCCGCCAGGAGCTTGCCGACCGCCTCGGCGATGAGCGCCGCACCCGGCGTTCTCAGCCACCGCACCAGCTCGAGCGTGCCGCCCTCTGCGGCCATCTGCCACTCGCGGCCGAGATCCCCCACACTCTCATTGTCCATGCTGCCTTTGAGGATCGCCTGCACCTGACTCTTGTCGAAGCCGCCCAGCACGCTGAAGGCCGCGTGGGCGTTCTCCGAGCCGGTGTCGGAGATGCCGGTCTTGGCCTCGAACCTCACGTATTTCTTGTCGAGCGCGTAGCTGAGGTAACTGTCGACATGCGCGAAGAGGCCGAACGCCATGCGCTGCTTGCCGATCGAATAGAACGGGCCGTCACCCTTATTGACGCGCAGCTCGCTCCAGCCCAAGACCACCACCTGCGGCTGCAGGTCGGTGAGGCGCGTGGTCTTGCCAGCCGTATCGGTGAGCACGGGCTCGCCCCAGTAGGTGTGGCCGCCGCCCATCGATCCTTCGACCACGAGGCAGAGGTGCTCAAGACCGGTCACATCCACAGCGACCGCCACCGGCGCATCCCCGCCCTGGCTCTTGGCGCCGCGATGCGGCTTGAACGCCGCGGGTATCCGCGCCTCATTATCGCTGCACCGCGAAAGCCCCTGCTGAAACGCGGCCCGCACGCCGGTCACCGCCTGAAGCAGCGCGTCCTCAGTCGGATCGGCCCGCAGCGGCACTGGCAGGAGCCCGTAAACCGCGGCGAGCGTCAGAAAAAATCCCCTCATGAAAATCCCCCTTGGCAACAGTCCCCATTTATTATTGCCGTTACCTTAGCATAACGGCCGGGGACTGCCAAGGGTGGGAAAACGGGATTGACTCCAATCACTCCCCACCGGCATAATGATCGATGTTAAGTTGACCCGAATCATGCCATGCCCTTTACTTTCAACGGGACACTGGACGGAAGCGAGTGTTTTTCCTCATCTAGTCGAAGACCTCGGAACGCTCATGGATGCGGGTGGCTTCAACGAAAGGGATCGCGTATGAGTCAGTCGAAGGTGACAAAGTTTGTGGTGGCAGGGTTGGCGCTGTGCGTCTGCGCGGCGCAGGCGGCGGAGCGCGTCAAGGCGGACAACACGAACAACCTGAACGTCGGCAGCAGTTGGGTGGGCGGCGCTGTGCCAGGCACCTTCGACATCGCGAGGTGGACCGCGACGGTGACTGGGACGAACGCGGTGCTGCTGGGCGGCAACATGAGCCTGCAGGGACTGGTGATTGCGAATCCCGGCGGCCCGGTCTCCATCGGCGGTAGCCACACGCTGACGACCGGCTTCGTGGGCTTCAATATGAGCTCTGCCACGGTCGATCTGACCGTCACGAACCAGAGCGTTGTCCTGCTGGATTACTCGACGCCGCTTTGGACTGTGGCGGCGGGACGCACGCTCACGTTTAATCCGACACTGGTTACGCGTGGCGCAGGCGCGGCGCTCGGCCTTGTGGGCGCAGGCACGGTCGCGAGCACGGTGCTAACGAACGATTCGATGGGACTTATCGGCCCGTGGGCTTGGTCCGGCGCCGGCACGGCGGCGAAATACGCGACGATGAACAGCGGGAGTGTGACGGGGTACACCGGCACTGCAGCCGCGACCGCGGCGAGTGCGATCGACACGACCGGCACGGCGAACTACGATGTCGCGGCCGTCGGCACGCTGCCCGCAGGCGCGTCGTTCAACACCCTGCGCTACACGGGAGCATCGGGAACCGTCGCTGGCAATTTCGCGGCCCACGGCCTTTTGAACGCGGGCTCGGGCAGCCTGACCTACAGCGGTAACGCAACGGTCGGCTCAGGCAAAGAGCTTGTTCTCATCACTCCGGATGGCACTCGGACGCTGACCCTATCGGGCGCAGTTGGAGACGCTGCGGGCGGCGCTTCCAGCGTGACTGTGACGGGCGGCGGGACAGTAACCCTGACGGGGAACAACACCTACAGCGGACCGACTGTGATTAGCGCGGGTACGCTCTCGATCAGTAAGACGAACTCGCTGGGTTCAACGGCCGGAAACACCGTCATCTATGTCAACGGCTCTTCCGTCACGGGCGGAGCGCTGCGGGTCACGGGGACGATCACGCTCACCGAGCCGCTCACTTTCGTCGGCACCGGCGACGGCGGGCCGTGGAATTCGGCGCTGTATGTGCCCGGGGGAGGCGGCACGAACACGCTGGCGGGGCCCATCACGATCGCCATGTCGGCCGGCGTGCGGCTGACGGCAACCGGAGCGGGAACCGCGCTCAACATCAACGCTCCGATCACGCGCACGGGATCGGGGAGCACGCTGATTCTGGGTGCCGGCGGAAACGGCGGTGTGCTCACCGTGAACAGCCCGATCAACAACAATGGCGGCGGCCTCACCACCCACAACGGCCCCGGGCTCGTCCGAATCAACGCGGCGGGATGCAACATCGGCACGTTGGCGGTTCAGACCGGGCACCTGGTGCAACTCGGCGTTTCCGACGCCTTCGTGAGTAGCGCAAGCCTCCAGGTCGGAGGCGCGTACAACACGTCGGGAGACCAGGCGCGGGGCACGTTCGACCTGAACGGGTTCAACCAGACGTTCAACGCGTTCTACGGGGACGGCGTGGTTGCCGAGCCCGTGACGCTGCGTGTCGTGACCAATTCGGCGGCGACGCTCAGCGTGTTGACGATCGGTAGCGGAGGCTCCGGCGGCACGTTTAACGGTATCATCGACGGCAACATCGCGCTGGTCAAGAACAGCACGGGCGTACAGACCAACCGCGGCCCGAACCGCTACACGGGCGGGACGACGGTCAACGGCGGCGTGCTGGTGCTCAGCAATGCGGTGAACCACGGGTCGCTGGTGGTGAACGGCGGCCTGTTCAAGTTCGCGCCTGCGCTCACGGTGAACGGGACGCTTTCCGGCAGCGGCGGCGTGATCGACACCGCCGCGGCGGGCGTGGTGCTGACGGTGAACCAGACCACGAACACCACCTTCGCGGGTTCGGTGACCAACCAGGGCTCGCTGGTCAAGGCGGGCAACGGCTCTCTGACGCTTTCCGGCAGCAACACGTATAGCGGCGGCACGACGGTCTCGGCCGGTACGCTCTGCTTCGGCAAGACAGCCTCGTTGCCCGCTTCGGGCGCTGTGACGGTTGCGGCTGGCGCCGGTCTCGGCCTCGGTGTGGGCGGCACAGGCGGCTTCACTTTAGCCGACGTGGACACGCTGTGGTCGGGCGCCCTGCCGGGCGTGACGCTGGACGCGTTGTCGCTGGTCGGCATCGACACGTCGGCGGGAGACACCACCTATGCGACGAGCCAAGCGACGCGCGGTTTGGTCAAGCTTGGCGCGAATACGCTGACGCTGACCGGCGCGAACTCGTACAGCGGCGGAACCTTCGTGCAGGCGGGCGTGTTGGCCATTCCGAACACGGGCGCTCTTCCGGGCTGGGATACCGGCGGGCGCTACTGGGTCTCGCGCGACGCCGGTCTCGCCGTCGGCAGCGCGGTCAGCGACACCGAACTGGAGGCGATGACGGGCACGGGCAACTTCGCGGACGGCGGCTGCATCGGGTTCGACACGACGGTCAGCAACCGCACCTATACCGGCGTCCTCAGTAACACGCTCAACGGCGCGCTAGGCCTCGTGAAGGTTGGCACCAACACGTTGACACTCACCGGCACAAACACGTATGACGGCAACACCGTTGTCAACGGCGGCATCCTTGTCATCAAGAACAGCAGCGCGCTGGGGTCGAGCAACGGCTATACGGTGGTCAACCGGGTTGGCGGCACGCCCACGCTCTACACGGACGCCACGGGGCAGGTCCGGCTGGACGGCAGCGCCGGCAATCTGACGGTCAACGAAAACTTCATTATCAACGGGGACCAGCAGTACGGCTACGGCGGCGCGTTGCGCAGCAGCACCGGAAATAATGCGATCAACGGCTGGATTGTGCTGGGAGCGACCGGCAGTGGCCGCATCGGCCTCGACGCCGGCAATCTCACCTTGAACGGGCCAATCCTACGCCTGAACGCCGCTGCCAATCCGATGCTGGTGCTGAATGCGTCGGCAGGCTTTCTCATCGTCAGTAACACGGTCAGCATCGGGTCGGGCCTGGTCAACTTCCACAGCGCCGGAACGATCTGGATGTGCTCGGCGAGCAACACCTGGGGTTCCGCACAGATTCAGTACGGAGGAGTCTTGCGCCTCGGCGCGGACGAGGCGATGGCGGTCGGCAAGCGGGTCACGATGGGCAACCCGGAGCGGGGCAACGGCAAGCTCGACCTCTACGGCTACAGCCAGACGATCGGCGGTCTGACGGAGTACGGCACTGCGGCTTCCAAACCGAACAACATCATCACGAACGGCCGGCCGTCCAGCGTCTCCACGCTGACGGTCAGCCAGACCGCCGGCACAGCCGACTTCTTCAGCGGACGGCTGCTGGGGGCGCTCGGCCTTGTGAAAGCGGGTGCGGCGAACTCCGTGCTGACGCTGGCTGGCGAGAACACCTTCGCGGGTGACACCGGCCTCGCCGGCGGCACGCTGGCCCTCAGCAATCAGTTCGCGCTCGTGAGCAGCACGCTGAACTTCACCAACGGGAGCGGCGCCGTGCGCTTCGGCGCGGGCCTCACGGCCTTCACGCTCGGCGGACTCGCGGGATCGGTGGGCTTCGGCCTGACCAACACGCAGGGTCAGGCGGTGACGCTGACGGTCGGCAGCAACAGCGCGAGCACGGTCTACAGCGGCAACCTGTCGGGCGCGGGCGGACTGGCCAAGATCGGCGCGGGAACGCTGACGCTGGCGGGGCAGAACACGTATGGCGGGGCCACGACCCTGACGACCGGCACGCTCGCGTTGGGAGCCGCCGGAGCGGCGAGCCCGAACTCCACGCTGGTTCTGGCTGGCGGCACGCTTCAGGCCAACGGCTACAGCGCCGCGTTTGGACCGCTTCAGGTCAGCGGCGGCGGGACGATCGCCCTGGGCGACGGCACAGGCACGCTGTCTTTCGCGAACAGCAGCGGCCAGGCTTGGACGGGGCTGATTGACATCACTGGGGTCTGGGCGCCGACCTCCTTGCGCGTCGGCACCGGAAGCGGCGGACTGTCAAAAGCGCAAACGCACAGCTTCAGTTACAACGGCGATCGCATCTGGGTGCAAGTTGACGCGAACGGCTATCTGTGGAAGATGTCCGGCACGCTGATGCTGATGCAGTGAAGCGGCGAACAGAAAGCTGACCGGCTACCGGCTGATACTCCTCTTGGCGCGGACGATGCTCTCGTCCATGACCTCCAGTTGTCCTTTTCTCAGGGACTGGCGTGCTCTCATGTTCGCGCTGAGGACACCAATTGGGTGCATGTCAGACCGCGTCGCCACACTTGATCTCACTCTTAGTCAGTTACGCTTAGTCAGTTCGCTTAGTCGGTAACTACCTGTTGAGCAATGACTAAGCAGTTGGACTAAGCGTATCCGACGAAGTGTGGGGCTAAGTGTATGCGACGAAGTGTTTTGCTGTCCTGATCCAACTGCTCCAGTTTTGTTTAACGTGGTGCCGTTTCGAGTAGGGACGCCTCCCCGCAGGCGTCCGCAGGGAAACGGTGCGCCCGGGGACCGGCGGCGGGTTACGGGGACCCCGTCCTACCGACGCCACGATGCGCCTTTGGATCGCAACGCACTTTCGGAACTTCTTGCGCCTCGCGGGCGGCGACTATGATGCCGTCAGCCGCTTCTTACGGGTAGCGGTCTCGATGCCGTGAGCGGCATCAGATATCCAGATTCCGCACGTTGAGGGCGTTGTCCTCGATGAACTTGCGGCGCGGCTCGACCTCGTCGCCCATCAGCAGGGTGAAGATGCCGTCGGTGCGGACCGCGTCCTCCAGCTTGACGCGCAGGAGGCGGCGCCGGGCCGGGTCCATGGTCGTGTCGTAGAGCTGGTCGGGGTTCATTTCGCCGAGACCTTTGTAGCGCTGGATCGAGAGCCCCTTGCGGCCGCGCTCGCGCACGGTGTCCAGGAGCGCGGGCAGCGCCTTCACCGGGATCTCGTCGCTGTCTTCCACGATAAAGGCGACCGGCACGTCCCCGCCCGCGTACTGCGCGGCAGTGAAGCCCGCCACGGCCAGGGAATCGATCTGCTTCTTGAGCATGCCGGCGCGGAAGAGTTCCAGCCAGCGGAAGGGCATCTGCTGCGTCGGGTGGTAGCCTTGCACCTGCGTCTCCGCGAGGTCGATGGGCGCACCCAGAACCTCCTCGGCGGCAGCGCGCGCGTGAGCCAGGTCGGCATCGTTGTAGGAGTAGCTGAAGGCCGCGTTATCACCGGTGCCGACGATGGTCACGAAACGCGGGAACTCGCCGGTCTCGGGCTTGCGCAGGCCGAGCAGCGTGTGCATGTCCACGCCGCGGCGAGCGATGGAGGCGGCGGTCGTCTCGATCTCCGCGAGCAGCTCCAAGAGGGTGCGCAGCTCCACTCCGGTGAGCGTGCGGCCGTCGGCGCTGCGCACGGTCATGTCGTCCGCGCCGAGGAAGAGCAGCTTGCGCG
>CAYMLQ010000331.1:0-6900 GCA_964390795.1 uncultured Lentisphaeraceae bacterium
AAACTCGATCAATGGAATGACGTCGTGATTGTCGCCAAGGGCAACCATATCCAGCACTTCCTCAACGGACGCCTGATCTTGGACTTCACGGATGCGGATCCGAAGTTGGCGCTGCTCGAAGGTATTCTGGCCCTTCAGCTGCATGCCGGCAAGCCGATGTGGGCCGAGTATAAGGACCTCCGCGTCAAAGAGCTTAAGTAGCGGGTAATTGCTGTTCACTGGGCTTGTACAGACCATTTTTTTTCGCTATCTTCTCAAATGTGACGATTTCGTCACTTTTGATAGTGTGAACATCAGCGAAAGAATGGATACTCTGTGAAAAGAAACCTGGGTTGGTTGATCGTGTTTATCGCCGGATTGTTTCTCGGTTGTCCCAGCGCCTTTGCGGCTGAAGGCGGATTGTCGGCCGCAGGGATCGATGTGCAGCAAGTGATGCAATACAACTTTGCGATTCACATTTTGGCGATGTTGCTGGTCGGTTTCGGCTTTCTGATGGTGTTCGTCCGCCGCTATGGCTACGGGGCCACGACGGGCACGTATCTGGTGGTGGCGGTGGGGCTGCCGCTCTACATTCTGCTGCGCGCTTCCGGGCTCCTCTGCGGCGAGCCTATCGCACCGAGCACCATCAAAGCGCTGCTCTATGCGGAGTTCGCCGTGGCCTCGGCGCTGATCGCCATGGGGGCGGTGCTCGGGCGCCTGCGGGTATTCCAATACGCGTTGCTGGCGCTCTTGCTGGTGCCCGCCTACATGCTGAACGAATGGCTGGTTCTGGATAACGGCTTGGGCGTGACAAAGGGCTTTACGGACGCTGCGGGCTCGATCATTATCCACGCCTTCGGCGCCTATTTTGGTCTGGGGGTGACCTTGGCGGTGACCACGGCGCAGCAGCGTCAGCAGCCGATTCAGGCGGATGCCACGTCCGACCGCTTCGCGATGCTCGGCTCGATGGTGCTGTGGCTGTTCTGGCCGAGTTTCTGCAGCGCCATCGTTCCCGCAGCCGAGATGCCGCAGACGGTGGTCAATACGGTGCTCGCGCTGTCGGGCGCCACGGTCAGCACCTTCCTGCTGAGCACGCTGTTCCGAAAGGGCAAGACGTCGATCGCAGACATGGCGAACGCCGCGCTGGCGGGCGGCGTGTCGATCGGCGCGACCTGCAATATCGTGTCGCCTGCGGTCGCCTTCGGCATCGGCGCTCTGGCCGGGGCGCTCTGCGTGGTCGGCTACGTCTTTGTCCAGCCGGCGCTGCTGGCGCGCTTCAAGATCGTCGACACCTGCGGCGTACACAATCTGCACGGCATGCCGGGCCTGTTGGGCGGCCTGATTGCGGTGCTGGCGGTGCCGGGGGTGGCGGTCGCTCAACTGACCGGCATGGCGATCACGCTGGGGTTGGCCATCGTATGCGGCCTGGCAGCCGGAACGCTCATCAAAGTCACGGGAACGACGGGTGAGGCCTATGATGACGGCGAGGGGTTCTGCGACGTCGAGCCCTCGCACTTCTGATTATCGTACGGACTGGAAGCGGGCGCGCATGTCGGCTGTGGTGCCGGTCGTGAGCCAGACGTCGTATTCGAAGGTGAAGCCGGGTGTGATGGCCAAGGTGCGGATCGGCGCGAAATAGGAGCAGGCCGAGCCCTTAGGCCCGGTCTGGCGGTTGCCTTCGAACCGGTAGCAGGTCAGGTCGCCGGTTCCGGGCGTGAAGACGCCGAGCCCGACGTCCGCGTCGTTGACGAAGGCGGCCCAGTGCTCCGTGGTCTTCTTGCCCTCATTGGGCCAGCCGGGAATCACGCGGGTGAGGGTGTCGCCAGTCCACGGTTTGCCGCCCGCGTAGAAAACAAGATTGGTGTACGCGCCGTCGACGAACACGGCGGGCAGCTCCTGATGCGTGCGCGGGTGGGTGTTTGTCCCGGAATAGATAAAGCGGTAGCGGATGTGAGCCAACGCGTTCGTCAGCGTGATGCGCTGCTCCATGACCGCATCGGTGATATCCGCTCCGGAGGCCCAGTGCTTGGGGATGCTGCGCGAAAAGAGCGCGGTCGGCAGTCCGGCGTTGGTGGAGACCGAGCAGGACAGGAGTTTGGCGGGTGCGCCTTTCCAGTCGCCGCCCTGCACAGGATTCCAGCGCCACGGCTTCTTGTTCCAGAGCGAGCCGTCGGGGCTCCCGTAGTATGACTGCTGGACGAAACGTCCGCGGTCGTAGTGGTTCAGCAGGTTCGCGCCGCCGGTTGCGCCGCCGAACGAGAAGACGCTGCCGCCGGAGGAGAGGTCGATGCCGAGCCGGACGACGCCGTTGTCGAGAAAGAGCGTGTTGTCGGCGGCTTGGGCCGCAAGGACGAACACGGACAGGCAAAGACAAGAAAAGGGAATGGGGACTCTCATAAGGGTCAGTTCTTTCGCAAGTAGAGGGTGATGGCTTCGGAGCGCGAACGGACGTGAAGCTTCTGGTAGATGTGCTCGATGTGGTGTCGGACCGCACTCTGGCTGACGCCCAGCCCGTCGGCAATCTCTTTATAGAGCAGTCCGTCCACAAGCCGGTCAAGCACCTCTTTCTCGCGCGGCGAGAGCTTGAACTCGGGGCGCGACGGCTTCTGGAACGAGCGCACCAGTTGGCGGGCGATGACGCCCGACATGGGTGCGCCGCCGCAGCAGACGTCCTGAACCGCTGCGATCAGCTCTTCGGGTTTGACGGGTTTGATCAGATAGCCCATCGCGCCCGCCTCCAGCGCTTTGAACAGGGTTTCGCCGTCCTGGTAGAAGGTCAGCATCAGGAACTGGGTTTTGGCGAGCGTACCCGCGAGCTTGCGGACGAGATCCACGCCGCTGATGCCGGGCAGGTTGATGTCGGTGATGACCACGTCGGGCGGGTTGAGCGGCAGGCCTTCCGCCGCCGCTTCGGCCGTGCCGAACGCGCCGAGCAGCCGCATGTTCGCGGTGTGCTGGAGCGTTGCGCAGAGCAGCTCTCGGTGCAGCGGGTCGTCCTCGACGACAGCCACGGTGATGAGGGGCGATTGTTTAGACATAGAGAGGGTTCAGGGTTCGGGTTTCAGGGTGTCGGGTTGGTGAGCGGCAATGTGAAGGTGAGGCGAACGCCCCTGCCGGGGGAGGCGTCAAGAGCGAGCGTGCCGCCGATTTCGGCGAGGCGTGACCGCATGAACGCGAGCCCGTTGCCGGCGTGCGTTTCGGACGGGACGAAGCCGCGACCGTCGTCCGCGACACGGATGACGAGGGTGCCGTCGCGGCAGACGATCTCCACGGTGACGGTCGTAGCATGCGCGTGCTTCGCGGCGTTGGAGAGCGCTTCCTTTACGGCGCGGAATAGCGGGTGGCGGATCGAAGGCGGGATACGGAATAAGGGGATGTCGGGCGCAATCAGCACGCGGGCGCGCAGGCCTGCGTCTCGCAAGAAATTCTCGGCGTAGAGCGCCAGGTAGGTGGCGACATGTTCGGTGTCGTCTTTGTCGGGGTTTGCGGCCCAGACGATCTCGTTGAGTTCGCGGCTGGTCTCACGCGCGGCGTTGAAAATACGCTCGTTAAGATCGTTGCCGGCCTGAGGCATGTCCGGGATGTAGCGGCCTTGCGTGCTCAGCATGGCCATGCGTGTAAGGCCCGCTCCGATGTCGTCATGCAAATCGCGGGCGATTCGCGCCCGCTCCTGATCCAGCGCCCGCTCTTGCGCCAGCCGTCGGATTTTGAGCTGAGCGCGGTGCCGCGTGGCAAACGCGGCGGCTGCGCCGCTTAAGGCAAGCGCGAGCAGCAGCGCGGCGAAGCGGAAGAGGGGCGACTGCCAGATGAGCGGCCGGATGACGAACGTGTGAGTGGCCGGAGCGAGGTCGCCCCCTTCGCGTCCGAACGCGCGAACGGCGAGGCGGTGCAGTCCGGGTGTCAGGCGGCCGAACGTGGCGCTTCGCGTAACGGAGGCGTCCGACCAGGGCTCGTCGTCGAGCTGCCACGAAAAACGCGCGTGAATCCCTTCTGAGACTGGGAGCGCCGAGAAGCGGAATGTCGCCGAGCGGGTGCCTGCGGGAAACACGGCGTTCCCGTGGGTAATGACGGGGCGGACGGCGGTCTCGGAGACGTGAGAGAGCTGTTCCGGCTCCACGCAGGCGATACCGTTCAGGGTCGGAAAGAGCAGCCGACCATCGTCCATGACCAGGCCGGCCGGCGCGAAGCCGCCCGTGCATTCGGTGGTCTCCATGCCGTCGGCCTGATCATACACCCGTGATGCCGAAGCGGGCGTATTGCCGAGCCGGACGATGCCGGAACGCGTACCGAGCCAGAGGCGGCCGTCGCGGGACTCGAGGAGTTGCTGGATGCAGCGGTCCGGCTGGTGCCATTCGCCCGGCGCGGGCGCGAGGCGCTGGGAGGCTCGGTCGTAGAGATAGAGGCCGCGCGTGGTTCCCACCCAGAAGCGTCCGGCGCGATCTTCCGCCAAGCTCCGAAGGGCTGCGCCATCGGGCGCCTCGGCGAGCGTCCTTACGCGTTTCAATGGGTAATCGACGTGCAACAGGCGCGGGCCGCTGGCGGCGAAGAGCGTGCCCGTTCGGTCGGCCACAAGCAGCTCGCACGGCTGAGTAGTGACGATCCGGAGAAGCGGGGGCCAGGCGAACTGCACATAGAACAGGCCGCTGGGCGAACTGGCCCATAGCGTGCCGTCAAGGGCGCGAACCAGCGACGTGACGTTCCATGTCGGAAGCGGCGCGGCACTTTCGATGGTCACGACCGCTTCGGCGTCGCCTTTCTGGCAGATCAAATAGTGCCCGAGGGTGGCAAACCAGCGTAGCGCGTCGGGCGTCTGAAGCCGTACGGCCACGCTGGCATTCTGGAGGAGCGGCGTCTGCCGTTCTTGCGTAAGCCGCTCCAGCACTCCCGAGAAGATCCCGTGCCCGGCGATGCCCGCGTGGAGTGTCCCGTCGGGTTGGCTGGAGAGCGCGTAGAAAGCCTGCGGCCCTGAAAGGCCCTGCGCACGGATCATGGTCACGGCGCGCGGACTGAGGTGAAGGACGCCTGCGCCGCGCAGGGCGACCCAGACGCCCCCTGCTTGCGAGCGCAGGATGGCGGACGGGTACAGGGGCGCACCCAAGTCGGCCGCAGTGAGATCGGAACGGCGGCCACCCTTGAGCAGGTAGACGGCGTTCTCCGTGCCGAACCAGACGTCGCCGGAATCGGTTTCTAAGAGCGAGCGGATGCCGAGACGCTGCACGGGCGTGAATCCGGTGTCGACGCGGCGCCAGCCTTCGGGCGGCGTGAAGGCGAACAGGTGGCAGGGGTGCAGGTAGAGCCAGACCTTGCCGTTCGTTCCCGCGAAGATACGCTCGAAGCCGCCGGTGCGCGGCGAGGGGATGTCGGGGAGTGGGACGTTCGTGTAGGTGCCCGTCGTTGGATCCATCCGGAACACCCGCTCTTGCGAGACCAGCCAGAGGTTGCCCTTCGTGTCTGCGCAGCCACCTTGGAAACGGGTCGCCGGCGCATGCGAGGAGACCCCCGGAGCCGGAAACAGCTCCGCCCGGGTTCCGGCATAGCGGATGAGTCCCTCTTGCGTGAAACCCCAAACCGCTCCGTCGGCCAAGCGTGAGAAGCTCAGATTGGCTCCCAGAGGTGCCCCGTGCAGGTGCCGGTGGTTCGGCGGGGCTGCCTGGTCACACAGGTAGACGTCCGAGAGTGTGGATAGGTATGCGCGAGTGGGCGTCAGCGGCACGAAGGTGGAGATCGTCAGATTGGTTGCCGTGAGGTGCAGCAGCGGTTCAGCGGTTGCGCCGTCGAACCGGTACAGAGAATCCCCTGACGCCAGCCAGAAGAAGCCGCCGGGGCCAGGAGCAAGATCGTCGATCTGGGAGCTGGGCAGCCCGTTGTCCTGCGTCCACTGCCGCACGACATAGGCATCGAGAATCCGGTCGGCAAGAACCGGAAAACTCAGCCAGACACAGGTCAGTCCCGTGAGTGCGCGTGTGGAGAGACTGTTCATGGAGCCTACAATAATGCGTGCGAAGCCCCGAGGCAAGGCTTTTACTTGGCGACACCATACGCGATTCCTTAGTATCCGTACACTGGACGTTTATCCAGCTAGGCCGGATTTGAATTGCTGAAGGCGCGGTTGACCGCGCCTTCCCCTTTCTGTTATGGTGTTGACGACCACGATACAGTCAGTTCATGTGAATAAACGAGAGGAGGAGAGTATGGCTCAAGTGACTTTTAAGGGTAATCCGGTTAAAACTGCGGGCGACCTGCCTGCGGTCGGCGCAAAGGCTCCCGCTTTCACGCTTGCGGGGAAAGACCTGTCCGATGTGGGTCTCGAGACGTTCGCGGGCAAGAAGGTTGTGCTGAGTCTGTTCCCGAGCATCGACACGCCGGTCTGCGCGGCTTCCGTGCGCCGTTTCAACGCCGAGGCGGGCGCGCTGGGCGACACCGTGGTGCTCTGCATTTCGGCGGATCTGCCGTTTGCGGCCGGCCGTTTCTGCACGGTTGAAGGGCTGGATAAAGTGGTCTCGCTGTCGACCTTCCGCTCGCCTGCGTTCGGCAAGGACTACGGCGCGGTGATCACCGAAGGCCCGCTGCGCGGGTTGCTTTCGCGGGCCATTGTGATCGTCGACGGCACGGGCACGGTCATTTACGCCGAGCACGTCGCGGAGATCACGAAGGAGCCTGATTACGAGGCTGCCCTGCTCGCGCTCGCGAAATAGGTATGCCGCCTTCAACAGACGGGTGGGAGAGCCCGGCGAATCGAGCGAGTCGAGTGAATCGATTCGCTCGATTCTTTCATCTATTTCGATTCCGTCGATATTTCTCAAAGAATCTCCCCCCGGCAGACGTATAAGGGTTGTTACAGCTCGGAAAAACAGGAACCCGCAGACCTATGAAGAGCTTGGACACAGACCCAGTCGCTGCGGAAGCGCGCAGGCTCGAAAG
>CAYMLQ010000332.1:0-6897 GCA_964390795.1 uncultured Lentisphaeraceae bacterium
TAAGAAGAGCTTCTTTCTCATCTTTGCGTCTTTGGGTCTTGGCGTGAACCAATCTACCCGGTGCCTGCCTGTCCGTTGCTCGGGTATCGGATTCACTTCTCATGAGATGTGAATCCGCATTCGCAAGACATTCCTGGTCAAGAAACCCTGAACCGTCCGTGATTCTTCTCTCTCTCCCAACGTCGTCCTCTAGGCACGGCGCAGCCGTTGCCTAAGAGGACTGGTTCGACCTCAGTTTTCCTGCCCTTGCATGCGCCCGAATTGTTCGCGCTAACTTCATAGCCACAATCACCACGAGGCTCCAAAAGAAAGTGTTCCAAATCACTACGAGGACAGACTCTGGTCCTGATATCGCCACAAATGGGCGAATACTTGTGAACAGCGAAAGGCATGAGACCGGGGGATAAATGACAAGCATCGCTGTTACCAGAACAAACAAGTTCGGTGCTCCAATAGGCCCAAAGTAGGGAGAGTCAATTAACCACAGAACAACGTTGATTGTCAGTGACACCGAGACAAGTATGAGTAGTTTTTTCATTTCTTTTAATCTGCCGGATCGAATGCACGATCCTTCTTGACGATGACCAGCGTGGCGATGCGCGTGCCGCTCTCGCGGTTGCGGAGGGTCAGCGTGTGGTCGCCGGCGGCGAGAGGGAACGTCTTGAACGCCTGCTTGGAGGGCTTGTCGCCGCTGCGGTCGCGGACGCGGTCCCAACTCCACGCGCCCAGTTTCGACAGATCGCTCAGGGCGGGCTCGCCGCCGTCAATCGCCGCGTAGAAGCTGTCTGATTCGCCCGACGGAGCCAGCGCGCGGATCCAGAGGACGTAATCGCCTGCCTCGGCGATCTTGAAGCGGCAGCGCGCGGAGCCCGCCTCGCGTCCGCCCGTGAGCGGAACCTCGATGGCGCGGACTGAGGCATCAGCCACCACGCTCATGGGACGGGCCAGGCGCATCTTTTCCGCCGGGATGACGATGACGCCGGCCGGCTGCTCGCCGAAGATAGGCAGGTCGGCGGCCAGCAGTTCGCCGCGCTTCAGGCGGGCGAGGGGCGTCACGGCCTTTGACAGGTCGTTCGCTTCCATAACCACGTCCCCCACCGTCTCCGGCTCGACCGCGAGAAACGTCTTCGTGCCCTCCGGCGCCGTGCTGCGGCGGACCGCCGCGCGGCTCGTGTTGATGAACCAGAGAACGGGAAAGCGCGCGGGCGCGGCGTCCACCTGCAGCGCGTCAAACTCCACCGAGTTGACGTCGTCGCAGACGACCGCCGGACGCGCGTCCTCGCTCAGGCAGCGGAACACGGCGTTGGAGACGCGCAGCCCGTCAGCGTGGCGGACGTACAGCCCGAAAGCGGGCAGGCGTCCGAACATCTGGGACTCGGGATATCTTGCGATCACGGCTTTGTCCGGCACCTCCTCCGTCACCCAGTCAGCCTCGCCGCCGCCCTCGTACGTCAGCCGGATGTCGGAGAGAGCGACGTTGCGCACAGGATGGCCGGGGATGCCGGTGATGGAGGACTCAAACAGCGCATGCTCCGCCGTGATGTTGCGGATCACGACGCCGTCGATGGTTCCCGGAACGCGCGGCTCCACCTGACGCGTGCGCGCACTGTTGCCGCCCCGGTGTCCGAGGCGGACGAAGATGGGCGTGCGCACATTGGACATCGTGATGTTAGAGACGACGATGTTGGATAGGCGCGAGCCGTCCACGGATTCGATGGCGACTCCCGCGAGCGGGCGGTCCAGCATGCGGGCGGAGTCGCAGTAAAGATGGCAATCGCGAAACTGGATGTCGTCGAAATCGTCGTGCGTCTCGGTGCCGATCTTGAGCGCGTTGCACGCAGACCAGATGCGGCAGTTTTCCACGCGGATGTCGCGCGACGAATGGCCGCGGCCGGGCTCGCTGCTCTTGAGCACGACGCCGTCGTCGCCAGTGATGATGTCGCACTGGCGGACGCGGACGCTCTGGCACGAGTTGAGGTCGATGCCGTCCGTGTTCGGGCCAAAGAGCGGATTGCGGATGGTCACGCGCTCAACGCTGGCCGAGACACAGCGCTGCAGGTGTACGGTCCACGACGGAGAATTCAACAGCGTGATGTCGCGCACCTGTACGTTCGTGCAGCCGCCGAAATGAATGAACCCCGGACGCTTGAGCGCGCGATACTCGAACTGCGCAGTTCCGCGCCACGGCGGCCCCTTGTAGTCGTCGCTCTTTTCCCAGAACGACTCGCCCTGTCCGTCAATGACCCCGCCGCCCTCGATGCCGATGTTCGATGCGCCGCCCGCTTCAATCAATTTGCCGCGCGGATAATCGCTCATGGAGGTGCTGCCGACGATCACGGCCTGCGGCGTGACGACAAGCGTGACGCCCGAGGCGAGCCGCAGCGAACCTGTCAGGTAGCGGCCCGCCGGAAACACGACGCGCCCGCCGCCCCCTGCCGCGCACGCGTCGATCGCGCGCTGGATAGCGGGCGTGTCAAGCGCGACACCGTCACCTGTTGCGCCAGACGTTTTGACGTCGACTTCGACAGCGGTGGCGAAAAGCGGCGCGAGCAAGAGCGCGGTGATAAATAGAGTGAATAACGTCATGGTCGCTTCCTGATTCTGAAAGTCGTTTTGCATGGGATGCTAGGGTAACAAGATGAGGAGGAAAGATGAGGGATAAAGATCAGGGGGAAAGATTAGGGTTCTTGTTTGCAGTTCTTTAGTCTGCATTCAGGTAACCTCGAAGACCCGACAGCATTGCCATCACTTGGCGCAAGAAAGCCTTGGTGTTAGCAACGTCTATCAGTGATGCGGCCTGTATCAAATCCAAGTAGGCGGCCAGCTTTGTTCCCGCATCTTCTGCGACTTCAATGAACTTGCGGTGGTCAAGTTTCGCAAACCGACCGTTTCCTTCGGCGATGTTGATGGTCAGACTTGTGGATAGTTCATCAACTCTCCTCACATAACGGCTTCGCGTCTGATCGTGACACCACAAGTCGCCGAGCATTTCGTGTACTTGAAGCGACCGCTGATAGACATTTAGCGATTCGTGCAGGAAGTATCCACGGGGCTTTGCACCGTAAAGATCGCCTTCTTCCCTTATCCGGTTGCCCCACGAAGTGCGCAACGCTACCTCCATTCCCGCTATGCCTTGGAGAAGTCCCTTAGCGTGTTGAATTCGCGGCAAATCAATAAGCTGCCGCCGAAAAGCCACATCGAGACACGCCGCGCATTCGAGCACGGAGCCAAGCGAGCATTCGATGTTGTAGATTCCGCTCTCTGTCGCACGAAGTCGTGCGGCCTTTGCCAGATTCGTGACGATACTTTCCGTTGCGCGATCCAACTGGTCATGAACGGCCCATGATGATGGCCAAGAACATAGCATCTCTTCGGCCAGAGCTGCAAATCTCAACGCCATTTCATAGACTTCAAGTTTCTCATGTGGAAAGAATTGGGCCACTCCTATTCGCCCTAATCGCTCTTCCTCATCTTTCCCCATAATCTTTTCCCCTTATCTATCAACCTAATCTCCCCATGTGCCCACACATGCACATCTGATCGATTAGGGAAAACGATTAGGGGGAAAGATAAGGAGTTACCACAGGACACTCCACCCTTAATCGTTCACCTTAATCACTCACCCTAATCGTCCTATCCCTCAGAAAGTCATCGTATGTCATCATCCGGTCGCCTGCCTCATTTAAGTTCCTTGAGCATGATGTTCTTGAACTGGACTTTCATCGGCGGGCCCGGATGCATCTGGAGAGCGATGATGCCCCGTGCAGCCGCCTGCGTGGCGTGATGATCGCTGATCTGGCACAGGAGGACGCCGTTCACGAAGAGTGAGATTTCGGATCCGCGACAGAGGACGCGATAGGTGTTCCAGTCGCCCGGCTTGAAATGTTTCAGCAGGTCTGCCGGGTCGCCGAGCGACGAGACCGTCTTCTTGCCATCGGCGGCGAAGTCGGCCTTTTCGCCTCGGCCTGCGATGAGCCCGCGTGCGTGGTGATAGACAAAGCCGATTAATTTGCCGTCGCCGGTCATGTCGGCCTGATACCCGTACGTGTCCCAATCGGGGCGCTCCTCGGAGCGGATCTGGATGCCGGAGTTGGCGCTGCCGCTGAGCTTGAAATCGGCCAGCAACTCGAAGTCGGCCGGCTGGCCGCCGCGCCAGATGAGGTAATTGCACCCCTTGCAGGGCTTCTCCGGCGTGCTCTCGGCTGTCAGCGCGCCGTCCTCGACCTTCCACCAGCCGGGCTTGCCCTCCCAGCCAGAGAGATCTTTGCCGTTGAAGAGGGACGTGGAGGCCGCTTCTTTGGGGGCGAGGCGGAGCTGACCGCGCTGCGCGAGAATCTTGAACTTCTCATTCTCACTCGTCTTGACGATCTCCGCCAAGTCCGGCAACGCGGCAACGGTCGGCCAGTCGCACAGCACCCGCACCGCTGCTTCCTTGACCGCCGCGTCGGCATCGGCCGCAGCCGCGCGCACTGCCGTCAACGCCTGCGGATCGCCGGTCGCGCCCAGCACGCGCAGCAGCGCGAGCTTCGGTTCTCCCTGCGCCTGAGCAAGAACGGGCAGCAGCTTCTGAGCGCAAACCGCCTGATCCGGCTCACGAGAGCAGATCGCCGACAGCGCCGCCTCGGCCGCAGCCGCGGTATGGCCTTGAAGCAGAAGCGGAATCACGCCGGGAATCTCCGCTGTCCCGGCGAGTCCGCCGAGCACCTTAAGGCTGGCGTTCGCCACGCCGGCGTCCGCGTTACCCGCCTCCTTCAAAAGCGCCGGTATGGCCGAGGTGATGCGGCGCTGGCCGATCGCATCGATGACCGCGGTGCGGATTTTAGGGTCAGCCTCCCTCAGCAGCGCCACCACCGCCGCGTCGGCCTGCTGTCCGGGAAACCCGATCAGCCCGGCCAGCGCCGCGCTTGAAACCGCCGCCTCGGGATCTTTGACAAGCTCGGTCAGCACGGGAAGCGTCGCCTGGTCAGCAAGCTGCGCGAGGCTGCGGAGCGCCGCAAGACGACGCTCGACGGAACCGCTCCTCGCCAGCGGCACCAGCGCGGGCGCTGCAGCAGCGTCACCCCGGCAGCCCAGCGCCTGCAGCAGCAGAACTTGTTTCCCTTCGATCGCCTGCGCGAGTTCCCCCACCAGCGCCCGGGTCACCTCAGTGCCCGGCAGCTCCATGGAAATCCCGATCGCGTCGGCGGCAGGCACGTACGCTTCGGTCCGAAGCGCCTCGACCAGCAGCGGCAAGCCCGCTGCGCCGCGGCTCAGAACGGCGCCCCGCAAAGCCGCGACGCGCATCTGGAGGGGCAGATCCGGCAGTGCGCGCAAGCGATCATAGAGGGCAGCCGCGCCAGCGCCAGACGTCGCCGCAGCACAGAGGAGCACGCCTTCGCAAGCGGCCAGCCGAGTGGCGCCTGCGCTTGAGGCCAGGACACTGGTGAGCGCCGCCTCGGAGGCCGCTCCCCCGATGCGACCAAGAGCCAGCGCCGACGCTTGGGCCACCTCGGGATCGGCGTCGGTCAGGAACCGGGCCAGCGGCGCAACGGCCGCCGGATCCTTGCGGACGCCGAGGCTGCTGATGACGCCGGCGAGCGACCGGCCCTTGACCTTGCCGAGCGCGTCGCGCAGCGCCTCGTTCGCAGAGGGATCGTCGATCGTTTCAAGCGCGAACCGCGCCATGTGGGAGAGTGGCTCATCCGCGAGCAGAGGCGCGAGAACCGGCACGGCTTGGCGGGTGCCGATGCGCGCCAATTCCTCACAGGCGTCGGCCTTATCTTTCAGCGGCGCGTCCGACCTGAGCACGGCGATGAGTTTGTCTTCCTGGGCAAACGCAGCGCCCGCGAGCAGGAGAAGAGTGAAGCACAGATTTTTCATAACAAGGGATCCTTGGCGCTTGAATCAGAACATGTACGGGGCGCGCATCGCGCGAAGCCGCAGGCGGTTGGCTTCGGCATCGCCGACAAACTCAGCCTTCCTGAGATCGAACGTCAGGTTGCGCCGCACCTGCTCGCAGATATCGGCGGCCAGGCAAATGCTCATGGAGCGAAACATGACTTCGGGATTCGCCACCGGTGACCGGCGCGACCGGACGCAGTTGAAGAAATCCCGCGCATGGTTCATCGGCCGCAGCGTCCGGCTCGCATAGTCCGCCATCACCTTCTTGTACTCTTTCATCAAGGCTGGCGAGGACACATCGGGCTTTGAGTCGCCGTCGGCCGCCCCGGCCCAGCCCTCTGGCCCATCGAAGCGCTCGCCACACGCGCCGTGCCAGTACTGACACGCTTTCCAGACATCCCCGGTGACCCGATAGAGCACCAGCTTCACGCCGTTGGACAAGCGCGTGACCATTGTCGCCTGGGGTCCGGCATACTCGAACTCCAAGGAGGTAACGGTGGTCATATCCAGTCCGGCCAAGGCCTGGGCAACCGTGTGTGCGCCCCACATCGCGAGATCCGTGGCGAGACCGTGAAAGTTGTACCACCCGCTCTTTAAATACCCCTTGTTGTAAGGCCGCCAGGCGCAGGGACCAAGCCAAAGATCCCAATCCAGCTCTTCTTTCGGCGGCTGCGGCTCCTCAGGCAACCAGTCGCGCCGATAGCCTCCGTGCCAGCGGCAGTCGGCATAGGCGGTGTGAATCGGACCGAGTCGGCCTGAGCGAGCCATTTCAATGGCGAAAACATGAGGCGGCTCGCTGAGCCGCTGGGCGCCCGTTTGAAACACCCGGCCGTAGCGCCGGGCGGTCTCGACGACCATCTGCCCCTGCGCCATCGTCAGGCAGGCCGGTTTTTCGCAATAGACATCCTTGCCCGCCCGCATGGCCATCACCGAAGCCAGCGAATGCCAGCGGTCGCCGGTGGCGATCAGCACGGCCTCCACATCCGTCCGCTCGGCCAGGAGCTGGCGCATGTCGCC
>CAYMLQ010000333.1:0-6815 GCA_964390795.1 uncultured Lentisphaeraceae bacterium
GCGCCGTCGGCACGCCCGCCGCATCCAGCACCCGCTTGGTCGCGATCTTGTCGATCGCGATCCGGCTCGCGGCCGCGCCCGGACCCGTGTACGGCACGCCCAGCCGATCCAAATCCGCCTGCACGCCGCCGTCTTCTCCATAGCCGCCGTGCAGCGCCAGAAAGACCGACTCAACACCCTCCGGCAACGCATCGATGCGATCCGACGCCAACACCACCGGAACCACATCGAACCCCGCCTCCTCAAGCCCCGCGACCACCGCCGCGCCGGACTTGAGCGACACCTCGCGCTCGTTCGACGTCCCACCCATCACTACGGCCACTCGTTTCATAACGCTTCGACTGCCTCCTCCACCTCTAAACCGCAAATCTCCGCCTTAAGCGTCACCCCGCTCGCGCGCGCCACCCGGCCGCGCATCCGCATCACCAGCGCCAACACATCCGACGCCGTCGCCGCACCGCCCTCGGCCGCCACAATGTTGGCGTGAAAGTCTGTGACGCGCGCCCCGCCGATCCGCAGGCCCTTGCAGCCCGCCGCCTCCAGCAGCCGCCCCGCCGCCTCACCCGGCGGATTGCGGAACACCGACCCCGCCGTGCGCAAGCCTGCCAAAGGGATCCGCCGGGCCCGCACCGCCTGCCGCGCCGCATGCACCACCTGCGCGTCCGCCCGCGTCAGCCTCAACCCGCACGCCAGCGCAACACGCCCCGCAAGTCCTGGGCAACTGCGGTAGGAGAACTTCAAATCATCGGGGGTCAGTATAGTGACTTTTCCGTCGGGATTCAAACAGCGAATCCAACTCACGCGCGAGGCGATCTCTCCGCCATGCGCGCCCGCGTTCATCGCCAGCCACCCGCCCAGGCTGCCCGGCACGCCTTCCAGAAACTCCAGCCCCGAAAGCCCTTCGCGCTCCAACGCCTCGAGCAGCGCCGGCCCCCGCCAGCCGCAGCCGGCCTCGACCGCCGCCTCACCCTGCACCGAGAGCCCCTTGCACGCGCCCTCCGCCCAGCGGATCACGCACCCCGCCTCGCCCAAGTCGCTGAACCACGCGTTCGCCCCTGCGCCCACAAGCCGCCACGCCACGCCCGACGCGCCGCACAGCCGCAGCACAGCCGCCAGCGCCGTCTCGCTCTCCACCTCCACGCGCCAGCGCGCCCAGCCCCCCACGCCCAGAGACGACCAGCCCGCCAGCGCGCCGAACGGCACCGCACGCGCGCCGCCGACCCGCCCCAGTTCCGCCTCGAACCCCTCGGGGTCCCTGCGCAAAGGCCAACCCGCCGCCAGATCCGCGCGAACCCGTTCCGCGAGTCCGATCACGTCGCCCGCCCCGGCGATCAGCAGCAGGTCGCCCGCCGTCAGCACCTGCCGCAAATACTGCCAGGCCTCTGCCAGCGAACGGGCCAGCCGCACCGTCTGCCCAGGCGCGCGCTCGCGAAAATGGGCGTACAGGTCGCAGCTCTCCCCGCCCTCCAACGGCGCTTCCGACGCCGCGTAGACCGGCAGCAGAAGCACCTCGTCGGCCGCCGCGAAGGCCTCCGGGAAATCCGGCCCCAACGCCAGGGTCCGCGTGTAGCGGTGCGGCTGGAACACGACGATCAGCCGCTCGGGGCGCTGCACGCGCGCCATCTCGACCGCCGCCTTGAGTTCCGCCGGATGGTGCGCGTAATCGGCGATGCAGCGGATGCCGGAGACCTCGGCCACGGCTTCGAAACGCCGCCCCGGCAGTTCGCCGCACGCCGCCGGCAACGCCGCGAACACCGCCTCGGGGGCATGCCCCAGCAGCAGGGCCGCCGCCGCCGCGCCCAGCGCGTTGAGCGCGTTGTGGCGACCCGACACGCCGAGCGTGACCCGCCCCCACGCGCGTCCCTGATACGCGACTTCGAAAGAGACCGACGCCGCGTCCACGCGCACCTCGGCCGCGCGCAAGGCCGACGCATTGGAAAAGCCGAAGGTTAGCACCGGCACGCCGACGGAGTGCGTCACCCGGCACGCGCGCTCGCTGTCGCAGCACACCGCCACGCCTTCGCGCGTCTGCACCACCGCCTGACGGAAACAGGCCAGCAGCGCCGCCTCACCGTCGAAATGCTCCAGGTGATCCAGATCGATATTGGTGAGCACCGTCACCGCGGGATGATACAGCGCCAGCGTGCCGTCGCTCTCGTCGGCCTCGACCACCAGCACCCCTCGGTCTCCGCCGCCAGCCACGCCGCCCAACTGCCGCGTGGCCCCGCCGATGCACCAGCCCGGCGCTTGACCCAACACCTGCAGCAGCCGCGTTGTGAAACAGCTTGTCGTGGTCTTGCCGTGCGCCCCGCATACCGCCACGCCCCTGCGCTGCGACACCAGCGCGGCCAGCACTTCGCCGCGCCGGAACACCGGAATTCCGCGCGCGCGTGCGGCCGCCAGCTCGGGGTCGGACTCGGACACCGCAGGCGTCACGATCACGCGCTCAGCCCCGCCGTTCGCGTCGAGGTGGGCCGGGTCATGCCCCTCGCACACCGGCACGCCCGCCTCGCGCAGCCAAGGCGCCAGCGCATTGGCATGCGCGTCGCAGCCGCTCACCTGCCAGCCGCGCCGCGTCAGCAGGTACGCCACGCCAGCCATACCCACGCCGCAGACGCCCAGCATGTGTACGCGGCCGCAGCGATCCCAGCTTCCAGCTTCCAGCTTCCAGTTTCCAGTTTCCAGTTTCACGTATCACGTTCCCGGCGGGATGAATAACGACAAACCGCGATAATTCGCGAACGCTTCGTCGAGCGTCACCAAGGTATAGCCGCCTGCGATGGCGAAGGCCGCGAGATAGGCGTCCATCACGACTTTGGGAGAACGCTTGCAGGGGCGGCACAGGCGCTCCCATTCCACGTCCAGCCCGCGGGGCTCAAGAACGCGGGTAAAACCGCCGCACTTCAACAGGGAGGCATACAGTGCCCACGCCTGCGGGAGAGTCCTCACATCCTCCGACATGACCGCTTCGGTCGAAAGCAGGCGTAACAGGGCGATCTGAACCTCGCGGCAAATTAAGAGCGGTGACGAGTGATCTCTGCTCTTCCACCAGCACTTGCAGCGGTCATGATGCGCATGCCGTTCGGCGACCAACGCCAGCAATACGTTAATGTCGCACATCTGCCGCATAGGCCGCAGTCTCCTCACGAACCAACAGCTCGCTGATCTCCTCGGGCGTGATTTTCAGGGAGCCGGGCCTGCTGCTCCGTATCACGGGCAGCCTAGGCGTGACGGACGGAACGGCCGGCGCGGCGGCAGCAGCCAGCTCGCGTTCGAGCGCCTGCGTGATGAGTGTCTTAAGGGATCGCCCTTCCTGAGCGGCCCGGATCTTGACCTGTCTGCCAAGGGCCTCCGGAATGTCGATGGTCGTTCTCATGTGCGCATATTCGCATATTTATGCGGAAACTGTCAAGAAGGGCGAAACGCGCCCCGCTCACAGCGTCCAGCGGAACATCAGCTTCGCGCCTTGGGTGCTTTCCTGCATCAGCCGCTTCAGATCCACATTCAAACCGATCCCGGGACGTGCGAACAGATCCATCAGCGTGACCTGCTCGTCGTACCGGAAAACCTTGACCGAATCGACGTCCAGCAGCTCCGCGATCTTGCGCTGCGCGTCCTCGCCGTAGCCGATGCCGTCGATCAGCTTGTTCTGCACCGCCTCGTCCGCCGTGAACACCCGCCCGTCCGCCAGCGGCCGCACGGTTTCCTTGGGCAATTTGCGGTTTTCGGCGACCAGCGTCACGAACCGCTCATGCATGGAGGTGATCACCTTCTGCAGAATCTCCTTTTGCTCCGGCTTCACGTCCTGGAACGGATTCAGCAGATCCTTGTTCGCTCCCGACTTGATGGTCACGTCCTGAACGCCCAGCTTTGCGGCAAGCTCCTTGAAGTTGTAGGACTGCATGATCACGCCGATCGAGCCCGTCAGCGACGTCGGGTGCGCCATGATGTACTCCGACGCCAGGGCGATATAGTACGCGCCCGAGGCGGCCACGTCGCCCATGATCGACACCACCACGCGATCCGGCTGCGCGGCCTTGAAATCCAGCAGCGCCTTGTAGATGATGTCGCTGTCCGTGATGCCGCCGCCGCCGCTGTTGATCTCGAGGATCAGCCCCTCGACCTCCGGATCGTGCGTGGCGCGGCGGATCGAGCGCAGCGCCGTATTCGCGTTGCCCGCGTACCAGGAGCTTTCGCCGAGCATAATCATCCCCGCAACCGGAATGCGCACCACCTTCACGTCGCCGCTGCCGGACGACCAGGTCTCGACCATGTAAGGCGCCTCATCCTCGCCGACGCCCTCCGCGTGCGCCGACCGGTTGAACACACCGGCAAGCCCTTCGCCATGCGGCCAATTGACAGCACCCAAACCTCCGGCGAGCAAAACCGCCACCAGCAGTCCCAACCCGACAAACAGCCCGATCAGCAAGGCGCAACCGAAGCCGCAGCCGTGTCCTTTTTTCGCATGCTCTTGGTTCTCAGTCATACGCCCCCCTTGTTCTCAAAACAGTTCGTGCATGTTACCACACCGCCCCCTCCGAGCGCTATTCTGTAATCGGCTGGCATCAGGCGTGCGGAGCGACTGGGAGCACGGGCGTCCCCGCCCGTGGCATGAAAGTCTCTGCAAGGCAGAAGCGCAGCCAACCGCGGCCCGGCAGGCGGCAGAGGACGTGCAACTGTCATTCCCACAAAAAAGGCTCCCCGGTCGCCCGGAGAGCCTTCTTCTTGAGTGAACCGCTTCGTGGCTTACACCATCTCGCGCATGGCGCGGCGAGAGTTGTTACGAATGCGGGCGCGTGCCGACTTGCGGCGAGCCTTCTCGCAAGGTTTCTCGTAATAACGGTTATTACGGAGCTGCTTGATCAGCCCTTCCTTGTCCATGATCTTCTTCAGGCGCTTGAGCGCGCGCTCAACAGACTCGCCCTTCTTCAATCGGATTTGAATCACGCTTTTCACCCCCTCTCGCGACCTTCGGTCGGCCCCGTCTGCGGAACTCGCGTTCCAGGCCTTAACCGCTCAGGTCAAAAGTGAATGTGTAATATATCAGAATCTCCCCGCGCCCGTCAATGGGTCACAAAAAAAATCGCAAATCCGCCGTTGACAGACGGCCCTGATTTTGCGATATTTCACACGTCTTTACGACACGGTAGGGTACCGAAGCGGCCAAACGGGGCAGACTGTAAATCTGCTGGCGAACGCCTTCCTTGGTTCGAATCCAAGCCCTACCACCATCTTACTAAACCCCAGTTTTGCTGGGGTTTTTTCATTTTCTGTCGACACGGCCGATTCCGGTCACTCGATATACTCCGCACGCCCTTACATACAGGATAGCCGGCACAGCCCCAGAAATCGTGACCCGCGTTGGATCCAGCCTTGGCCGCGCGCCGTTTCATGGGCTTGCCGCACCCGGGACAGGCTGGAGCGTTCTCTTTGAACGATTCTGGCCATGGCCCAGGAATCCAAACGCCGCTACCACCGTAGGGGGCGTGACTACCAGTGTAAAAAGGGCTTGAAAGGGGTTTGGCATCCCATGCGTTTGAGTTGCCCTCCACACTTTCGCGTTCCGAAAAAACAAAAAGGGCCGGAGGTCGCCCTCCGGCCCTTTCTCTTGTGGTGCGCTACTGCGGGACCCGTCCAATGGCGCGCCATTAAGGAATTCTCTGCTTCCTAGTACTGCACGACCGCCAGCGGCTGGCCCTTGGCCACCACCGCGCCGTGCTCGACGAGGAACTTCACCACCTTCAAGGCCTTGTCGGCCTTGATCTGGTTGAAGAGCTTCATCGCCTCGACGATGCAGAGCGGATCGCCCGCCTTGAGGCTGTCGCCGTCCTTTGCCAGCTCCGGCTTGCCCGGCCCGGGCGAGCGGTAGAAGGTGCCGTTCAGCGGCGCGTTGATCGTCGGGCCAGCCACGGGCGCATCGACTTTCTTCGCCGCAGGAGCCGGCGCCGCAGCCGCGACGGGCGCGGCTGCAGGCAGCTCCGGCAGCGAGATCGGGGCCGAACCGGCCGCAAAGCCCAAGCGGCTCGCGAGCCCGGCCACCAGCTTGCCGATCTCAGCATACTTCAGCGTGTCGTCGGTGGGCGACGAAACGGCGGCGGCAACCGGAACCGCGGCCTCCGCCTTCTTCTGCACGCCCGCGCCCTCGAGGTCGGCCGGGATCGGCTCGCGCTGATCCGCGGGCTTGGCACGCCACTTGAAGTAGCCCAGCGCCACTTCCGGGAAGAGGCAGTACGAGAGGATGTCCTCTTCCTTCTGGAGCAGCTTGGAATCGATCTGCGCGGCCGCGTCGGCCAGGCCCGGCTTGAGCAGGTCCGCCGGGCGGCAGGTCACCGGCTTCTCGCCGTTCAAAATCGTCTTCGCGAGCTTGGCGTCGAGCGGCGCGGGCGAGCGGCCATACAGCCCCTTCACGTAATCGCGCGTCTCCTGGGTCACCATCTCGTAACGCTTGCCGGCCAGCACGTTCAGCACCGCCTGCACGCCCACGATCTGGCTCGTCGGCGTGACGAGCGGAGGGAAGCCCATGTCCGCGCGCGTGCGCGGCAGCTCTTCCAGCACCTCGGGCAGGCGGTCCAGCGCACCCTGCTGCTGGAGCTGCGAGCGCAGGTTGGAGATCATCCCGCCGGGGATGTGGTGCTCCAGCACGTCCGCGTCCACCGACTCGCCGAGGCCGGTCGAGGGCTCGCGTACCTTCTTGAGCGTCTTGAAGTGGGCGTTGGCCTTGGCCACCATCTTGTGGTCGAGGCCGGTGTCGTAGCCCTCACCCTCGAGGATCGCCACCAGCGTCTCGGTGGGCGGCTGCGAGGAGAAACCCGACA
>CAYMLQ010000334.1:0-6753 GCA_964390795.1 uncultured Lentisphaeraceae bacterium
CTCCTCTTCATAGCTCATAAGTTAGCCTCCGAATGCACTACATACTCGCTTGTTTCAGTCGTGTACTATAGTTATGTAGGGCAGATTTTTGGCTCGCGTTAGCATAACAATACACGCACAGATGTGGGCATGTATTGTACTCGCCGATATCCTTACTGACCATGCAACCACACGCTTCCCTCTGCCCGACGTCTTTTAGCGACTTACGCTTTTTCACCGGCTGCGTTCCAAAGAGGTCAGCCTGTGTAGGCTCCACGCCTACGCCAATTAACTCCATTAAGCACTTGTCCTGTTTGAAGTGACTGGCGATCAGACGGTCATCGACACACCGGTTATGCTCAACGCCGTACGACGCCAGATCAACCTTTTCTGCGCACGTACCAAGTTTCAGCCCCCAGCGCTGATTAAGTTCGGCAATCCCATTGGCGAACTCATGCATCTCCTCGACACTGAACTCGCGGGCCTTGACTCCTGCGCTGGCAAGGTTCTTGGCCACCTTCGCGTACGCAGAGATATCGCCAAAGCTAAACACCAATCGCGAGGTATACGGTGCCACCGCATTCCCGACGTTCTCGGCTTTCTTCAGCAAGTCTGTCACTGAAAGCGTCTCAGTCAGGAGCAGCGGATCAAACCGCCAGATCACGCGCTCTTTCCCTACGCGCTTTGAAAGCGTGATGAAGGTCTCTATGCGGCTCTCAACAGATGGAACGCCGGGCTCCAACCGCTCTGCATCATAGTCATTCAATGTGAACTGGAAATAGTAGTTGAGACCTCGGTCATCAAAGAACCCTAATTTGTCGAGCATCGGCTTGGGATTCTTGGTCCAGAAGACAAATAGCCGCGCCTTTTCAAAGCTCACATACAGCGGCACCCCGTTAAACGGGTTGGTCCACTTGACAAAGCCTTCCTTCACGCGATTGACGAGCCAATCGGAATAGAAGGCGGGAATGTCAGTCGAACGGCTGGCAGAGATGATGATCGGGGCTTGAGCGTCCCGCTCAACGCCATCAACGACGATTTTGACTATATTCCAAATAGCCATACTACTCCTATATCGATGGCACCGAAATGTCGGGTTGACACGGTCTGCGCACCGTTCCCGATAAGTGCTGTCTGGGCACCAGTCTGCTCACCTGCAGAGCGTGACGTTCATACCAGACCTTCACGTACGGTTTATCGGTAGCATTCTGGTAAACGAGCGTATAGCCGAAGTGCCTGGCCTGCGCCTCAACGGCACTCTGCACCAGCCATGTTCCGCCGGAGACGTTGAACAACACGAGACTATCGGGCGGGTGAGCGGCGAAATACTCCCGCACGGCTTTACCGGCCTTCTCCATGTCACACTCCGGCAAGCGGGCCTGCACATGTACCACAGTCCGAGGCAGCAGTTTGCGCAAGGTTCCGCACACTGCATCGAGATCACCCGACTCCTCCAGCGGCCACAGATGCAGTTCTTTGACCCGCACCTGTTTCAGGGCGGCAAACAGGCTTCCAGTGTCTGGACCGACTAACGCGTGCATGGCCGCAACCTCGACCGGCCACAGCTCGCTGTCACGGCGCCTGGCCACACCGCCCTTGACCGCGTCCAGCGCCTGGCCAAGTGCCCCGACCGGCGTGTACAGCACGTCCGGCACCCCGCACGCTTTCGCTTCCCTCACGAAACGCTCCGCGCTTGCGTCCGGCACCAGCCAGCGCCGCCGGCTGTCGAGTCCGCACAGGGGCTTGTTCTTGACGCCCACACCCATGACCCGGCCAGTGCGGTTGACCTCACCTGTGATCAGCCACTCCGAGGCGAGACGTATCCGATATTCCAGATCGCCTTCAAGTAACGCGTCCATGGCCATGCGCGCCGCAAGGTGCCACGACTTGCCCGTGACAACGCAGCCGTGGCCTTCTCCGGTCTCAGCATAAAGGCGGATTCGCTGCTGCTCGGCGTCCGCCAGGACATCCTCGGAACCCTCCAACTTGAGAGGCTGCGCAGGCGGCAAGTCGCCCTCGCGGGCCGCGCCGAACGCCCAGACGCGGCCGATACGTGGTATTTTTCCACTCATTGGGAAGAGTGCGGCGGCGGAGGGGTAGCCTTTCATCACGCCATACGCGGGCATCTCGTCACCTCCGGGCTTGGCGTCGTCCGACAAATAGCCGGTAAACGGTGGATTGTCGACTCGGTACTCGGGCTCGAAGAGCATCGCCTCGGCAGCCAGTGCGTTTCGCCAGACCGCACCACGGCTGTTCGGCTCGAGCGGAGGCAACGCACACTCGGGGTCACACAAACAAGAGGCCATCTCACCAAAATGAGTCATGGCACTTGCCGGAAACGATCTCGCGTCGTTCGCGGCAAGAGCCCAACACATACCGTCGAATAGAAAGGGGTCTCGCATGACTGAACCTGCCCGTATCCCAATGTGCCCGGCTGTCACTCGAGATCCTGCGCCGGAAGCCCGTTGATGCAGGCCCGAATCGTCTCAGAACTGAAGCGCAAAGTCGCCCCGACGCGCTTGATCGCGCCGAGCAGATCGCTGCCGACCGACACGATCTCGCCACCCCGCTCGCTGAAAATGTTGAATGCCGCGAACCCGGAACTTTCGTCAAGTTGCGCATAGCCGTACACGATACTCCGGCCGTCCCCATGCTGCCTCACAGCCAACCGCTCGTGGCCCATCTCCACAGGCATCAAGATCCGCGCATCGGACAACAACGTCCACTCGCTTGGCGAAATCAGAACGGGGCACCCCCCGTTGAGAACCACAACGCCCGAGTCCGGCTTACGCTGCTTATCGGCATCTAAGCACTCGGGCGTCAACCTGGCAAGGCAGGCCTGAATGAGCTTCTCGGGCGCGTCCGCCCGGCAGCCTCCGCACGCGTCGATAAATAGCTTGGCGTGTTTCTTCAGGCTGTCCGCGATCTTTCCTTCCGAAACTAACAATTCGCCGCCCAGCTCATCCGCTAAAGAACTGGCCTGTCCCTCCAAGCCTTCACGTACGCCGTAGAGCAGCACACGTCCGTCCGCGTGCTTTCTCAGGCAGACGTGGAGCGTACAAACCATCCAGACGAAGCGCTCGCTTCTCTCCAGCGACTCGCCGGTTTCCGGGTCGAGATCGTATTCAACGGGCGCCTCAAGCGTCGCTATGATCGCCGACATCAGACTGCCGTCCTTAATTCTCGGATCGACGCGGAAAATGGGCATCCGCACTTCCGTCAGGATCGGCCAGTTCACCTCGTTGATCCGAACCGGACGATCCGTCAGACGAAGCGTCAGTTTTCGCTCCGCAGCCGCCTGAACCGTCTCGCTGCCGAGCGTCTTCTCCCTCTCCTCTGCACTCATGTCGTTCTCCTTGTGAAGGTCTTCGTGCCTTCACCCACCTAAAGTGTCAGCAGCGCCTGGTTTCCACTCAGGAATGAAAATATCCTATAAAGACCGGATGACAATCCAGAGGCCCGAATCGGCCAGCAGTCGCTTAAAGGCGGCTCGCGTCGCCGCTTTGAAGCTGACCACTGAGCCGTCACCGAAGGTCGAGCCTTGCGCCGCGAGCGGCTTGTTGGCATCCCGTGAGTAGATGCAGGCCGGCAGCCCCGGCAGCAGCCCCGCCGCGACCGCCTTGTCAATGCGCCAGGCAACTGTCAGGCTGGCGGCATGCGCTTCGCGCCTCGCCTCTCCCGTCACGCTCGCGCCATCTGCAGCCAGAATGACCACCTCCGCGTAGACGCCCCCGCTGCCGGACGCGAGTCGCTCCCGCGCGGGGAAGATGTGCGCCCCGGCGCCAAACGCGAACGTACCTTCCTGAGTGAAACAGGCCGGACTTTTTACCAACCGCTCCGTGTGCTGAACGAGCGTAAACAGGCTTCCGCGCAGCCGTTCGAACACGGCCAACTCCTCGCGCTGGTAGGCGAGCCGTTCATCCTCGGGATTCAAGATGGCGAGCCCGGTCTGCTCGCGTAATGCGCCCTGCGGCCAAGAGCCGTCGATCGCGTGCTTGTACAGGCGGCGCGCCTGTTCCAACTGGCTTTCTGTAAGGTGGCCCGTTCTCCAGCTTTGAGCCAAATCCTTGGTCGCGATTGGCTGGGCGTTCCAGAACTGCAGCACCCTGAGCGGTTCGACCGTCAAACCCGTCAGCCACTCGTCCTTGCAGGCAGGCACGCTGTACGGGGAGAAGGGAACAACGACCGAGGTGAAGTTGTCGCGCACATATAGAACAGCGACATAGAGGAACCGGCACGGGTCGGGCGTGTCCGACATTCGCAGCAGACGAATATCCCCTGCGCAGACATCCCTGTCAAAGGGTCTACTGTCAAACCCGATAAGGGTTGTGCCATTTTCGGCAACCTTCATCTGCTCTTGCACCGCCTGAGTCTCGCGCAGTTCGAGATCCAGTTTTCTCTCCAAGCGCCACCGCAACAGGAACCGCTTGCGCGTATCAGACACTTCTGCCAGCTTGAAGGGCGGAATCGTTGACTTGGCCATAGCACACTCCTCACTGACGGGCATCGAGCCCCGCCGTCTCAATAAAGAGTCTCACGTTCTGATTTTCCACCGCTTCGAGCCATTCTGCGCAGATTTTTTTCAAATGCGGAAGCAGGCGTCGCGTCATGTAGGCCCTTTGCCCAGGCCCAAGGCAGTCCGGCCCCCAGTCAAGGGCGTCTAAGAGATCAAAGACCGCTTTTCTCTCGTTATACAATTGCGATTGTTTGCAGTCGGCCAACCCAGAATCGAGCAAGGCCTTCATATCCCAGACATTGCACAAGAAGCAGACAAGGAGTAGCCGTCGCACAGACCGTTTGGAACCGTCCAGAGACTGCCAGACCTCCCGGGCTTGGTGTGCCGCCGCCCTTTCAATAGCCTCATCCTCTTCTTCCGTGCCAGGTTCTGTATAGACGCCATCCAGTTGGGACTGACAGTCATCCAACTCTTCATCCGTGGGATTCCGCGCCCTCGTGACCACGTATTTCTTGTGTCCGGTTTCGGCGTCCGTCTTCTGCACGATGTCGAAGCCTTCATCCGCAAGAATCCAGCGGGCAATTTCGCGCTGTATCTTCAGGGACAAAACGGCCTCGAAATGCTTCTGATCGCCGCACCCTTCAACAAGCCGGTCTTTGTAGGCCTTTCCGACACGCTCCGGCTTCCCGGATGTTCCGGCATACAGGTATTGTTCGACCCTAAGCCACGCGCCGCGCATGTTCCAGCCGTCGGGGTCGCAATACAGGCTTGCCGTCTCGGGACTGTACCGACGCAGGGCATTTCCAAGGCGGTTACGCCCGAACGACACCAACTGGCTGACCGTTGTCTCGCTACGACAGTTCTCGATGGAGCAGGCAGCCTTCCATTCTTGCCAGCTAGCGGCATCAACCGCGCACATCTGATCCTTGGCCATGGCTACCACCCCCTCCGGGCACAGAGCCCCTGCATTGCTACCATTTCATCCGTGTCAAGCCTTGGCTTCTCGGCCGCAACTATGCGCCTGCTTTGCCACAACTCATAGAGGGCCATCGGCACAGGGTCTAGTCCGCCGAACCACGTGGTATGCGCCGTGCCGTAGACATCCCGCACCGGAACAGTCACAATGGATGGGTTCCTGGACTTGCCGCTCGTTCCATGCAGCAAAGGAACCGGACCCAGCGTCGCGTTGTGCTTCCGAAGCGAACAGCCGGGATGGCTCTTGCGATCACTCTTCACGTAGGCGACACCCAAGGCCCCGATCCAGACCGCTTCGTCGACTTTGAAAAGCGTTCCAAAACCAAAGTCAAGGCAAGTCGCGAAAACCGCCTGCCAACGACGCGCCATCGCCTCTTCCATGCTCAGAACACTCATGGTTCCCCCTCCAATCCGTGTGCTCAAAAAAAACACCAGTCCGTTAATAGTATTGACCATCAAAACTCTTGTATTAACATACATCTTTTGATTATCGACATCAAGCCATCCAGCAATTCTATTTTGGCTAAGAAGCGCCTCACGGTGCCACTTCCAGATGTCCCGCTCTGGAGCTTTGAGCCAATCCGAAGGGCACTAAGATAAGCGGCGGCTCGGCGCAGCCTCGCCCTCCAGCCTGCGGCTTCGCCTGAGAACTGGAGGGCGAAGCTGTGCTGAGCCGTCCAATGCGTTATTAATGAGCTTATCCCTTACGCAGACATCCCAGTCAAATGCGTTGATGTCGAACGCGTTGACTTGGCCATAGCACGCTTCTCACTGACGGGCATCGAGCCCCGCCGTCTCAATAAAGAGTCTCACGTTCTGATTTTCCACCCCTTCGAGCCATTCGGCACAGATTAATTCGTAATCGTAATCGTAATCCTAATTCTGATCCTGCACTCACTTCTGTTTCACGCCGCAATTCCTCAAAACGCAGTTATCCGCGTATTTGAATGGCTGCTTCCCGCTTGTCACCTCAGCACGCTTATGGTCTAATGAAGGCGCGATGGAAAAAAAGAATTCGTACACGTTCGTCCTCAACAAAGAGCAGCAGGAGTCGCTGAAAACCCTGCTCAGCATGGGCAATTACAAGCGCAAGGAGGTGCCCCACACCCTCATCGCGGTCGAAGCCCAGGATTGCGTCGTCAATCTCTACAAGAGCGGCAAGTGCCTCGTGCAGGGCAAGGGCGCCGAAGATTTCGTGATCTTCTTCCTCGAACCCAACGTGCTGGGGGCGGCCACCGTGGGCTACGAGGAACTGCTCAACCCCGACCTCGTCTCGCCCCACATGGGTATCGACGAAAGCGGCAAGGGCGACTTTTTCGGGTCGCTCGTGGCCTGCGCGGTCT
>CAYMLQ010000335.1:0-3732 GCA_964390795.1 uncultured Lentisphaeraceae bacterium
ACCGTCAGCGCCGCAGGGATCTGGCTCGCGAGGTTCGTCGGCCCGAAGCCCTGGTATAGCGTCACCCGCACCGGTCCCGGCGTCTCCGCCGAACCGGTGTTATGGACCGCGACCACGACGCGCACGGTCTGGCCGGTCGCGACGTTCGAGATTTCGAGATCATCGATTTCTTCGATTCCATCGAATCTTTCGATCCTCACATCCCCCCGGCTCACCTTCAGGTCGGTCAGCGTCGCCGCGCTCGCGACCGTCACGTCGCGCGAGACCGGCGCGGACCAACTCGCCATCGCGTCCAGCACCTGCAACGAGATCCGCCACTCGCCCGCGGGCAACCGCGTCACCGCCGACTGCGACCAGCAGAACGCCCGCGCCTGTCCGTCCGGCACGCCTTCCGCCAGCCGCTCGACCGACCAGCAGTAACCGTCGACCGCATACTCGCCGCTCCCGTGCCCGAGCAGCGTGATATCCGCACCCTCCACCGGGCTCGACGGCTCCACCGTGTCAATTGCCGCCACCGGCAGCGACAGGAACCAGCCCGTGACCGTCCCGGCCCCGGCGACCCAGTTCGTGTAGACGTTGTTCTCGCTCAGGACGTTCCCCGTCCCGTCGGTCCATCGCCAGAACCTGTAGCCCGCGTCCGGCGTACCGGTCAAAACCGCATACCCGCCAACACCCACCCACGTGCCGCCTGTCACCGACCCGCCGCCATTTGTCACGACCTGCACGTAATACGCCGCCGGCACCCAGTTCCACGTCACAGCCGACTCCACATTTGTCAGTATCGTCGCAAGGTATGTTGTACCGCCTTCAGGCGGCACGCTTCCCGTCCCCGTCCACCCGACGCACGTCCAATTCGTCCCGCCCTCGCTCACCGCCGCATCCACCGCACACGTCACCGCAGATTGCCAGCAGTAGTGCATCCAAAGCCCGACCGGCGGCACAGGTGCGCCGTGCGCTGACTCAACTGTGAGCGCGTAGTCGCGCGTGTCCACATGGACTGGAGCCGTAGATGATGAACCTATTGGCGCAGTAAAAACAGCCTTGGATCCAGCGATCCTGAAACCAAAGTAAGAGCTAATATAGTCGCTTGCGTTGTAGTTTCGTCGCGCGGATCGGCAGCGACTGGCAGCGCTGAACCAACAACCACTTCGATTAACCCTGTCAGACCCTGACACCACACCATTTGGATCACTCGTCGCACCCGAATACGCCGAGTACCAATCTAAACACCACTCAAAAACATTGCCGTGCATATCGTAGAGTCCAAACGCATTTGGCAAGTACGATCCAACCTTAGCCGATCCCACAAGTGTGTCACCGTTCTGCGTGAAATCGTTGCCTCCATTATACCGGTACCTGCCGATCTCTGCCATGTGTGCATCACTCTGCTCGTTGGTAATGTTGTGCCCTGAGTTCAACGCTGTAGAAGTGCCTGCCCTACAGGCATACTCCCACTGCGCCTCTGTCGGCAGGTCAAAAGCTCTACATGTCCTTACCCTTAATTTTCCAATGAAAGAAGCCGAATCAACAGAGCCAGCGTTCGGCCAGTTCGCACCAAGACTAGCCCCTCTAACATCACTGTAACTTACCTGTTCGACAGGGCGAGTATCACGGTAACTGACATTGTTGAAGTAACTCGGCCAGTTACCCATCACGCGTTCCCACTGCCTCTGCGTCACCTCGAATGGCCCAACATAGAACACCTCTGTCAATGTTACTTGATGTAGCGTTTCTATACTATCCCGCCCCAACTCTCCCGTCGGGCTTCCCATCACAAACGTCCCCGCCGGAATCCGCCTGAGCACCAGCTTCGTGGTCTTATACTCGTCCGTCCAACCTCCGACCGGCACGCTCGCGAGGTACGTCACCGGATAGTTCGTCGCGGTCGGCCCGCCGCTCAGGTCGACCACAAGATAGTTCCCCGCCTCTGGCGAACTCACCACCGCGCTGACCTGCACGCACAGCCCGGTCAGCACCAGCCCGTTCTGGTCCGCACCCGCGTCCCAGACAATGCGCCGACCCGCGCCATTCGTCACGCCCGCGCCCACGTCACCTAAGTAGCTTGAGGCTGCCACCACCCCCGCTGCGTTCGAGACCGCCACGCCGACCGTCAGCACGTTCGTGCCGCCGTAGTAGAGGTCATAGCCGATATCCACCAGCTTGGTGCCCGGCCGCTGGCTGGCGGTCACGTTGGCGACCACCACCTGCGGCGAGTACACCGCCTGCACGGTCAGCGCATTCGTCACACTGCCGAACGCCGCGTCCCAGCCCTCGAAGGCCCAGCCCTGTTCCGCCTGCACCTCCGGCGCGACCGCCGCCCCGCCATACGCCACGCTCTGCGCCAGCGCCCCGCCGCCCGAGCGCGTGCCGTGCGGACCGAGGTCGAAGATCACGGGACACCAGAAGCTCAGCCGCGCCGTCGCGCTCGTGACCGCCCCCGCGTCATTCCAAATCACGGCGTCATACAGCCCCGCGTCCGACAGCACCGCCGACGCCAGCGTCAGCGTCGACCCTGTCGCACCCTCCACATTCACGCCCTCGCGCCGCCACTGGTAACTCGGCACCGGACTTCCCGTGGCCCCGACCGTGAACGCCGCCTGCTGCCCCGCCTGAATCCGCTGCTCCGCCGGCTGCTGCGTGATGGTCGGCACCCACGTGACCGTCAGCGTCACGACCGAACTGGTCACCACCCCATACACGTTCGACACCGTGACCCAATAACTCCCCGCGGACGACTCCTGCGCATTCGTCACCGTTAGCGCCGGGCTTGTCCCGCTAGCGATCTGCGCCCCCGCCCCAAAGTACCACCGATACGTCAACGGTGTCGTACCGTCCGCCATGACCGAGAAGGTGGCATTGGAATAGACAGGGACGAAGAGGCTCTGCGGCTGGGTGTAGATGCGGGGTGTGAAGTAAAGGTCGACATTCAGGTACACACATCCCGGGTGCCGCAAAATAAGTCCCGAATTGCTTTCCCGCATATATGAGAGTCCGTAGTTGAGATCTTCGGCGAAAAGCGTCATTGATGACAGATCAACAACACTACCGACCCCATCTGCCAGCACTCGCATCCCATGCCCATATGTACCTCCTCCCCCCGTATAGTATGCAGTCATCGTTTTGATGCCACTCAAGTCTATATACCCGCCTTGCAATGCTCGAATCGGAAAGAAGTACCCATCCCAACCGGGCCCCGTCAGCGACGTCAGGGACGGCAGGTCCAGGAGGCTGCCCGCGCCCGTCGCCTCGAACGCCGGAAACAAACCCGTCACCGTCACGTAGTTCGTCAGCGCGGCGGCCCGCAGCGTCGCGCCGCCGCTCACGTAGAACGCCACCCCCGTCGCGCAACCCAGCGCCGGCAGCTCGAACGTCGCGCCGCCGCTCGCGTGGAACGCCACCCCGACGGCCGCGCGCAGCGCCCCCAGCGGCACCTGCCCGCCGTTCAGCGGCTTCACGAAGGATACAGAGCTTGCCGCGCTCGTGCCGAACGTCTCCAGCGCCCCAAGGTCCACCACGCTGTTCGTGCCGTCCGCAGTCACCTGCACCCCGTGCCCGTACTGCCCGCCCGTCACATACGGGATGTCCAGAGTCCTCAGCCCGCCCAGGTTGACACGCCCGCCCGCCAGCGCCCTCACCGGCAGCGTGTACCCGTCGTAGCCGGACGCGACGAGCGTAAGCAGGGACGGCAGGTCCAGGAGGCTGCCCGCGCCCGTCGCCTCGAACGCCGGAAAC
>CAYMLQ010000335.1:3832-6750 GCA_964390795.1 uncultured Lentisphaeraceae bacterium
ACCCGTCGTAGCCGGACGCGACGAGCGTAAGCAGGGACGGCAGGTCCAGGAGGCTCCCCGCGCCCGTCGCCTCGAACGCCGGCGACACCCCCGTCACCGTCACGTAGTTCGTCATGCCTGACAAAATAATCCTAGAACCTGCAATAGCCTTGAGTGACACTGATGTAAACGTGCCGTTCGCGGATGCAGTGAGGCTGGCGTTGGTGCCGGAAGCGGAGAGCGTGATCCCCGGCGAGAGGGTGAGCGTCTGGGTCACCTGCACGAGCCCGGTGACGGTGGTCGAGCCTTGCCAGTTCAGCGGGCGATGGCACAGGAGGTTGCCGAGCGTGCCGCCGGCGTAGTTGACGGCGTTGGAGCCTTCGCCGATGAGGACGCTCTGGCCTGCGGACGGCACGGTGCCGCCGCTCCAGTTCGCCGCGCCGCTCCACGACACGCCGTCGCCGTTGCCGATCCAGAACTTTGAGCAGACCACCAGCCGCGCCGTGCGGCTCGTCACGCAGCCCTCGGCGTTGCTGGCCACCAGCGCATAAACGCCGACTTCGGACGTCTGCGCAGCCGCTAGCGCGAGCGTGCAGGAGGTCGCGTCAGGGATCGGGTTGGTGGCGTTGAAGTACCACTGGAGCGCCAGCGGCTCGGAACCGGAGACGTCCGCCGCGAACGTGACCGCCTCGCCCGCTCCCGCGAGCGTGTCGGCGGGCTGGCCGGTGACGACCGGCGTGTCTGCGCGGGCGAGGCTGGAGAGCAGGAGGGCGAATGTCAGGAGAGTGGATTTCATGGGTGGTATTCCTTGGTGGTGGTCGACTTCACTCGACTTCTGGCGACTTCTCCGACTTCGGGCGATTGGGGTCGGCAGGAGTCGACGGACGTCGAGCGGAGTCGACAGAAGTCGCCTCCCCCGCCCCGACCTCCCGCGTGCCCTTGCACTCCGGATACCCCGTACAGCCCCAGAACGCCTGGCCGGCTTTTGCGCCGCTCTTGGCCGTGCGCTTGCGCATCGGCTTGCCACACTCGGGGCAGACAGGCACGCCTGCAGCGGCCTCCTGCTTCTCGCGCTCTTCCAGCCGCACGGCTGTCATCCGCTCGCGGAAACCGCCCTCCGTCCTGAAGCTCTCGCCCTGCGACTCCAGTTGGCGGTTCAGCATATTCATGACGCGGTGCAGCAGTATCAGCAGCGCGTTCGCCGCGCGGTCCGCGTCCTTGGAGTCCAGCCACGGCGCGAACTTGTCGTACTGCGCCATGAGGTAGAGCGCGGCCTCGTGCAGCCCGTCGCCCTCTTTCAGCGGGTTCGGGTCGAGCCGGACATCGAACACCTCCTGCGCCTCCGGCGAGGGAACCTTCCACGGGGCGACCCGGCGCTTGATCAGCCAGAACTCGTAGTCTCCCTTGAGTTCCGCGAGGCTCGCCCGCGCCACGTCCGTGAGCGTCATCTCGGTGCCTTTGGACGTGCCGGCCCGCTCCGACCCCTCGGCGATGTTCTGCCGCCCCGAGCGCGCGGCCTGCGTCATCTGGTCGAACTGCCGCCCGCACGGGTCATTCGTGCGGTTCAGGAACGTCTCGCAGAACCGCCAGGTCCCGAGTTGGACGACGCACGCCATGGTGAAGGAGTCCAGCTTGCGGTAGCCGCCGTGCTTGTCGAAGAGGTTCATGTCAGCAGCGTCCTTTCTCTTTCTTATTCGACTTCAAACGACTTCATTCGACTTCCGCGGACTTCTGGCGAGACGGCTCGACAGCCCTTCGGCTGAAGTCGATATCCGTCGAGGGGAGTCGAGTGAAGTCGCCTCGATCACGGCAGCGCATCCAAAACGACAGAAAACGTTCATCGGCTATTCCTTCGTAAAATGAAAAGTACGTAGCACGCTCTTTGCACAGGCAAGATAACCGAACTCTCAGGAGCTGGACACTCCACATGAATCCTACTTATCACACCCATCCAATTGCCTCACGCCAAGACCCGACGCTCCCACGGTTCCGATCTCCCCTTTGCGTCTCCGGGTCTTGAGCGCAGCGGGCGTGAACCCTCTCTCACTTAAACGTTCAGCGTTGCGCGTTCTTCCCGTCTCCCGTCCCATGTGGGTGGCGCAGAAAATCCACTGAATGTGATATTTTGGAAGAATGAGGGGCAAGAGTCAATCACAGCGTCTAAGCTTCTCTGGAAAGGGCACAAGCCGATTCATCTCATTATTGCCGCGTTGCGGAGCAGGCCTCGCCCAGAGTCCCCGCATCGCCCCACTTCACTCACCGGTCACTTTTGTGTATTATGGTTCCGTTTCCGAGAATGCCCAATGAGGTATCAATCCATGACACAACCGACAGCGAAGAAACCTGCCAAATCCAAACCCACCACCGGCACCACCAAGATCACGCTCACCCTACCCGACGACCTGCTCGCCGTGCTCGATGACGCCGCCGCTCTGGATAACCGGACCCGATCCAACTTCATCTTGTACTTGCTCCGTTGTCTCAAACAGGCCAACCCTTGTCTTGGCGAACCCCGCCCGCCCCGAGACAAATCCCCGGCCCAAAAGGTCGTAGGCCCACCCGGCCCCTGCCCGCGCGGCCACATCCGGCCCTGCGAACGCAAACAACAGCCCGCCCCCCGCCCCGCTCAGCCCCCTGCGGACAACTCGACAAACACCCCATGAAACGGCTTCATCTCCAGGTGTTCGGCCGGCTATCCCGCTACCGATTCTCGTGATCACCGCCGCCGACTTCAACCGCCGGCTTTTCTGCCACAGCACCCTCTTCGCTGTTTTTCGCGGCACCCTTGTCTTCGCCCGATTTCTTTTTCGCCTTCTCTTCCAGCTTCTTGATTTCGGCCCCGGCCTTCCCGATCAGCTTCTTCAGCTGGTCAGCCGTCAGTCCTTCCAGCGCCGCCACAGCCGCCTTCAGTCTGGCTTGCGCGGCCTCCTTCTCCTCCT
>CAYMLQ010000336.1:0-6730 GCA_964390795.1 uncultured Lentisphaeraceae bacterium
GTTACGGCTGTCGGCTAGTCACTTTGGGGATGCACCTGATCGCAGATGCGCCCCATTTCCCGCAGGTGTCCCGTCTTTCCTTGTGTCGCCCGCCGGTTTTTTTCTATACTGTCCGCACTTTTCCAAGAAACCCGTGCAACATCCCTCAAGGAGCAACACATGAGCAAGCAAGTCAAGAAGGTTGGCATTTTAACGGCAGGTGGTCTGGCCCCGTGTTTGAGTTCGGCGATCGGCTATCTGGTGGACGAGTACAGCAAGGTGGCCCCGGACGTGGAGATCATCGGCTACATCAACGGCTACATGGGCCTGCTCAAGGGGCAGAGCATCCCGGTTACGGCGGAGGTTCGCAAGAGTGCGCTGTTTATGACCGAGCACGGCGGCAGCCCGATCGGCAACAGCCGCGTCAAGCTGACGAACGTCAAGGACTGCGTGAAGCGCGGCCTGGTGAAAGAGGGCGAGGATCCGCAGCAGGTCGCGGCCGACCAGCTCGTCAAGGACGGCGTGGACGTGCTGCACACCATCGGCGGCGACGACACGAACACGGCGGCGGCGGACCTGGCCGCATACCTGGCCCGGCACAACTACGGGCTGACCGTGGTCGGCCTGCCCAAGACGATCGACAACGACGTGTATCCGATCCGGCAGAGCCTGGGCGCGTGGACCGCGGCCGAGGAGGGCGCGAAGTTCTTCGCCAACGTCGTGAAGGAAAACACCGCGAACCCGCGCATGCTGATCATCCACGAGGTGATGGGGCGCAACTGCGGCTGGCTCACGGCTGCCACGGCGGCGGCCTACCGCAAGCTGCTGGACGGCTTCCACTACCTGCCTGCGTTCGGCCTGACGCGCGAGCGCGAGGAGGTTCACGCCGTGTACGTGCCCGAGATGGCTTTCGACGTCCACGCCGAAGCGGCGCGGCTGCGCGACGTGATGGACAAGAACGACTGCGTCAACATCTTCGTCTCCGAGGGCGCGTGCGTCGATGCGATCATCGCAGAGCTGGAGTCCAAGGGCGAGCAGGTGCCGCGCGACGCGTTCGGCCACCCACGCCTGGACAAGGTCAACGTGGGCGGCTGGTTCGCCAAGCAGTTCGGCGAGATGCTCGGCGCCGAGAAGACCATGGTGCAGAAGAGCGGGTACTACAGCCGCGCGGCGGCGCCGATCGCCAAGGACAAGGAGCTGATCCACGCGTGCGCCCAGAAGGCGGTCGAGTGCGCGCTGGCCGGCGTGGGCGGCGTGGTCGGCGAGGACGAGGACAAGGGCGGTGAGCTGCGCGCCTGCGAGTTCCCGCGCATCAAGGGCGGCAAGCCCTTCGACCTCGGCACGCCCTGGTTCAACGCCCTGCTCGCGGCCATCGGCCAGCCCAAGGGAGCCCAGGTCGCAGTCAAGCACTAGTACACAGTACAACATGAAAATTCGGCCATGATTACAGGATTCACATGATTAATAGCCAATGAATTCAATCTTGTAAATCATGTAATCCTGGCCAAAAATACCGAATTTTGTGGCTGTACAGACTACTAGCCCGCCGCGCGCGCAGCGGAAGCACGCGATAGGAGGAGAGAAGAATCACGGGCGGTTCAGGATTTCTAGAGCAGGAAGGTCTTGCGAAAGCTTATTCACAACGCTCAACGTTTAACGCTCAGGTTGCCGACGGGGAGGCGCATGCCGACACGGCAATGGTTAGACGACGAGCGCGCACGGAGGGCCGTCGAGAAGGTGCAGTACCGGCTGCTCCAGCAGGACGACGCGCTGTCGTGCGGGGACGGCGCCGCCGGGAACATGCTGATGACAGGCGCACGGCGGGCGGCAATGTGCTGAACTCCGCTGTCTACGCGAGGTGCCGCCCTTTGACGGGCCGAAGGTGATTTACGGGGAGTGGTGCCAGTGGGGCTCGGAACGGCTCAAGCGCGAGCAGGTGGCGTTCAAACAGACGCCGTACGACATCCGGGTGCGTTAAGGTATAAGAGGGCGCGAACGATTTTGGGCACAGAGGATACGCTTTGCGCGCCCCTTTACTCTAAAGAGTGATACGAACTATGTTGTTTTCATAACCGGTTATGTGAAGCCTGTATCAGGCGTGCGCGATACAAAATCCCGAAGGCGGTGCTGGGAGAATAAGGGAGGGCAACGATAATGGAAAAGGACTTACGCGGGCAGGCCATCGGTATGGCTGGCTTTGTGGATTATGCGGGCGGCTCGGTGGTGAGCAAGACGCTGCTCGACAAGAAGGCGGGCACGCTGACGCTCTTCTCGTTCGACGAGGGGCAGGGCCTGAGCGAGCACACCGCGCCTTACGACGCCACGGTCTTGATCGTGGAAGGGGAGGCGACGCTGGTGATCGGCGGGAAGCCGGTGAAGGCCAAGACCGGCGAGCTGGTGATCATGCCCGCCGGCGTGCCCCATTCGGTGCGCGCCGAGCAGCGCTTCAAAATGCTGCTGATTATGATCCGGGAGAAGGCCGAGACCTAAGCGCTACTTGGACGGCCAGGAGTAACCGCAGGGGATTTCCGGCGCGACCCGGTTTCGGTCGGCTAGATCGCGCGGGTCGATGGGGAAGGTGCAGCAGTTCGGCAGGCGGTAGACCGTGTAGAGCCGGCAGGTCGAGTGGCCGTCCGCATGGAGCTGGAGCGCGCCGCACTTGTTCGCGACCAGGTGGCAGCAGACACCGCAGCGGCTGCAATCGCCCTTGCGCCGCGCCAGGCTCTGGCGGACGTAGCCGGGACGGAACACATTCAGGAAGAGTCGCCTGAGGACGCCGCGCAGGAGGATCAGGCGGACGCCGAGCGTCTGAGGGGCAAACGATGTTTTTTGATCGGGTGTGCTCATAGCGCGCGAGGCACCGGTGGAATAACCTTCGGCCACGCGTGCCGCCTATCGTAAACGTGACGGGGGGAGCGGCGCAAGCGGATTCGTTTCTCTAACAAAAAAGAAACATGGCGATTCCGGTTGAACCCGCTGGACGGTGGGCGTAAAATAGTGCCGTTATCAGGCGAGCACGGAGGTGTTTATGAAGGGGTTTACGATCCGGGCGATGCGTCCCGACGACCGCTGGGAAGTGGCCGAGCTGATCTGCATATCCACGAACTACTGGTATCAGATTCACGGGTTCCCGATGATCTTTGCGGCGGGTCCTCAGAGCACGGTGTTTCACTTCGACACGTATCACACGCTGGAGGGCAGCTCCGGCATCGTGGCGGTGGATGCCGAGAGCCGCCACATCATCGGCTCCTGTTTCCAGCACGTGCGGCCCACGCATGTCTCCTTGGGTATCATGAATGTCCACCCCAACCACGCCCGGCGCGGCGTGGCGGGCGCGCTGCTGCGCGAGATCGTCGAGAAGGCGGGGAATGCGGGCAAGCCGGTGCGGCTGGTCTCCAGCGCCATGAACCTTGACTCCTACTCGCTCTACAACCGCGCGGGCTTCGTGACCTTCGGCGTGTACCAGGACATGACGGTGCGCGTGCCGGCGGAAGGTTTCCGCGAGCCGCTCGCAGCCTCGCCGCGCGTGCGCCCGGCCTCGCTGGAGGATCTCGACGCGATCGTCGACCTCGAGCGCGAGGTGGCGTTCATCGAGCGGCCCGGCGACTACCGGCACTTCCTGCAGAACGCCGACGGCAACTGGCACGTCTCGGTGTGCGAGGACGCGCAGGAACCGGGGCGGCTTGAAGGCGTACTGGTCTCGTGCCTCCACCCGGCCTGCAACATGATCGGGCCCGGCGCGATGCGAACCAGCGACGCCGCCGTGGCGCTGCTGCAGGCGGAGCTGAATGTCAACGCGGGGCACGCGCCGGTTTTCCTCGTGCCGGTGACCGAGAGCGAGATGGTCCGGCAGGCCTACGCCTGGGGCGCGCGCAACTGCGAACTGCATTTCGCCCAGATCCGCGACGGACTCCATCCGCGGCGGGTCAACGGCATCGCCATGCCGACGTTCATGCCAGAGTCTAATTAAGGGCGGGTCACGCGCCGGTGGAGCCGAAGCCGCCCTCGCCGCGCGCCGTGTCGGAAACGTCCGCCACCTCCGCCGTGTCGACGCGCAGGACCGGTGCGACCACCATCTGCGCGATGCGCATCCCCGGTTGCACCTCGAACGCCTCGCGCCCGAGGTTGATCAGAATCACGCCCACCTCGCCGCGGTAGCCCTCGTCGATCGTGCCCGGCGTGTTGAGCAGAGTGATGCCGTTCTTTAGCGCCAAGCCGCTGCGCGGCCGCATTTGCGCCTCGGTGCCGCGCGGCAGTTCCATCACGAGCCCTGTCTTGACCAGCTTGCGCTCGCCCGGCTGGAGCGTCGCAGCCTCACACGCACACACGTCCATACCCGCGTCGCCCGGCCGCGCATAGGCGGGCAGCACGGCCGCAGGGTGTATCCTCTTGAAGTTCACTGTCATGCGGGAGAGCATAGCAGAGACGGAGGAGAGCCTTCAAGAAGTTAGAAGTTAGGAGTTAGAAGTTAGGAGTCAGTCGCCGAGGGCCTTGAGCTTGAAGGCGTCGAGCGCGGGCGGGACGTGCGCGTCGCGCATGAGCCGCTCCAGTTGGGCCACGGTTTCGGGATGCCGCGCCGCGACATCGTGCTCCTCGCGCGGGTCGGCCTCGAGGTCGTAGAGCGCGGTCTTCCGGGCGCCCTTCTTGAGGCCGCTGCGAAGGGCCTTCCAGCGGCCCTGGCGCACGGCCTGGTGTCCGCCGGCCTCGGGATATTCCCAGTACAGGCAAGCGTGCTCGCGTTGTGCGCGCTGGCCGAACAGGGTCGGCGCAAAACTGATGCCGTCCGCGTCGCCGGGCGCGGCCATGCCAGCCACGGCGCAGAGGGTCGGCAGCACGTCCCAGAACGCGCAAGGATGGTCGCTCTGCGAGCCGGGGCTGATGCGGCCGGGCCACGAGGCGATCAGCGGCACGCGGATGCCGCCCTCGCGCAGGGAGCCCTTGCCCCAGCCGGCCTCGGACTTGAAAGGGCCGCCGCTGTTGAACCACGGCGAGTCGGTGCCTCCGTTGAAGGTCGGCCCGTTGTCCGACGAGAAGAGAATGAGCGTGTCCTCGTAGAGCCCGAGCGCCTTGAGCTGCCCGACGAGTAGGCCGACCTGCTCGTCGAGGTACGAGACCATCGCGGCGTAGCAGGCGTGCGGGTAGCGGTGGGGAAAGTAGCCCGCCCGGCCGCCGTAGGGCGGCTCGTCGCCGAACTTCCTGACGTAATGGTCGACCCAGCGCTGCGGCGCCTGCAGCGCCACGTGCGGGAGGGGCGTAGCCCAGTAGAGGAAAAAGGGGCGGGCGCGGCTCGCGCTCACGAAGGCGCGGATCTCGTCGAACATCAGGTCGGGCGCGTAGTCGGCCTGCGTGTAGCGCTCGTAACTGGCGGGGTCGCGCGGGTCGGCGCCGGCGTCGAGCCGGGTGCCGGGGGCAACCAGACTGTTGCGCAGGCGGACGCGCGCGTCGTTCCGGTAGAGGTGCGTCGGGTAGTAGGTGTGGGCCTGCCGCTGGCAGTTGTAGCCGAAGAAGTGGTCGAAGCCCTGCCGGTTGGGCACACCCTCGGTGCCGGGCGCGCCGAGGCCCCACTTGCCCACGCAGGCGGTCGCGTAGCCGGCGGCCTGGAGCAGCGTGCCGATCGTCCGCGTGCCGGCGGGCAGGGGCCGCTGGCCCTCGAGGTTCGGATCGTCGCTCATGGCCTGGAAATCCCAGACCTTGCCGCGCTCGGACCACTCGTCGTTGCCGCGGATGTAGGCGTGGCCCGAATGCTTGCCGGTCAGCAGCACGCAGCGCGAGGGTGCGCAGACCGGCGAGCCGGAGTAGTGGGTCGTGAAACGCATGCCCCCGCGGCAGAGGCGGTCGATGTTCGGCGTCTCGATCCTCTGCTGGCCGTAGGCTCCGAGGTCGCCGATGCCGAGGTCGTCGGCAAGGATATGGATGATGTTGGGCTTCCGGGCCTGGGGGCGTGACTGCGCCACGTGCAGGCAGCCCGTCAAGGCGGAGCCCGCAGCGAGGGCAGAACCTTGGATGAACGCGCGCCGGGGATGATGTGACATGGCAGGCTGCCTCCTCTTGCTAAACCGAAAACAACGCTGTGACTATACGTTGCTCTGGCTCGCGCTGTCAACACCATCCCCGGCACAATCAGCTTGATTTCGAGGCTTTACCACGCGACTGGCTTACCCTGCCGCGATCTCGATGCGGCGGGGCTTGACCTCCTCGCGCTTCGGCAGCGTCAACACCAGCAGACCGTTCCGGCTCGCGGCCTTGATGCCCGCCGTGTCCACGCGCTCGGGCAGATCGAACGACGCGCGGTAACAGACCTCGGGAATCTCCGTGAGCATCAACGCGTAGTCCGTGAAGCTCTGGATCGTATTCTCGGCCTTGACGGACACTGTCCTGTGCTCCAGCGTGAGTTCGGTCTCGCCTTCCCCCACCCCCGGCAGTTCAACCGCTGCTGTGATGTTCGCGCTGTCCAGCTCAAAGGGAAGGTTGAAGCTGCGCTGGAATTCGGCCGGCGAACCGTCCGACTGCGTGCGCTCACCTTTCAGCGTCAGGACGTTGGAATCGACCGACATGTCCAGTTTTTCAGGATCAACGCCGGGAACTTCGGCCTCCAAAACAAGCCCTTTCTCGCCCTCCCATACATTGACGCGCGGGAACTGCCCGGTACGGGCGCGCCACGCGGTGGTGAAGAACTCGATCGGGAAGTCGGTCATCAGCTCGTCAAAGACGCGCCACGGGTTGTTCATTGTGCTCAAATAGGCTCTCATGA
>CAYMLQ010000337.1:0-6700 GCA_964390795.1 uncultured Lentisphaeraceae bacterium
CTGAGAAGACGCGATGAGGCGGTGTCGCAATGGCCGGTGGAGGCGGGGCGGGTGACGCTGGACTTGCCGCCGGAATCGCTGACCCAGGTGATCTTCGTGAAGGAGGATCTGGCCAAGGTCGAGGAGCTGAGAATTGAAGAGGAGACTGCCACTCCAGGCGACTGCCGTGCGCTAGGGCTGCACGAGACCACCCGCCTGCGCGCGTCGGGTCGCATCGGCGAAAAATGGATCGATCTCTCCGAACTGAATGTGACGTGGTCCAGTTCCGCACCTGAAGAGGTGAAGGTCTATCAGGGAGGGTTGACCCAGCGCGTGAGCCTCCGGCTGGCGGCGGTGACCCTTACCGCCAAGACGCTGAACGGGGTTGGTAGCAAAGTGATCGTAACGGAACGGAATTAAACATGACACACTGTTTAAGGGTGTTTATTGTTTGGCTATTGGCGTTTGGTATAAGTGCGCAGTGCGGATTGTGTGGCGGGCCCGAAGCGAAGGTCGCGCCGTACAAGGGACGGAACGTCATCTTTGTCGACGGACAGCCGTTGGCACCGATAATGTATTCCGGCACCGAGCACAGCCGGGAGACGTGGGAGGGGAAGCCGCGACAGAGCCTTGCAGAGTTCACGGCGCAGGGATATGAGCTCATCCAGACCGACATGTGGTTCAAATACTCGCTGCGGCCGGACGGGACGTTCGACGTGGACGGCATTCGCAGGCAACTGGCCGGGATACTGGACGTGAATCCCAACGCGAAGATCGTGGTGCGGATCAATGTGTCGGCTCCGCGCTGGTGGCTGGAGGCTCACACCAACGAGACGTGTAAGGTGACCTGTAACAAAACGGAGAAGGTCTCATTTGGAGGAAACAGCGCCGAGAGTCTGGCTTCCGAGGCGTAATGGCGGGACCGTTTACTACTTCGGGTTGCCACCTAAAACGGAAGTGTCGTTCTTCAAGGCGCTGATGCGAGAGGCGGGTGTGCGCACGTATGTCGAGAACACGGCCGCGCAAGACTATGTCGCAATAGGCGGCGGCGTCATCGGCATCTATTCCGTCAAGGGCGGCGAGAAGCTTATCCGTCCAACTCAGGGGGCGTCAGTTATGATCAGCATGGTTCCCTTCTCGACGCGCTATTTCGACATCCGCACGGGAGATGAATTGACCCGGACCAAGTGATGTTCGACCGCGTATAGCCATTTCAAGATGCAGACCACTCCTGACCACCTTCCTGCTTCGCGGCGGGTTCCGCAATGCCTTCGACGGCGACCGGAACACCGGCCAGATGCCGGCGAACGTCACGCGGCTGTGTTTGTCGCGTCACCCCAGCGCCACGTCGAGGAACATCATCGTGGCAAAGCCTGTCATGACGCCCAGCGTGGGCACGTCCGAACCGCGCGTCTGCTGCGATTCGGGGATCAGCTCTTCCGCTACCACGTAGATCATCGCGCCGGCCGCGAACGACAGCGCATAGGGCAGCAGGGCCGACATGCTGATGACCGCAACTGCGCCGACGACAGCGGCAAGCGGCTCCACAGCCCCCGACGCCTGGCCATACAGGAAAGCCTTCCAGCGCGAGAAGCCCTCGCGCCTCAGCGGCACCGAAACGGCTGCGCCCTCAGGGAAGTTCTGCAGGCCGATGCCGAGCGCCAGCGCGATCGCTCCGCCCAGCGTCGCCCCGTTGCCGCCCGCCGCCACCGCGCCGAACGCCACGCCCACGGCGAGGCCTTCGGGGATGTTGTGCAGCGTGATGGCCAGCACCAGCAGCACGCTGCGCCGCCAGTGCGTGTGGATGCCCTCCGGCTCGGCGCGGTGGTGTCCGCCCGGATGCAGGTGCGGCATCAGCTTGTCCGCGAGCCACAGGAAGCCGCCCCCCGCCAGGAAGCCGGTCACCGCCGGCAGCGTGCCCGAGCCGCCCGCCTTTTCCGCCATCTCGATGGCCGGGGCTAGCAGCGACCAGAAGGAGGCGGCGATCATCACGCCTGAGGCGAACCCCAGCATGCCGTTCAGCACGTTGCGGTTAATGGTCTTGAAGAAGAAGACCAGCGCCGCACCCAGCGCGGTCACGCCCCAGGTGAATAGCGAGGCGAACAAGGCCTGCGTCACAGCCCCGTACTGGTTCAGAAAATCGGTCATAGGTGTCCTTTGCCTGTTGCAGGCTACAGTCTTTCTCGATCAGTCGTTCACGCGCTCGATACTCGCGCCCAGGCGCCGCAGCTCGACCTCGACCGCCTCGTAGCCGCGGTCGATACTGCCCGCGTTGTGAATCTGCGTCTCGCCTTTGGCGCAGAGCGCCGCGATGAGCAGCGCCATGCCCGCCCGGATATCGGGGCTGGCCACGCGCGTGCCGTGGAGCTGAGCGGGGCCGGTTACCACGATGCGGTGCGGGTCGCACTGCACGATGCGCGCGCCCATGCCGATCAGGTGGTCCACGAAATACATGCGGCTCTCGAACATCTTCTCGAAAAAGAGCATGGTGCCGCGGGTCTGCGTCGCGAGCACGATCAGCACGCTCATCAGGTCGGAGGGGAACATGGGCCAGGGGCCGTCCTCGATTTTCGGGATCACATCGCCGAGGTCGTACGAGGTCTTGAGCTTCTGCCGGGCCGGCAGCTTGAGCGTCTTGGCCTCGCGGTCGATGGCCCACTTGACGCCGAAGCGCTTGAAGGGCTTTTCCAAAACCTCGAAGTCGCCCGGCTCGACATCCGCGATGGTCAGTTCGCCGCCGGTGACCAGCGCGGCCGCCAGATAGCTGCCGGCGTCGATATAGTCCGGGCCGATACGCTGCTCGGTGCCGTGCAGCTCGGCTACGCCCTCGATCGTGAGGCGGTTCGTGCCGAGGCCCGCGATTTTTCCGCCCATGGCGTTGAGCATGCGGCAGAGATCTTGCACGTGCGGCTCGCAGGCGGTGTTGTAGAGCGTGGTCGTGCCCTTGGCGAGGGCGGCGGCCATGACCAGATTTTCGGTGGCGGTCACGCTCGCCTCGTCGAGCAGGATGCGCTGCGCCTCCAGCCCCTTGGGCGCCTTGAAGGAGTAGCAGCCGTTGGCGCGGACCGCGGCGCCGAGCTGGCGGAAGCCGTCGAGATGGGTGTCGATGCGGCGCCGGCCGATCACGTCGCCGCCGGGCGGGTAGAGCTTGGCCGAGCCGCAGCGGGCCAGCAGCGGGCCGGCGAAAAGGATCGAGGAGCGCACCTTGCCGCACAGCGCCTTGTTCAGGTGCGTGGTTCGGATTTTGTTGGCATGGATGCGGACGGTGTTGGAGGCGGGGTCGAGATCCACGCTGGCGCCCATTTCGGTGAGCAGCTCCAGCATGGTGCGCACGTCGGCGATGAGCGGCAGGTTGCGCAGGACAACGGGTTCGGAGGTAAGCAGGCTCGCGGCCAGCGTGGGGGGGGCGGCGTTCTTGTTGCCGGGCGTGCGGTGTGCGGCGCGGACGGGTTTGCCGGCTTTGATGATAAATTTGGACATGGCAGAATAGGGTTCAGAGGAGTAAGGGTTCGGGTGGGACGAAAGGTTCGTGACCCGCACAAGGCGTCTGACACACGTGTAGCAAACCAAAAATCAGGGGAAAAGAGAACACAAAAAAACGTCACATGGGCGGCGGCTGCGACGCGAAGAAGGCGTCGATCAGGCGGCGGGCGATGCTGAAGGGCGAGGGGAGGGGGGGCAGGTGGTCGCGGTCAAACCAGCCGGCCTCGGCGATCTCCTCGCCGTCGGGCGTGACCTCGCCGCCCGCGTATTCGGCGGTGAAGCCGACCATCAGGTTGTTGGGAAAGGGCCAGGGCTGGCTGGAGGCGTAGCGGATGTTGGTGACGCGCACGCCAACCTCCTCGGCGACCTCGCGCGCGACAGCCGCCTCCAGCGTTTCGTTGGCTTCGACGAACCCGGCGACCACGCTCCAGAACGGAAAGGCGCCTTGCGCCTTGTGCGCGAGCAGAACCTGGTTGCCACGCGAGACGAGGGCGATCACCACGGGGTTGAGGCGCGGATAGACGCAGAGGCTGCAGGCCGGGCACTGCATGGCGCGCTCGGTGGCGTGGTGTGCGAGCGGCGCGCCGCAGGCCCCGCAGAAGCGGTGGGTGAGGCGCCAGTGCAGGAGCTGACGCGCGAGGCCGGCCTCCGCGAACGCTTCGGCGGGAACGAGGTCGTAGAGGGCGCGCAGCCCCATCAGTTCGGCGCCGGCGACGGGCGCTTCTCCCGACTCCGCAACGGAGAGCTGGGCCGTGACGGGCTCGACCGGCTCCGAAGGTGCGGCATCGAAGAGATACTCGACGCCTGATTCGGTGGTGCGCCGGATCCAGAGCTGGTCACCCTTGAACAGAAGGAGTCGTCTCACGTGTTGAGGATTCCGATGTGGTTGCGAAGGATGGCGGTCAGGGATTCGACGTCGGTTACGGCGAGACGGTGCAGGATACTCAGCCACCGGAAGGCGAAGCTCCCAGCCGGGTCAACGGGGTGGGGCTTGAAAAGATTGTCGAACGCGCGCTTGCGGAACTGATACTCCTGCTGGGTGTGTTCGAATCGATTGCGGAATGCCAGCAGGAAGATTTCCGCGAACTCAACCGCATTGCGCATATGGGAGGCGCGCTTGTTCACTGAATTGGCGTAGGCGCTGGCGCACACGTGGAGCGGGTACTGGTACTCTGTGAAGGTGCCGGTATGATCTGAGACGATCAGGTGATCAGGCTGGCCCTGGTCGTCGAACACGATCACTTCGTCACCGTCGTCGAACATGACGCGCTTGTCGGCATAAGCGCGCCCGACGATCATGTTGGTGGCGGCCGCTTCGCCGAGCAACCGGGCCAGGCGGCGGTTGAATTCCGGGTCTGTATACCGGCGCGTATGAATCTTGTCGGTGACAGAGCCCCTGATGTACTGGCGCTCGAAATAAACCACCCACAAACGCGTGCCGTGATACGCCTTGTTGCTACCCGAGTAGGTTTCGCGGATTCGCCCTGTGGTGACTTTGGTGGGCAGGTTCATGCCGAGTTGGCGGCAGCCGAGGCGCCGGTCCAGAATGTAATCGGTGTAATCGGCCGCCTCCATGATCGACTGGATCAGATCCTTGCCTTCATCGAGGTGTTCGTAGACGCACCACTTCTGAAAGCGAAGGATGTTGAACTCGGCGGTGGGGCTGTCCGCCTCCTTCACCTGCACGACATAAACGGTGGGACGGCGGAGCGCGTCCTGCGGGCGGGATGAGAGCGAGCGGCCGATGCGCCCGACGTTGATGAACTCGATATTGCTGAGTTCGCGCATGTAGTTGAAGATCACGCCTCGGGCGCGCAAGTCGCACAGCGCTCGAAACTCTGGCGTTTCAGGCGTCGTGTCGGGCTCTTCAAACACCGAGTCGAAAATTAGTTCGCCGTTCTCGATACGCGCGCCCGGCAGCCACTCGATCTGCATGTAGAACTCGGGGGAGATGCCGGGGATGATCTCCTCGGAAACAACCGTGTTGGGTTGGGAAATCAAGGCCGAGCACATGAGGTTGCGCCATTCGATGTTGTCGGGCCCCTCGTCCTGGAGCGCTTCGGGGACGGACTGGCGGAAGGTGTCGTGCAACTTCTGGTAGGCGGTGCGGAGGACCTCGATCACCAGGCCCTCCACGTTCAGCGCTTCAAAGGCTTGGCGGGTGAAGGCGCAGCCCGGCGGGAAGATGTCGACCTCCGGGTGCCCGAAACGGTTGCGCATGGCGCTGTGCTTGGCGATTTCGCGGAGGTGCGAGCGGAAGAGGTCATCCGGCAGCGAGGCGAGCCAGCCGAACGTGTCGAGCGTGAGAAAACGCGTGCCTGTGGACGGGTTGTAAAAGTAGATCGGCATGCCGCCGATGGCGACGCGGGCGGTGGCGATCAGGCGGTTGATCTCTTCGGCTGAAAAAGGAATGCGGCTCATGCGCCAGTTTTCGCCTCGGGCGCAGAGGGCGCTGCGCACCCGCTCGTGCTGCGTGTTGAGAAAGCGGATCTTGCGCTTGGAGACGAATGTCTGCAAGAGCTCGTCAGCCTCGAAGGCCAGGCCCATGGCGTAGGGGTCGGGGCGGATCAGCACAAACTGGTCGTCAAACAGCAGATCCACCGAGTGCGACATCTCGGCGTCGACGTCGTCGTTGGTGAGTTTAGGGAGGCCCGCCTGGGACCGCTCGTGGTTCAGCTCTTTGATCCACGCGAGGCGCTGTGTGGCATGGATGCCGGTCTGGGTGACCAGGCCTGGCGTGCGCAGAAAAACCGTGCCGATCCTGGATTTCAGCCGGCCCGTTTCATCCCGCGCAAAAATGGGTTCTCCGAGAATTTTCATGGCGTTCGCGTCGGGCGAATCATTATTCGCCCTGACACGTGCGGCGGGCGGATTCGAGCGTGTTGGCGAGCAGCATGGTGATGGTCATGGGGCCCACGCCGCCGGGCACGGGGGTGATGAGCGCTGCGACCTCTTTGGCGGAATCGAAGTCTACGTCGCCCGCCAGCCGGAACCCGCTCTTCCTGGTGGCGTCCGGGATGCGGTTCACGCCGACGTCGATGATGGCGGCACCGGGCTTGATCATGTCGCCGGTGACGGTGTTGGGGCGGCCTGCGGCGACGACCAGAATGTCGGCCTGCCGCGTGAAGGCGGCGAGGTCGCGCGTGCCGGTGTGGCAGACCGTGACCGTGGCGTTGCCGCCCTCGGCCTTGCGCATCAGCAGGTGGGCGACGGGCTTGCCCACGATGTTGCTGCGGCC
>CAYMLQ010000338.1:0-6694 GCA_964390795.1 uncultured Lentisphaeraceae bacterium
AGATCACGATGTCGCGCGGCAGGGCGTCCAGCAGCGCCTCGGTGCCGATCTTCGCGGAGCCTGTCGCCACATACCCTTTCCAGCGCGGGTCGCCCGACACCAGCAGCATGTCGTGCCACATCATGACCTTTGCGCCGCGCTCGCCAAACACGGTGCGGAAGTGGAGCAGATGGTCTTTCAGCAGCGCCGCGTAGTCCGACTTGCGGCAGGTCAGGCAGGTCGCCATCGAGTATGCCTCGTCGCAGCCGATGTGGAAATAGGGCGGGCAGTCGAACGCCTCGTACAGCTCCACGCACAGGTCCGTCAATATCTTGCGCGTCGCGGGATTGCTCAGGCACCACGTCCAGCCGTCCGGTTCAAACAGCGGCTGCAACTCGGGGTGGAAATCCAGCACCGCGTGCTTGCCCGAGAGGTGGCGCGAGGCCGACGCGTGCCCGAACAGGTTGAGCTGCGGGATCAGCGTGAGCCCCTGCTCGCGGGCGAGCCGCGCCAGACGGCGGAACTCCCTGGCCTTGACCTTCTTCTCCTGCCATACGAACTCGGGATGCGACGCGTAGTCGAACACCGCCCACGGCTCCAGCACCACGTAGTTGAACTTGTAGTACGCCGCCATGCGGATACACTTCTCGATGAAAGCCGCATCGCTCTCCGGGAACCAGCAGAGGTGCATGCCGCGGAACGCCATCGCAGGCGCGTCCTCTACGGTCATCTCCGGCAGAAAGTAGTAACTCAATTTCTCAACCCCACGCTCCGGCTCGGCCACCTGACGCAGGGTCTTGAGCGCGTTCAGCAGGCCGCCCTCATCCGCCGCCGCGATCTCGAGGCCCATCGCGGCCGACGCCTTGAAGCGGTAGCCGTCCGTGGGAAGCGCGAGCGCCGCGTCCGCCTTGAACGCCAGCTTGGGCGACGCGTCCCAGCAAGTCTTGAACAGCCCCGCCACCCGCTTGTCCAGGCCGCGCACCTCGTTAGTGAGCGTGACCGTCACGGTCAGCGCTTTATCAATTTTCACCACCGGCCCATCCGTCAGTTCGACCTGCTTCGGATACGGGATCAGCCGCGACTTGACGATCTGCGCCTCGTCCTTGCCGAGCGGCGCCCCGGATGCATGCGCGGCACAAGCGATGGCAATCAAAGCCATCATTGAAATCCACGTTTTTTTGTTCATTTCCATTCTCCAGTGTGGCAAGCTCGAGCGCCACGAACGCACGCTAACGCGTTCCGTGTTCGCTCTGGTTCACCCTTGGTTCTGGCTTCATTAAAGCATTCGTGAAAATGAGGGTGTCGAATATCAGGTTCAAGATCACAATAGTCCACGTGACTTTCGTTAAAGATCGCAGTCTCCATCGATCTGGGTGTCTTCTGCATTGCATTTCTGCATAGACCAACGGGAATATCACAACCGCCAAGCTGATGATTGCGCATGTTGCAGCCTGCAAAAGGTGTTTCCGCAGTAGCATTACAAAGATGGCATCGGTCAGAGGAAACAGCACAAAGACGGCCATCAGGAATGAAACGAAAGTCAGCGGGTGGTACTGTTGTTTTGTGTCATTCATTTCAATTCTTTGTGGGCGAACATCCCTACTAGTCCAAGCGTGTGACGCAAGCAACAACTCTTGACGCACAGTAGCACGCAACCTTGAGCGTTGCAAGGCCGGTTCGCAGGGGCGAATTGTGATTTTACTGGCCTTCTTCGTGAATGCGTTTCTTCCACGAGTCCGGATGACGGTGCAGGTGCATAATCGAAACGACCAACAGCTCATCTTCTCGAATCTGGAAAATAACGCCATAAGGGAATCGGTGCGTCAAGCAGCGCCGCGTGCGGAGAGAAAGGCTCGTCCATGCAACGGGATTTTCGGCGGCGCGGTGGATCGTACGCATCACTTCATCGGCGAACGCATAGCCGAGGCCCGGACACTCTTCATTGTAGTACCCGATCGCATCTTCCAACTCGATGCAGGCAACATCAAGGACGCGGATGTTCATTTCTTGTTGATCCGATTCGCAACCTCTGCCAGTGGCATCGAATGAATCTGACCGGTCTCATACGCGTCGATGCGGGACTCAGACTCACGCACCCAAGCTGCATCGACTATCTTCCGTGCCTCCGCGTCAAAACTCGAGAGCAGAGTTTCGATCAGACCAGCCCTTTCGCTTGGGGGCCACAAAAGAACCTCGTCCACAATTGCCCGCGCCTGTACTGTCATCCGTGCCTCCATCATTCATAGTTATAACGGTGTAAATTCTAACACAACCACCCGACAGAACACAATCACCGCACGCAATCGCGCGGTAATCGGTTGGTGGCAGGGGGATCGAGGAACGCGCGTCGGGTGCGCGTAGCGCTGGGAGCGGGGACACTCCTGTCCCCGGTGTGAACGGTTGTGCAACACCGAGCCGCAGGATACGACGAGACGACCGCCTGCGGAGCGACGCTTGGCCGACGTTTCGGGGACAGGAGTGTCCCCGCTCCCGAGCTTGCGACACAGGTTCGCCAGCAACGCTCACTCCTCGAACACCCCGGACACCAACCGATTACAATCACCGCGCACCTTTACCCAGCAATTCTCGTTATGGCCTGAGACGGCCTAAAGGCCGGACTACAAACCCTGACGTTTCCGCAGCCGCCCCACCGTGTAAGCCGCGGGCGAAGTGGTCTTGCGGCGGGCTTCGTCCCAGCCCTTCATCTCCTCCAGCGACTCGAACAGCGCGACGCAGGCGGTTTCGTAGTCCACGCCCGCAAGCTCCACGATCATCTGTCCGGCCACATACTTCCTGAAAGTCTCCTCCGACGTCGTCTCGCGATGCGCCTTGACGTTGAACCGGCGGCACGTCTCGTCCCACTGCCTCCACAAGCTCAATGGATCGCGCGGCCCCACGAAGAGCGGGCTCGCCGGCTCGACTTTACTCATCCACTTATCGTAATTGATCAGCCAGACGTGGTCCAGCGAGAGCTTTTCGCGCAGCACCTTGTCTCGCAGGCCTGCGTTGCCGACCGGGTCGCGGGTCTCTTCCGACGTCGCTGCGGCGAGCGCCTCGTTCATCAGCCGCGTGGCTTCCACGGCACCTTCGAAGTCGAGCCATTGCGTGACGTTCTCCTGATAACACCCGAGCGCGACACCCGACACCTCGATGTCCTCGGCCACGCGGTTGACGAAGCGCAGCAGCGGCCCGGATGCGGTGCCGATGCCGCCCTCCTCGCGCTCGACCGCCAGACAGGTCGCGCAGGTGCAGCGTCCGGCCGCGTCGTTCTGGCTGACTTGGATGATGTCCGCGCCCGGATCCTCGCGCAGCAGAGCCAGCGCATTCTTCGTCAACTCCTCACGCATCTCGCCGTTGGTCAGGCAGAGCTGCGCCTCCTCGTGGGTGCGCTTTCCCTTGATCTCGCTGTACCACTCGGGATGTTCCGCGAAGTACACCTTGGGCGGCAGCAACTCATAGAACGAGTGGTAGGCGGAGTTGCGCCCTTTGAAAAAGATCAGCCGGTGGTTGCCGCCGTACGACTCGGGGATCATCTCCAGGGGCGCGAGCATGTAGCGCGTGCGCGAGCTGAAGTTGCCTTTGAGTCGCGCCTTGAACCGCGCGTTGAAAGAGTCGAGGTAGTACGATTCGCGGAAGCGCAGCGCGGGCGCGTAGCGCACATCCAGCGCCGGCAGCGAAAGCGTCGGCCGCTTCGGGATGAACGTTTCCGTCGAGGTCCACCAGCGCACGCCGACCGTATCTTCGAGATAGGAGTACACCGCGTACAGCGCGCCGCGCTGCGGGTGTCCGGTCAGAATCAGATCGGACCCGGCCGTCTTGAGCACGATGCCGTCATACGCCACAGACTTCGGGTCGAAGCCCGGCAGCAGCGCCGAGAGCGCCGCCGTGTTCCCGACCAGCAGACGCGAGCCGCTCACCGCCGCGCTCTCGTTCGTGACGATGAAATGTGCGCCGGTCACCTGATCGAGGTGCAGCCGCAGCTCCTCAGCCGCGCTCCGCTCGACCGGCGTCACCGTGTCCGGCACGACGATCACGGCTTGGGCCGCGCCTTCCTTGGCCAAGAACGCGACCGGCTCCTGCGCGAGCCCGCAGCCAGCGAGCGCGATCGACACCAGCACCAAGCGCACTTGCCACAACATGTCTTTCCCATTGTCCCTTCGCATGGGGACTAGTATCGCGTAATCATCCCTCTAAGTGAAGGCGATTAATGCCTTACGGTCTGGGAATAGTGATAATATACGCGTTGTTACCCCTCCCTTGCCCTCTGGGAGTGGTCTGGGGTGAGCGTTGCGGGTTCCGCCCGCATTGGTCATGAGGCGCATTTCGAAAAAAGCGACGTCGACAAACCGGGTGACCGACTTTCACACCTTTCAATATGTGGAAGATCATTGCGGCTTACTGAAATGAGGGCGTTGGGGCTCACAACAACCTATTTCACAGACGATTTACCTGATTTCTGCGCCTTCGCGGTTGTTCTCTTAACCTGCGGACGGCACGGTCACGTAACTTGCACATATTGAAAGGTGTGAAAGTTGATCGTGAGTATCCGCCTGCTTGAACCGTTGCTAATCCGTCTTGCGCGCACGACCGCGGCGGGGGCGCCGCGTCTACCCGGAGCGACCGGCGCGCGACCCGTAGAAGCGACGCCCCCGTCGCTTCACGCCGGACGACAGCCTCGAATCCGTTTGCGCACACGTGCGGGGTTCAACGACGAAGTCGATCTCCGTTCCGGCCGCCGCCCACTAGTAGGAGATCGCACGGCCGCGGCGGCGAACCTCATTGAACACGCGAAGCTCATGGAAAATGAGCGTCTCCAGCCCTTGCCCTTTCCACGCTCCGTCCAGCGGATCGTTGAGCAAGCCGGCCGAAGAGGAAGAACGACCGATCAAGCGGTTCCAGAAGCCTCCGAAGGAGTGCGACTTGTTTCATGCCCGCAAAACAACATCACTACCGTATAAATACAATGCTTTTTTACGGTATCGGCATAAATTGGGTGGAGCGGCGGCAAGCGGTATCCCGCGCGATTCCCATCGGCCGTCTCTCGCACATCGCCCTCTCCCACTGTTTCTGAGTCACCTCAAATACGCCGATATAGAAACCTTGGTCAGCGTGACCTCGTGATGATCCTCGCTCCTGAACCGGCCCAGTTCTTCGTTCTGGCTGCCCATCATGAACCTCCCCGGCTCGATCCGGCGCAGCACCAGCTTTTCGGTCTTGAACTCGTCAGTCCAGCCTCCCTTGGGAACTTCGGCAAGGAACGTCACCGGATACTTGTCCGCTTCCTTCCCACCCGAGAGATCGACGACCAGATACAGATCGCCAGACTTGCCGGGTTTGGCGACGGGGGACACTGCGGCAGGCGACGGGGCAGCCTCCCTGTGCGCTTGTTCCGATGACTACTCTATTAAACATGCTCGTATAATGCTGAGACTTCCGAAAAATGGCAAGGCGGATTGGAAGCGGATTGGAAGTCGTCAAACGTAGGTCGGGATCGAAATCCCGACATTCGCGCGACCGAGTCGGGATTGCGATCCCGGCCTACGCGCACCCTCGCTAGCCGCGCAGTCCGTAATTCTCGCGGGTCAGGCCGCGCGGCAGTTCTTTGATGAAGCGCGAGGGCTTGCAGAAGAAGACCCCGCCGTCGCGCGTGCGACGCATCTCGGGCGCGCACAGCACCAGCTCGTCCTTGGCGCGCGTGACGGCCACGTAGAAGAGCCGGCGCTCCTCGGCGTCGTCCTCCGACTCGCCCATCGAGCGTCCGGAAGGGAACATGCCCTCCGACGCCCAGATCACGAACACCACCGGCCACTCCAAGCCCTTGGCCTGATGCACGGTGCTGAGGTGGATCATGTCCGCCTTCTCGCGGGCCATCTTGTCATATTCGTGGTCAATGTTCGTGAGCAGCGCGACCTCCTGCAGGAAGGCCGGGATGCCGCCGCTCTTGCCGATCTGCAGGGCCAGCTCGCGGATGTCCTCCTCGCGCTTCTCGCCGTTCTCGTAGGCGCGGTAGAGGTAGGTGTGGAAGAACACGTCGCAGAAGCGCTGGACCACCTCGCCGCCCGCGGCCGAGAGGTTCTCGCGGTGGTATTCCTCGAACAGGCGGTCGATCTCCTGCCACTGCCCGCGCGCCGCGGGCTTCATAGCGGCGCACAGCCGGGCGCGCTGCTCCGGGTCGCGCGTGTCGTACACGCCGCCCAGCTTCTCCCAGAGCGCGTCGACGGTCTTCTCGCCCACGCCGCCCAGCATGCCGAGCAGGCGGTTGAAGGCCATGCGGTCCGCGGGGATCTCGCACACGCGCAGGAACGCGACCACATCCTTCACGTGCGCCTGCTCGAAGACGCCGATGCCGGAGGTGATCACGTACGGCAGCCGCGCGCGCCCCAGCATCATCTGCAGCTCGATCGAGTGGAAGTGGGCGCGGTAGAGCACCGCCATGTCGCGCAGATTGTAGCCGTCCTCCTGATAGCGCCGGATCAGCGTCAGCAGCGCCTGCGCCTGCTCGTCGCCGTCGCGCAGGAAGAAGACGCGCGGCTTGGTGCGCGCCTTGCGCGTCGGCCGCAGCGTCTTCTGGAACTGCTCGGGGTTGCCCTTGATGCAGGCGTTGGCCACTTCGAGAATCTCGGGCGCGCTGCGGTAGTTCTGCTCCAGCTTGACGATGCTGCAGCCGTCCCAGCGCTTGGGGAACTCCATGATGTTGCGGAAGTCCGCGCCGCGC
>CAYMLQ010000339.1:0-6537 GCA_964390795.1 uncultured Lentisphaeraceae bacterium
CTCGGGCACCTTCAGTGCGGCCAGCAAGGGGCGCTGTTTCTTGGAGACCTCCAGCTATTCGCCAATCAGCACAAAAGCCGCCCAGCAGAACGGGCTGGCGTAGTCGGCGGCCTTGCCGTCCGCCGTCTTCCCATTGCACATGACGGTCAACTGCGCCTGCCGCAGCGCTTCGGCGCGATCCGTTTTACCTTCCTTCAAGCGCTTGAAATACTCGGTTACCAACTGGCCCGTCGGGCCGCTTGGCACGTCCCAGAGGCTTGCGCTGACGCTCTCCGCCCCGGCTACGAAGAAGGCGCCGCTCAAGCCCACCAGCCCCTCGCCTCCACGCAGCCTTCCCAGCCCGGTCTGGCAGGCCGAGAGCATCACCAGGTCGGTGTCCAGCTCCAAATCCAACACCTCCTGGGCCTGTAGAAAACCGTCTTCACTGGAGTCGGCGGTCGGCGCGGAAAGAGCCACGAAAGAGAGCATGCCGTTCTGCGGGTCGGACAGACCGTGCGTGCTGAAAAGCAGATACCTCCAACGGGTACCGGGCAAACCCGACTGAGTGCCCAGCAGACGTTTCGCCTGCTCTTCGCTGGCGGCCATGGAGGTGAGAACGAGGGCGCTTGCGTCAGGATCAACGGCTGCCGCGCCGCTGACCAGCTGAGGCGGCCCGAACAGCGAGGCCACGCGCAGCGCTTCCTGTTCGGTCTCCGGAAGAGGCCTCAAGCGCAGGCCGCTGCCGGCGTAATAGTCGCGCCGGACGCTGAACGCGCGCGTGATCATGTCGTCGCCTGCCCCCTTGGCGGGCAACAGGGGAAGGCTGTCAGCGCTATACGACGGATTGGCGAACGCCAGCAGTTGACGCCGCTCCCTCTTGCGGAGTTGCTCGCGTGCCTTCTTCTGTTCGCGAAGGGCCTCGAGTGTCGTCATTGCCGGCGTGTAGCTGACGCTGAACTCCTCAAGCACGTAACGCGACGCTGCTCCGCCTTCGGCCGCGATCCGCAGCATCGCAAACGGCACATAGTGAAGCGAACCGTCGGGGATGACCAGCAGGTGATGTATCGACTTCTGCCGCACTTCGGCCAAGGCGGAAGCCGGCAGGACGGTGTTGCCGAGCCGCTGGAGGACCGCCTGTTCCTGGGCCGCGTCCACCAGGCTCCGCTTCACTTCGCGGCCCTGGTCTTCCGCCCGCGCAAGGGCCAGTTGGACGAGTCCGTCCAGACCGATCTTTTCCGGGCGCTTCTGCCAGGCGTCAACCAAGTGTCCGATTGCCGTTTGCTGGTGCACACGCGCCTCAGGCAGCGCCCGCGTTTCGCAGGCAAGCCGGTGCGCGGTGACGCCCTCGCGCGTCAGCAGCAACAGCCAGACATCCCGCTCGCCAACGGAGTACTGGAGCACGGCTGTGTCGGGCGACAGGTCAGCCGCGGTCTCCAGCGGCCTGCGAAACGCCGGCGCCACATAGCCGCCCAAGGCCGTACGCTTCAGCTCCACCTCGCCCATGTTGCGTCGCTGCTGTAGCTCTTCAATGTCCCGCGTCAGCTTGTCTCTCCGCTCCGCCTGTGCCTCCGGCAACCGCTCCCGCAGCGCCATGCGACTGCTGAGCTGCTGCGACAAGTCCTTGTCTTCCGCCAGCAGGCGTGCGTCGGCGCGAGCGGCTTTGAGCGATGAGCGCTCCCGCAGCGCATCATTCAGCGCGCGGCCTTTGCCTTGATCCGCAAAGTGGAACGCGGCCTCCAGCCCGGCTGAAGCCGACCGCGGATCGCGCGCCCATCGCACGACTGCGGCGTCCTCGCTGCCAACCGGAGTGCCGCCCCATTCGGCCAGCAGACTCGTCAATTCTGGGAAAACCCCGGCCACCTGCTCGAAGATTCCCTCGCGGTGTTCCCGCGCCAGCAGCTCCACACGCGCAGACTCCGCCCTTTCGCCCGCACGCAGCAACACCGAGAGCGCTCTCGCCTGATCGCCGGGCTCGCCGCGGCGGCGATAAGCTTGGCTCAAGCCGACGGCGATGCCGGCGGTCTGGCCCGATTGCTTGAACGCGGCAATCGCTTCCGCGAGCCGTCCGGCACCGAGGTGGCTGCGGCCGATATTTCCCCAGCATGCCAGTTGGTCGCGTTCAGTGCCCTGGAGGGATTGGAAGAGCCGCAAGGCCTGCTGGTGCTGCGCCATCGCCTCCTGCTGCCGGTCAAGACTGTCTAACGCGCCGCCGAGATTCAGGCGGCAGCGCGCCTGCTCGCGCTCGGTGCCCGCAAGTGCCTGGTAGAGCTTCAACGCCTGCTGCGTCTGCGCCAGCGCCTCTTCGAATTTTCCGAGACTGAACAGCACCCCGCCGAGGTTCTGGTGACAGCCAGCCAGTTCGCGCTCTGCGGCGTGGAGACTCTGGAAGAGCGCCAGGGACAGCTGAAGCGGCCCCAGCGCCTCTTCGTACTTGCCGAGGTCCCTCAGCATTGTGCCGAGGTTGCCATAACAGCCAGCCTGCGGGCGTTCCGTGTTGCGGAGCGGCTGGTAGTGACGCAAGGCCAGCAGCATCTGCGCCATCGCCTCCTCGTATTTGCCAAGATCCCTGAGCGAGGTGCCGAGATTGTTGTAGCAGTCCGCCTGCTCGCGCGCAGTGCCTTGCAGCGACTGGAAGAGCGTCAATGCCTGCCGGTGGCACACCAGCGCCTCTTCGTGCCTTTCAAGCTGAGCCAGCGTCACGCCCAGGTTCTGGCTGCAACGCGCCTGTTCGAGGGCGGTGCCTTCGAGCGTCAGGTAGAGCCGCAGGGCCTGCTGTGTTTGCGCGATCGCCTGCTCGTGTTTGCCGAGACTGCTGAGCGCCACGCCCAGGTTCTGGCAACAGTCCGCCTGATCGCGGTCTGCGCCTTGGAAAGCCCCGTAAAGCTTCAGCGCCTGTCGAATTTGCACGATGGCATCTTCGAACTTACCGAGACTGCAAAGCGTCGCGCCGAGGTTGCCATAGCAGTCCGCCTGCTGGCGCTCGGTGTCAGGAAGCGACTGGAGGATCTGCAAGGCTTTGTTGTGTTGCGCCAAGGCCTCATCGTATCTGCAGAGATTCCTCAGCACCTCGCCGATATTTTGGCAACATCGCGCCTGATCGCGTTCGGAGCCTTGAACAGTCTGGTACAGCGCTAAAGCCCTCTTCATGTGCGTCAGAGCTTCTTCGTGCTTGCCGAGATTGCTCAGCGCCCCGCCGAGGTTATTGTGGCAGTCAGCCTGAGCGCCTTCGGTTGCCGGAAGGGCCTGAAAGAGCTTCAAAGCCTGCTGGTGGTGCGCCAGCGCCTCTTCGCTCTTGCCAAGATTCCTGAGCAGGCTGCCGAGGGTGCCATGGCAAGCGGCTTGGTCACGTTCGGCTCCCTGGAGCGTTTGGTAGAGCTGCAAAGCCTGCTGCGTCTGAGCCATCGCCTCTTTGTATTGGCTAAGACTGTCCAACGTCCAACCGATGCTTTGACAGCAACGCGCCTGTTGAAAGGCGGTGCCTTGAAGCGTCTGGTAGAGCTGCACGGCCTGCCGCATCTGTGCCATCGACTCCCCGCCTCTGCCAAGGTGCCGAAGAACCGTGCCGAGGTTCTTACGGCAGTCAGCCTGCTGCCGTTCCGTGCCGGGTAGAATCAGGAAGAGTTTCAAGGCGCTTGACCAACTGTCCGCCGCCTCCGCGTTGTTCCCACGCTCCGCAGCGGCAAGCGCGCGATTGTAGAGGTCGCGAGCCGTGTCGATGTCTTGCTGGGCGAGGGTCACACAGGCAACAAGCGAGAGCAACCCGCACAGTGCGAACACGCGGGGCGTCACGGGGCTGCTATCGGTTGGCTGGCGTCTTGCTACGTTCATGGCGACAGGGACGGTTTGGCGGATAACCGGCTGGCTTCGTCACGCGCTTTCTGGGCAGCCTCCGGCAGGCCCTGCCCGTCGTAAGCGCGTGCGAGCAGACCACAGGCGAGCGGATTGTCCGGCTCACGTTTGCACCATTCAAGACACGCTTGCGCCGCCTCTTGAAACCGCTGCTGGTCAAGGCACCGCAGCGCTGTGACGACCAGCGGCGCGAGGGCAACGTCACCTTTGACCGAGCGGGTCTTGAGATCATCCGACTGCAGCGCGGGGGTGAGTGAGCCGGCAAACTCCCACGCCAGAAGTTCGACTTGCTGGCGAACTTCCGGCTGGTCATAGTTCAGAGTCAGGGAACGCTGATAGGCAGCGAGCGCGTCTGTCTTGCGCCCGCCGGCCGCAAAAACGCGCCCCAAACCTTTGTGCGCATCCGCCAAGCCGGGCTCGATGCCAAGCGCCTTGCGGAAGGCGTGCTCAGCCTGCTGGACTAGCCTGAGGTCACTGGTGTTCACGCTGAACTTGGCGGCGTAGAGCATGCCGAGGTTAACCCAGCCTTGGGCGTCTTCGGGATAGGCGGCCAAATAGCGTTGGAAGTGAGACAAGGCGTCATCGGTTCTGCCGCTGCGGTAGGCGAGAATGCCGAGGTTTGCAAAAGGCAGGTTGAACTGCGGGTCGATCCTAAGCGCGCTCTCGTAGTGTTCCTTCGCCTGACCGTCCGAGTCGCGCGGATCCAGCAGAAGGTAGGCGTTGCCCAGGTAGTTGTGGTACAGAGCGTTGTCCGGTTGCCGCTGCACCAGCACGCGGTAACGGTCAAGGAACGGCTTCTGTAAACGGCCCAGCCGGGCGCATTCCTCAACGCGGCGGTGATAGCTGATGTTTGCAGGAGCGGAATCCGAAAGCTGTAGGTAGGCTGCGAAAGCGTCGGCATAGTTTTTGGCAACGAAGGCCGCATAGGCGCGCGGCTCAGTCATGGCCTCCGGCGGCGGAGGCTCAGTGACGGCCAACAGCACGCGGACGACGAGGGCGAGAATGGCAACCAGCAGCGCTGTCATCGCAGCAGCCCACAGCAGCGAGTTGCGGCGCAGCCTTGCCAGCTCATCTTTCATCATGAGGATGGATGCCTTAAGCTCCGCGCTGGAGTTAAGCGGATGAAACATATTCGGGTCAGTCTGAAGAAGTCTCTGGCGGTAGCTGGCCTGCAAGCTTCGCAACTTCTCCGGCTCGGCTTCGTGCGGATCGGTGGCGAAGGTGTCATCCAGCACCAAGACCCAGACTTTCTTGCCCCGTTGGCGGGCGTAGAGAGCCTCGTACTGCGTGTAACTAACCCTGCCGAAACGCACGTCCGGTGCGGGCGGCTCGGCGCCATAACAGTGTCCCACGATCTGCACGACGCCTTTGCTCTGGTCAACCTTCTTGCGCAGCATCGCGAGAAGCAGACCTTCATTCACGCCGAAGACTTCTTGGAACACGGGCTCGTAACCCAGGAGTTGCAGCGTATGAGCGACCAGTTGCCGAGCGCTACCCAGTTCCTTGCTGACCGCGGAAATGAAAATGGGCGGGCGCAGGGTCATTCCTTGCCCGACCATTCTTTGCGTAGCGCGAGCAGTTCTTCCTCCTGCCAAGCGTTGAAGTGCCCCTCGTATTGGCCGTAGATGTCCAGCCACAGCACCAGCCGATCGAAGGCGTCGGCCGTGATGTCGTTCTTCTTCTTCAGCGCGCGCAGATGCGGCAGCAGGGCGCTCTGTGCGGCGATGCTCGTGCCCGGCACTGACTCGCCTGTCATGTATTGCCGCTTCACTAAGCCGCGTATCGGATTTTTGCCCGCGTCCGCCAGCGTCTTCCACGCGGCCTTCGGCTCCTTCGGAAAGGCGAACGGCTTCTCTTTTTCACCGGTGTGGCAGCGCGCGCACGACGTTTCCAGAACCGGCTGCACCAGCCGGTCGAAACGAAACGGCCAACTGCCCTCGGCCTCGGGAGTGAGCCGCGAGGGCTCTCGGCGCGCCGCCAGCGGCTGCTGCGGTTGCGGCGCGACCCCGGCGTTCTGATCCTTCGCCTCGTGGCAGCCCGCGCAGGACCAGGCTTGCCCAGCCTGCAGCGAAACCGCGCTGCGCATGGTCTGCACCACAACCCCCTCTTCGTCCAGCGCCTGGAAGAAGAGCGTCACGTTGGACGGCGCCTCGAAGTTCGCCGAGCCGTCCGCCTCGACCGGCACCGTGCCCAGCACGCACTTGCCCGGATCGTCACGCGTCAGACCGATCTCCGGCGCGTTCATGTTCGGCTGCGTCTTGGGCGGCACGGCCACCACGCGCAGCCGCTTGACCACCGCGCCCTGCGGCATGGGACGACGGCTGTTGTAGACGTTGGTCAGCAGGAAGCGGCCTCGCTTGGGCGCGCCAGGCTCCAGCAGGCTGGCGATCACCGGCGGACGCTCCTGCGGCACGAGCGGAATCGGATGCAGCACCTGGAACCGTTCGTCCGCGCAGAGCAGGTCCAGATTTCCGAAGGCGTCGTAGAGATAAACGCCCATCCCGTTCCCCTCTTCGTTCTTATGGAAATGGGTCAGCAGACCGCGGTGGCTCCACGCCGTCAGAAAGAACGTCTCGGAGAGCGGCCACGGCGACGCGTAGTAGTGCCGCAGCCAGTTGCCCCCCGCGCCGGAGGTCTCATACTCCGGGAAGGGAACCTCGGGCGTCAGGCGCGTCATCGGCTCCTGTCCGTCCTCGCCGCGCGTGACGT
>CAYMLQ010000340.1:0-6531 GCA_964390795.1 uncultured Lentisphaeraceae bacterium
ACATGACGCCGATGATCGATGTGGTTTTCCAGCTCCTGATCTTCTTTGTGGTGACGCTGAAACAGGAAGACATCCTCTCCAAGTTGACCGCCGCCCGCCCTGCAGCGGATAAGAACGCCCAACCCGATAAGCAGCCCGAGATGATCAACATCATCGTGGCTCCGCAGGGCTTTGTGTTTAACGGGCGCCCGGTGAGGCTGACGGAACTGGATCGCCAGATCGAACGGATATCGGGATTCAGCAAAAAGTCCATGGTGCTCATCAAGTGTACGGCCGACTCGCCTCACGCCTTTCTCGTGCAGGCGCTGGACGTCTGCAATAAGCACGGCATGGTCAATCTGTCGATCTTCAGCATTTAAGGGGAGCCTGGAATGAGCAACGTGGACATGAATGAGGTGAATTCGCATCTCGACGAAATCATGGAGATGTACAAGGAGGAGTCGTATCTCCACCGTCTGAAGACGTTATTCACCGGACTGAAAGCGCCGCGCCAATCACGCGAATACCGGTCGGCGATCATTGAATTGCAGCGCCTTTCTGCACCCTTAACGGCTATTTTGTTGCCGGTTCTTGGCGTCGGACTATTGCTTGTCATGGAAAGTGGCGGAACGGGACCTGACCGTTCGATCGAAACGACGATCATCGAGGCCGAAGAGTTTAAGGATCTCGACAAGATCGAGGAGATTGTGAAGCCGCAGGATCAGGTGGACGACATGAACATCGATATCCCCGTCAACAACCCGAATGTGACGGTGACGACCGACACGGTGAATGCGCCGATGAGTCCGCAGCCTCAGGCCTTCGACGCGGTGATGACGGTCAAGAGCCCGGTGATCCTCAAAAATATTTACGGCAGCACCCGCAGCACCGGTACGCGCGGCGCGTCGCTCGCCCGCTTCGGCGGCGATAAGATGACCGAGGACGCGGTGTTGCGCGCGTTGCGCTGGCTCAAGAAGACCCAGCAGGCCGACGGTTCGTGGAACAAGAACAAGGTCTCGATGACCGCTTTGGCGGTGCTGACGTTCCTCGCCCACGGTGAGAAGCCGGGCGAATCGGTCGAGTTCGGCCCTACGATTCAGAAGGCTCTGGAATACCTGATGAGCGTACAGGTCAAGACGACGGGCCGCCTGCCCGGAAACTACGACCATCCCATCGCCGCCTATGCGCTGTGCGAGGCTTATGGCATGACGCTCAACCCGAACGTCAAGACGGCTGCCGAGATGTCGATGGTGCCGATCATCAAGGGCCAGCATCCGACGGGCGGCTGGACTTATAACATGAACCCGAACGTGGAAGACGGCAAGGGTCACGGCGAGGCAGGCAAATACCGCGACGACACGTCCTATATGGGCTGGTGCGCTCAGGCGCTCAAGGCCGCCAAGCTTGCCAAGCTTCATGTCGAAGGGCTGGAGAAGGCGTCCAAGCTGGCGGTCAAGGGGTTCAAGAAAAACGCAAGCCCCAACGGCGGCTTCGGCTACACGAGTCCTGGCGCGGGCGGACTCACCAGCGTCGGCACGCTCTGCATGCAGCTGCTGGGCGCGTCCAACGACAGCGAGGTGAAAAAGTCGCTGGATCTGATGGACACGTGGCAGCCCTCGTTTGAGCCCAAAGGCCCGATGGGCGCGTCGCTCCAGTATTACTTCTACTATGCCACGCAGTGCAAATTCCATGCGGGCGGCAAGCGGTGGGAGAACTGGAACAAGGAGATGAAGCCCATCTACGTGAAGGCCCAGAAGATCGAGAAGAACGCGATCAAGGACGACAAGGGCCGCGACTGCGACATCGGCTGGTGGGAAAACGCCGACACCCATACGGACCGTCCGGTGATGGACACCTGCCTAGCGGCCCTACAGCTCATGGTCTATTACCGCTACCTGCCGACCACGAGCGCCGACGCCGTGAAGGTTGAGGATGAGATTGTCGCGACCTCCACCGACACGGAAGACATCAAGGTGGATACGGGTAACCTGTAAGGGAAGTATGCCCTTCCCCCTCTTCCTCGCCCTCAAGTACCTGAAGCCCAAGCGTTCGGTCACGTCGGTAGTCTCGCTGGTCTCCGTGATCGGCGTGGTGCTGGGCGTGGCCATTATCATCATCGTCCGAGCGGTGATGACCGGCTTCGGTGACATGTGGCGGGAGAAGATCCTCGACTTCAAGCCCCACATCACGGTTTCTTCCGTGGGTGGCGGCGTCATCGAGAACGAGCAGTCTGTCTGCGAGCGCCTGGAGCAGGTGCCCGGCGTGCTGGCGGCTTCGCCGGGCCTCGAAATGCGCGTGCTGGTCGAGCACCGCAGGCGCGTGGTGGCGCCCCTGATCATCGGCACGGATCCGAAGCGCGCGCGGCGCGTGATGAAGCTCGACCGGATGGCGGCAGGCGAGTTCAACGTCGAGGGCGACTCGGTGGTTCTGGGGATTGATCTGGCCTCCGAGCTGGGCCTGATGGTCGGCGACGATCTTCTCGTGTATTCGCCCATGAATCTGGTTTCCAAGGACGAAGTCTACTTCCCCGAGCGTCTGAAGGTCACGGGCATCTTCGATTCCGGGCAGCGCGATTTCGACTCGGGGTTCATCATCACCTCGATCGCCGTCGCGCGTGACCTGATGGGCATGAAGTCCGGCGTCTATTCGGTTCACCTCAAAGTCGATGACCCCCAGAATATGGCGAAGTTCAAGAAGATCGTCAGCGATGTCCGCATGCTCGTCCCCGTCTATTCGGTTCGCACGTGGCAGGAGATCGACAGCCAGCTCTTCAACGCGCTGGCGGTTGAGAAGAACATGATGGTGATTCTGCTGATGTTCATCACCGTGGTCGCGATCTTCTGCGTCACCAACACGCTGATCGTGCTGACCGTGCAGAAGACTGACGAGATCGGGCTGCTCAAGGCCTTGGGCTTTTCCTCGCGCCAGGTGATGCTGGCCTTTGTGCTGTACGGCTGGATACAATGCCTGTTCGGCACGCTTCTGGGCGTCGGCGCGGCTTATCTGATTCTCGAGAACCTGCACGCGCTCGTGTCGCTTCTGGCGAAGCTGGGCGTGGAGGTCTTCCCCAAGGATGTCTACGGGCTGGCGCAGATCCCGTGGCGCGTGATCCCGCGCGAGGTGGTGGATGTCGCGGTTTCAGTCATCCTGTTCTGCACCGTGGCCAGCTTCCTGCCCGCCTGGCGCGCCGCCCGCATGGATCCGGTCACCGCGTTGCGTAAGGAGTAGCATGCTCGAAGCCACAGATCTTCATAAGGCCTACACGCTGCCCCACAAGCGGGTGGAGGTGCTGAAAGGCGCGTCGCTCAGCGTGGCCAAGGGCGAGCGCGTGGCGATCGTCGGTCGCAGCGGCTCGGGCAAGAGCACGCTGCTGCATGTGCTGGGCGGGCTGGATCGGCCCGAGGCGGGCGAGGTGCGCGTGGACGGCCTGCCGCTCTACGCGGTTTCGCAGCGCCAGCGCACGGCGGTGCGCGCGGCCAAAATCGGCTTCGTGTTTCAGTCTTACCATCTGCTTCCTGAGATGGATGTCACCGAGAATGTGATGCTGCCGATGATGACCGGCGCGCACAAGATCACGCGGCAGCAGATGCGCGCGCGGGCCCTGTCGCTGCTGGAGCAAGTGGGCCTTGCGGACCGGGCCACGCATACGCCGCTGGAGCTGTCCGGCGGCGAGCAGCAGCGCGTGGCGCTGGCGCGCGCACTCGTCAACGAGCCTGCGCTGATTCTGGCCGACGAGCCGACCGGCAACCTCGACCGCCTGACGGGCGGCCAGATCATGGAGCTGCTGTTCGGGCTCTCCTGTACGCAGGAGCTGGCCCTGGTGATGGTGACCCACTCGCCCGAGACCGCCGCACTGTGCGACCGCGTTCTGGAGCTTCAGGACGGGCTGCTGCTCCCGCGCGAGTAACGTCGTCCGACGGCGATGCGGGGGCCGGCGGCGGGTTCGTGGACCCCGCCCTACCCGGGACGGCGTGCAACGCAAGTGCAACGGACGTGCGAAGCCGGGACGGTTCCCCGCAACCGTCCGCAGGGCAATGCCGTCGGATCGGGGCTCTGGCTTGGCGCGGGAAAACGTGCGTCCACATCGTGAAGACACATAAAAAGCCGTTTATTAGATCGTATAACATTTTCATCTTCAAGGTATTGCAACTCCTAACTCCTAACTCCTAACTCGGGTGCGATTCCACAAAGTTGAATCGCACCTGCCGCTTTTCCTTGCATCCCGCCGTGTGAGGTGTTTAACTAATCACCGTTGACGCTGGTTTGTGTCTAAAGGAGGCACATACGTATGCTTATGACGCCCCTCTATTGGCTGTATTTCGGTGTCGGATTGATCATTTTAGAGGTCATGACACCGGGGCTGGTCTCTCTGTTCTTCGGCTTGTCGGCCCTGACGGTGGCCCTGCTCGCTTGGCTGTTGCCCCTTTCCCAAGGGATTCAGTGGCTGGCCTTCTCGGTGTTTTCCGTCGTCTATATCGTGCTGTTACGGAAGAGCCTGAAGAAGGTCTTTAACGGGGACAAAGAGGTGTCGCATAACGTGAGCGACGACTTCACCGGCAAGCTTGCGGTGGTCGTGGAGGCGGTCGCGCCCAATAAACCCGGCCGCGTGGAATTCAACGGCAGCACCTGGTCGGCGGAGGCGCGCGCCGAGCTGCCGGTTGGAGCTTCGGTGCGGATCAGCGGCAAGAGCAACCTGACGCTGAAAGTCGAAGCGGTTTAATCGTTTGGGATCGGGCCGATCAGTCGGATCGGCGGGTCGGTCGGAACAGTCGGAGATAAGAAAAGGAGTTGGAATATGCCTTGGATTGCCTTATTCATCGCGTTCGGAGTGGTCTACACGATTATGAAGTGCGTTCGGATCGTGCCTCAGAGGCAGGCCTTCATTGTGGAGCGGTTGGGCAAGTACCACTGCACGCTCGACGCGGGTCTTCACCTGCTGGTGCCGGTCATCGACCGCGTGGCCTACAAGCAGTCGCTCAAGGAGCAGGCCATCGATGTGCCGCCGCAGCAGTGCATCACGCGCGACAACATCACGGTCGAGGTGGACGGCATCCTTTACATGATGGTCATGGATCCGGCCAAGGCCTCTTATGGCATCGGCAACTACCTGTTCGCCACCGTGCAGCTCGCGCAGACCACCATGCGCAGCGAGATGGGCAAGCTGGAGTTGGACAAGAGCTTCGAGGAGCGCATGCTGGTGAACGGCGCGATCGTCGAGGCGGTCGACAAAGCCGCCGATCCCTGGGGGATCAAAGTGACCCGCTACGAGATCAAGAACATCACGCCGCCGCAGACCATCCGCGACGCGATGGAGAAGCAGATGCGCGCCGAGCGCGAGAAGCGCGCGCTGATCGCCGAGTCGGAAGGCGACCGCCAGGCCAAGATCAACCGCGCCGAGGGTGAGAAGCAGCAGGCGATCGCGATCTCCGAAGGCGAGAAGATGAAGCGCATCAACGAGGCGGGCGGTCGCGCGCAGGAGATCCTGCTGGTGGCCGAGGCTCAGGCCAACGGTATCCGCCAGGTGGCTTCGGCGATCAACGAACAGGGCGGCATGAACGCGGTGAACATGCAGCTTGCGCAGCAGTACCTGACCGAATTCGGCAAGATGGCCAAGGTCAACAACACCATGATCATCCCCTCCGATCTCGCCAACGTGGCCGGCATTCTCAAAGCCGCCACGACGGTCATCAAAGAGGTGAAGTAGGCTGTTAGGCGTTTAGGCTGTAGGCTGTTAGGGAGACAAAACGCGACGTTTCCCAAAGCCTTAAAGTCTAACAGCCTAAATCGCTAACAGCCTTACCGCATCATCACATAGAACAGCACGCAGATGAAGTGGCAGAAGGTGCCCGCCAGCACGAAGAGGTGCCACACCGCGTGGTGGAACGGCATGAAGCGCCACAGGTAGAAGACGGTGCCGAGCGTGTAGAGGCAGCCTCCTGCCAACAGCCAGAGCAGGCCCGCCACAGGCAGGGTGGCCATCAGCGGCCGGATGGCGATCAGTACGATCCACCCCATGCCGATATAGGCCAGCGTGGAAACGAAGCGCCATTTACCTGTGGTGAAGACTTTGACGATCGCGCCTGCCGCGGTCAAGCCCCAGACCACGCCGAGGATCGTCCAGGCGAGGGCCGGGTACGACTCGCGCAGCGTGACCAGCATGAAGGGCGTGTAGGAGCCGGCGATCAGGAAGTAGATCGCCATGTGGTCGCACACTTCCAGAAGCTGTTTGGCGCGCGTGTGCGTGACCGCGTGATAGACCGACGAGACGGTGTAGAGCAGGATGATCGTCGCGCCGAAGACCGCGCCGCTGACCACCTTCCACGGCACCTGCGTGCCGCTCTGCGCACCGAACACCACCATCAGCGCGAGCATGGCCGCGCCGAGGTGGCTGCCGAGCGCGTGAAGCGCGCTGTGCGAGATCTCCTCGGCGGGTGAAAAGTTGGTTTCGCAGCGCATGGCGCACCTACGTAGCCAGATACGCGTTGATCGCGGCGGCGGCGCGGCGGCCCTCGCCCATCGCGAGGATCACGGTGGCGGCGCCGAGCACGATGT
>CAYMLQ010000341.1:0-6501 GCA_964390795.1 uncultured Lentisphaeraceae bacterium
CGGCCCATGCGCTCTGGCCTGCCGGGCTCTGGGTGGGCCAGGCGAGCCTCAATCAGGTGTCCCAGGTGCTGGCCGACGGCACGGTCGTGGCCGACGCAAGGGCGGGGGGCACCTTGGAGTTCCGCCTGATCCTGCATGTGGATGCCGAGAAGCGCTGCCGTCTGCTGCAGCGCGTGATCGTCGCGGGCGCGGAGGAGACCAACGGCACCTGGAATGCCTCCCTGTATGTGGATGAGGCGAAGGTGCCGGTCGGCGTGAAGAGCGCGCGCCTTAGCTCGGTGGCCTTCGGCTTGAAAAACAACGACATCACGTGGGACGAGGCGTATTATGGCGCTCAGAGCGGGTTCGGCAAGAACCTGCGCTTCACCTACGCCATTGCCGCCGATGACCCCGTGAACCCCTTCCGCCATCCCTGCCATCCGGACCACGACGGGCTGGATGCCAGATTCGAGACGAAACTGCCGACCGGCGACAACCCGCAAAACTACATCGGGGCGATCAAGCCGGAGCTGTTTTCGGTTTCGAATACGGTTACGCTGGCCTGGACGAACGCGCCTGCTGCAGGTAGCGGCAGCGTCTTGTGGAACCCGTCCGAGAAGGTCACGGGCAAGCTTGAGTTTCAGGTGGACGGCCTCCGGCGCGAGGGCTCGATTCTGATGAAGGGCGCGTTTGATCTGCGCCGGATCAGCCCAATGGGATCCCTTTCGCTGGAGTAGTTAAGAAATCATAAGAAGGAGTCAAAGATGAGAACTGGATACTGGGTCGGGTTGCTTCTGGCGTGTGCGATGACGGCGAATGCCGGGGATGTGCCGTCTACCTTCAACTATCAGGGCGTGCTGCGCGGCGGGTCGGGCGAGGCGCTGCCCGGCGGACCCAAGAAAGTGGCGTTCCGCCTTTGGAATCAGGCCACCGCCGGCACGCTTTTATGGGGCCGCGAATATACGGTTATGCTGGATACCAACGGACTGTTCAATGTGGAGCTGAGCAACAACAGCGGCTCCGACCTGTCAGCTACCCCGAATGGGGTCTTTACCATTAGCCTGAGCGAGGCGGTCGCCAAACATTCGGATGTCTATCTGGGCTTGACCGTGGTCGAAAACAACGTCGAGATCGCCCCGCGCCAGCAGCTGCTCTCCGTGCCCTATGCCATGATGGCGGGCGATGTGAAGTCAGCTTCCGGCGATTTCAAGGTCAAAGGTACGCTGACCGCCGACTCGGGCGTGACCGTCGCCGGGACCGTCGAGGCTAAGAGCGTCACGGTGGGCGACCCTTCGAAAACCGTCGCCCTGACGGTGAATGCAGCAGGCAATTTGGAGGTGCCGAGTCTGAACGTGACCGGCAACGCGACGGTGGCCGGCAACGCGACGGTGGCCGGCTACGCGACGGTGACCAATCTGACGGTGAACGGCAAGACGATTCTTAGAGGCGACGTGCAGGCGTTTTCTTCTAAAAACATGACCGTGCCAACAATAGAGCTCACGTTTACCCAGAACACCAAAGACTCGAAATCGATCCTGACCATGGCAACCACAGACGGATTTATTGTGCTGTCCATATATTGGGAATTTAATACGAATGGCGATGATGGCGGAACCAAAGCCTACGGCGATTTCACATTCACTCTTGGGTCAGATACGCGAAGAGTGAGATGTGGACAGCATATCGATGATATGAGTGCGGACGGTTTCCACCATTATGAAATCATTACGTTGCCGGTGCGAAAAGGAGAAGCTGTCAGTTTTGCGCCGGAATCGGGCAGCTGGTATGCGGATGAAAATGATTTTAAGGTCGTGATGACCGGTACCTTTGTGCCGTTTGGCTTATCCCAATAACTTCATTCCGCACGCCCCTTGCCTCGCTGAGATTCCGGAGACTTTGTCATGATAACCAAACAGAGCGTGGCCGCCGTCATGGCCGCCGTCCTTTACCTGCTGCCGGGTACAGGTTCCGCCGCCAGCCAGGACGGCTACCGGGTGACCGCACCCCCGGCCTTTCCGATCTTCAACACCCACACTCCCTCGGCCTGGGCCGCCTCGAACGGGGCTTCGGTGGTCTGGACTGCAGGCGGCTCAGGGATCTTGGACAATGGCGGTTATCCTATGGCCAGCAACGCCGCGGCCCGCGTCGCGACATACCGCTTGGTCGAATCGGTCATCGGATCGCCCATTGAACACATCAAGCCGGAATATTATCTGGGCGACCAGATTGTCGCTCCCTCGAACGTGAATTGGGAGGCGACCTATGCGCGGCTGACAAACTCGACGGACTATGCGGCCGGCGCGGTTTTTTACGAGCGCTCCGTGCCCGGCATCTTTCTTTCCGCGGGCGGCCTGATTCAGATCAACTGGGTTCTGACGGACGGGTCCATCAGCACGAACCATTATCAGGTGAGCGGGTCGTCGAAAGCGAAGCCCTATCGCATTTTCTGGACGGATGAGCCCTTCAACGCGCCGCCCGTGGACCTGACCAAAAAGTTCGTGAAGTTCTACGGCGATCCAAACGTCTTGACGCTGAAATACGGCCCGGTGACGAGTACCGCCGGGGGCATGCTCTCGACCACGACCAATGTGGTGTCCGGGCTTTTTCTGGATCTGGCCACCCACTGGCTGCAGGCGCGCGGCCGCATCGAGGGCCGGGTGGTCATGGCCTATTACGCCTCCGGCAGCTTCGACACGCTGCTGGGGTCGGCCGTGGTGGAGGTGGGCGAGCCCACGAAAACCACCGTGAGCGTGGGCATCGGCCGCCAGCTCCTGCCCACCGGCGACGGCTACGACGTCGTTGGCTTGAACGCACTGGTGACCGCGGGGATGACCGGCGGGGGCGATGCCGGCGCCTATGTCTATCAGCACAAGGGCAACCACAGCTACAGCCCCAAGAACGGGAACGTCTACGCGATCCGCAAAACCGTGGGTGAGCCCTGGAAGGTCGAGGTGTATTGGCGGCAGGAGGACCTGATGGGCACGAGCTGGCACTTCGAAGACCTGTGGTACGAGTGTGACTGGCCGGCGGACGCCGAGACCTTTGTGCGGGGGCAGGAACTAGGCGCCGACGGGAAGACGACGGACTACGGCCTGACAATCCCGATCTCATCCTCCTACACCGCCGAGCTGCAGGAGTTCCAGGAGCCGGTCGGGCATGCCAAGTGCGACAACAACACCTTCTCAGCCGAAAAGAGCGGCTACTCCCTGCTGAAGCTGACCGGCACCGACGTCAACGGCGACGACAACATCTGGTTCGTCCCCGTCCACTCCATCTGGCGCGATGCCCCGCAGTTTGACCTGACGGCCGGCACCTGGCCGGTCGGCCTCGAGGTGGCGCCGCTGCCGACCTCCATCGCGCTGGCGTTTGACGGGACCGCCTCGCTGGAGACACCCGTCACCAGCCAGTTGAGCGGCTCTTTTACCGTCGAGTGCTTCTTCCAGGTTAAGACGTCCTTGCAGCCGCAGACGCTGTTCTGCAAAACCGCGAATTCCAGCAGTCTGGATTTCCAAGTCACGATTGAGACGAACAGGCAGGTGCGCGCGACCTTGGGGGCGGCTCAGACGAATGTTGTGGTTGACGCTCCAACCCTGATCGACTTCGAAGACAAAGGCTGGCACCACGTCGCCTTGGTCTATGACCAGGCCTCGAAGAAAGTGTCGCTCGTTCTGGACAAAGAGCAGGCCAACGCCACTCTGACCCGGACAACAAGTCACCCGAACGCGCTGTGCTTCGGCGCGGATCTGCTGTCAACCGCCAACCGCTTCAACGGGAAAATAGATGATATCCGCATCTGGGATCGGGCGCTGACCACCAATGAAATCCAAACCGGAAGCGTCGGGTTCTTGCATCACGCGGAAACCAATGCGAATCTGATTGCCTATTATCCGATCGATGACGGGGTCGGCCGCACGGTCAAGGACGCGAGCAAGAACGGGCTTGACGCCGAGATGGTGAACTGCGTCCGCGTCGCCCCGGGCGCCGTCGGCCTGTCGGACCTGGACGGGTTCAGCAAGTACCACGGCTACATTTACGCGCCGGTCTCCGGCGATAATTACAACACCAACCTGTACATACGGCCGGATCAGCTGAGCACGGGCGACGACCCCACCGCCCCCGCAGGCAGCGACGAGACCTACATCTTTGGCGTCAACAAGAGCAAGGAGAAGAAGCCACTGGAGGTCTGGTGGTCGCACGAGGTTTCCCAGGAGGCGATGCCTGACGCAATCTGGTTCCCGGCCTGGGTGCAGCAATATCGGTTTGACTGGCCGGCCGAGAAGTTCGAGGTCCCGGAGATCGTGCTGGCCAGCCAGCTGGGCAGCGCGAACCAGTCCCTGGTCAAGCGCGGCGTGGCGGTCGACTTCTCCGCCTCCGAAAACTCGCGGATGCGGGTTGAAGACAACGCGTGGTTTAAGGGGAGCACCTATACCGTCGAGTGCTGGGTCAAGCCGCACAGCTTTGGGAAGCCGGGCCAGGTCTTCAATTTCAACAACGGGGACTCCCTCAACAGCGTCGCGCTGACCATTCAGACGAACAACACCTTCACGTATGTGGTCCGCAAGTCCTCAAGCGGGGTTCAAGCGGTGATTCAGCCGGCCGCGACCAACACATTGCGGAGCGGGTGGAACCATCTGGCCCTGGTGGTCAAAGGCGGAGCCCCGACGGTCTATCAGGACGGCAGCGCCGTCTATACCGCCAATGCCCTGCCGGACTTTCCGTCTTGGGATGTCGCGACGACCAACAACAACCTCGCTTTCGGCGTGCAGGGCGGGACGAACTACAGCTTCAACGGGCAGATCGACGAATTCCGCATTTGGAGTGTGGCGCGGACAGGCCCCGAGATCTTCAAGTCCATGGTGACGCCGCTGACGGGACAGGAACTCGGGCTGCAGCTCTACTATCCTTTCGATACGGAGATCGATGTCAACTCGGAGGTCGGCGTCACCTCGGAGGCCTGGTTCGCCTATGACCGGGTGGGCCAAGTTCAGGGTAAGATCAGCGCCGCCGCCTGGGCGCTGCCGGGGGCGCCGCGGCTGGATACCGGCGTGCTGATGGCCGACGAGGCGCCGTTCGTCTACTACCAGAACAGCACCAAGTTCCCGGGCTATAACCCCAACGAGGAGCACGCGTTTGTCCGGGCCAGCGAAGGCGGCTACGTGACCTACGCGCTGCGCAACGACCTCAACCAGACCAACAGCTCGGACTACAGTTCTGATCCGTACGTGCTGGTGCAGTACAAGGACCCGACCAACGCCGGGCGTCCGAAGATGCAGGTCTATCAGGTGGTGCTGACCAATCGGGTCTATGAGGTGTTCGCCGACACCATGACCGCCGGCACGCTCGTGCCCGGCCCACATCCGCTCGACGAACTGCCGGATCCGTGGAATACAAACACCTATTGGGACGTCAGCAACCACACCAACAGCCTCGAGTCTGCCGGGCATCGCGACCGCAAGCTCCAGGTCTGGGCCAAATGCGCCGGAACGAACGGCCTGACGACCCAACTGGTGATGCATAATTATTATCCGATGCAGGACGGCTTCTTCTTTCCGTCGCTGACCTCGCAGCCGGCCTCGAATACGCCCGTCCCTTGGCTGTCAGGAAAGGCGAATCCGCGCACCGGCACGCCCCACCCCTGGACCTGGACCGTGGCCTGGCCGAGCAACAGCCCGGCCATCGACATCGGCCAGACGCTGACCAAGGCGACCCTGGGGCTGCCGGAAGTCTGGGGCGCCAAGAGCATCCGGCGTATCTACCAGCCCACCGCGGGCGCGGTGGCCCTGTACGATCCGATCGTGATTCAGACGGCGAGGCTGGATTTCGAGGGCGACTTTGCCAAGGCTTTCGGCTTTGACACCGGCCCGCGGGGCAACATCCTGCTGAAGAACGGCAAGACCTATTTTAAGGGCGTGCCGCCCAACGTCAGCGACCGCTTCTATTTCGACCCCGCCGCGGACAATACCAATTGCCTCAAGCTGGCGGGCCGGCTGGTCGAGCATACGGGCGGCCTCAGCTACCTCCAGCTCAACGTGCTGAGCGATGCGGAGCGCGCGGTCCTGGAGGGTCTGGCCAGCGGCGCCGATGCGAAGCATAAGGCCATCTGGGTGGAGGCCATCAAGGAGATGGCAAGGCACAGGGTCGACACGGACGGCACGAATGGTGTCGTGAATTACGCCATGACCCACATGGGACCCGGTGCGGGCGAGTTTGTGACCCTGATCGAGAACGACACGACCAACAAGGTCTTCAACGTGAGCGATGGCGACCCTATCCAGATGCGCGTCATCAGCCTCTCCACCAACCTCTTTACCGGCCACCTGCTGCCGCTGGAAGACCCTTTCAACCTGCTCAGCGAACAGCTCGACATTCTCTACACCGAGTCCTTTGCCGGGAATGGCGAACAGTTCGAGTTTGAGTGGAAGCGCGCCGAGCCGAATGCCAACGGCACCACGCCGTACGATTATGACAACGCGTACCGCCTCTACCTCCGCGACAGGGGCCTGACCCGCTTCACGATCGGCA
>CAYMLQ010000342.1:0-6475 GCA_964390795.1 uncultured Lentisphaeraceae bacterium
TGAAGTCCGGATCGTTCGAGATCTGGCAGATCACGTCGCGATAGACGCGCGCCTCGCCGTGATAGTGCCACACGCACGCCGCGTAGATCTCCTTCTCCTTCGCCAAGTCGACCTGCACCCACTGCGTGCCTGGGCCCAACTCCACATACGTCGCCGCATCATGCTCCTTGTCGCCGTCCGTAATGAAGGCGAGTTCGCCGATGATCGGCTCCGGGTCGCTGGACGTGACCTTGCAGTCGCGCGAGATCACCTTGTCCGCGCCGGCCGGCACGTCGATCGGCGGGCGGGGCTTGCCGCCGCGCGCGGGCTCGAGGTTCGGCGAACGGATGTCCTTCGGCGTCCCCGTGAACTGCGGCTTGGGCAGTTCGATCTTGAGCTGCACCTTGGCAGCGTCCTGCGCACCTGCCGCCACGGCAAGTCCGGCCGCAACGGCCGCGAGCATCATTCCACTGAGTTTCATGTGTCTCTCCTTGTCTGGCTTCACACGAAGCCGATCCTGTTACAGGTACCTTGTTACACGTTACGGGTTCCGCGCCAACCTGACGCTCACCCAAGTCCAAGTCAAGAGTCTCCCAACTCCTAACTCCCAAATCCCAACTCCTAACTTCTTGGAAACGCGCCGCATTTCCTGACCGGGCTTCTCACCCGGTCCAGCCACGCGGGCTGCTCCCGCGCCACCAGCGCGCCGCTGCCGGGTATGGCCGCGCACGCTCTTTTGATCTCCGTCCAACTCATTCCAAGGAACGCGGTCGAGAGCGCGTCGGAGAGCGCCCCGGTCGGCGCAGCGGCCCACGTCGCCGCGTGCCGCACCGCCGCCACACCCCGCCGCACGTCCACCACGTGCGCACCCTTGACCTCGAAGCCTGAGCCGCTGAGCGCGCCGTCCGTGAGCCGCACGGCGTCGAGCCCCGCGCGCACGCGCCAGTCTCCGCCCACGCCCACAGGCCAGCCCGCCTGACCGTCGCCCATGGAGCCGCGCGCGACGATCGTGCTCGTGCCGCCGTGAATCAGGAAACCGGGAAACTCCCAGTCGCGCTCCAGCAGCTCACACGCCAGGTCCAGCGCGTAGCCCTTGCCCACCGCTCCGAAATCCAGCTCGAGCGGCGTCGGCCGACCGAGCCGGTCTGGCTTGACCGCGACAAGCAGGTTCTCGGTGTCGATCACCAGCCGGCTCATGCCGCACGCGGCCAGGGCGCTTTCGCGCTCCTGCTGCGTGAGCCCGCCCCAGCGGTGCTTGACCTCGCGCAGCGCGTCCATGAGAGCGCCGACGGTGACGTCGAACGCACCCTGGGTGGCCGCGCAGACCTGCGTGGCGATCAGCAGCAGGTCGAGCGTCTCCGGCGCGACGCGGTACGTCTCGCCGGGCTTGAGCCGGCTGATCATCGCCACCTCGCTCACGTCGATAAAGCGGCTGATCTGCTCCTCCAGCCGGTCCACCTTCAGAAACACCGTGTGCGCCGCGCTCTGCGCGAGCCGCTCGTCGTCCGAGGCGACCATCAGCGCGAACACGGTCGACATCGCCTGGTGCTCATAGCGGTGGACGGCTGGCTTCATGTTTCAAAGATCAGGACTCGAGGGAATCGATAACGCCGATTCCCTCGATTCATTCGATTCATTCCTTGCGTCCGCCCGTGAGCAGCATCCACGCCGAGACGGCGAGGAAGCCCATCGTGGTGATGCGGTGCGCCCACGTCATGGCGTGCTGCCAGCCGGTGCCGAACCAGGTCATCATCGGCGCCACGGCCGTGAAGAGCACGCCGACGCCCAGCAAGAGCACCAGCATCCACAGGCCGTTACGCCTCGGGTTAGCGATGCGCCGAGCGCCGCGGAACCAGATGAGCGTCACCAAGCAGACCGCGAAGAGCCCGCCCGCAACCATATGGAAGATCAGCACATAACCGGTGAGCAGGTGCAGGAACCAGCCCGCCAGGCCCGATATTCCGAGGTAGACGCTCGCAGCCACCAAGCCTGCGGCAGCCAGCTTATCAACCGTGGCCGCCAGCTTCTCGCCCGGCCTGCCGTACGGGATCGCGCCCTTGGCGAGAACCGCCGGAACCGCCGCGGCGACAAACGCCAGCGCGACCAGCAGAACCAGGCCGAAGACCACCCAGAGGAAAATCTTGAACACGGGGCGCATCAGGAAGGTCGTGCCGAACACCTTGTTGTAGCTGCCGCTCAGGGCCATGAAGGCGTGCTGAGCCTGCACCAGCTTCCTGGAGGTCAACAGCGGGCCGGTGGACTCGACCTTGCCGAAGAAGAACGCCGAATCGACCGTGTGGCAGTCGGCGCATTTGGCCGGCTTGGCGCCGCGCGCCAGGCGCGCAGGCCGCACATCGTGGCCGACCGCCCAGGAGACCGCCTCAGACGCCTTCTCCACCTTTGAAGTCAGCTTGCCGTCCGCGCCGAGTTCCCACACCTGTCCGTGCGCCACGTAGACCGCACGCTTCTGTCCAGCCGCCGCCAGCGCCTTGAGCCCTGCGGCGACCATCTCCTCCGTCACGGTGCATTCGGTGCCGGCCAAGGCCTTGACGTTGCTGGCCGCGTACTCGGAAACGAGCGGGGTGAAAACGCCCTCGCTGTACCAGCCTGCAAGCGGTTTCGCGGACTGGACGGTCACATTCGTGCCGATGACCGCATCGTTGTTACCGCCCCGATAGAAGACCTTGCCGTGCATGGCAATCGCGCCGTAACGTCCGCCGGCCTGCTTGCTCGCGTCGAGCGTCTGCAACAGGTTCCCGAAAACCTTTTCGTTCGCCTGGTTCGTCGCGAGCTGCCCCTCGGTCATCTTGTCCGTGTCCGCGCCGGGCACATAGTCCGGAATAACGGGGACGGTCTTGCCGTCGGACTGGAGGTACAGCCACGCCAGGCCGCTCTGCCCGGCGGCTTCGCCTGCCGCCTGCGTGCGGCCGTCGACATCGGCCTTGAAGAGCGCACCGTCGACCGCCAGCACGGGCACGCCGGAGATGTTGGGATCCGTCGCCAGTGTCGCGAGCAGGCCGCCGACCTGCTCACGCACGTCGAACAATCCAGCGCAGGAGGCTGCCACCGCGTCGGGACGCAGGGGGGTCAGCTTGGCGGCATCTTTCTCGTCGCGCGTGCCCCAGAAGGCCGGCCACGCCATGCGGCGCGGCTCGAGCTTGCCCTGCGCATTGCGGACGAACACCGGCTCGAGGATGTAGGGCTGGGCCGTGACCCAGCGGGCTCGCCCGTAGACGCCCATGCGGTTGGCGCGCGAGGTGCGCACCTGCGCCAGCCTGCCGCCCTCGGTGACGCCCGAATGGCAGGCCGTGCAGCTCAAATCCTTGAAGTGGCTGGTCGGGATGCCGACGTGCTTGGGCGCGGGCGCGCCGAAGCGGCCGGCCTTGACTTTGTCGGTGCCCAGATGGCAGCCCGCGCAGCTCGCGGTGGCGCGGGTCGTGTCCATCGAGCACGTGGCCGCATCCTCCTCGCTGCCGCGCGCGATGGCGTGGTTCTCGCCGTTGCCGTGGCAGTCCGTGCAGGTCATGCCCGCACGCAGGTGGACATCGCCGTCGATATCGGAGTGCGACATGCCGGCCTCGGAGGCCGAGTGGCAGTTCAGGCAGTTCTCCGCCCGGGGCGCTCCGACGTCCAGCACCGTGCGATCCTTGGCGTCGAACTGCCGCGTGTCGTAAGCCATGTGCGGCGGAACCGCGTAGACCTTGTCATCGCGGTTCAGGCCGCGCAGATCGTTCCAGTAGTCGGGAACGCGCGAACCCATGCCGAGAACCTCGCCCAGACCGAGCGCACCGGTGGCGGCCCAGCGGAAGTTCTGGCGCGCGATCAGGCGCACCCACTCGCTGTGGTCGTAGGCGTGGCTCCGGCTGTGGCAGGCAAAGCAGTTGACCTCGACGGGGCCCGTCACGTCCCAGCGGGCGGTCGCGCCGCCCTCGGCGTACAGGTCCGCCGGATCGGCGACATCGCCGCCGGGCAAATGACGCCCGAACGCGAAGGTCCACTCCCAGTTGGACATCCCGAGCTGGGCCGGCTTGTAGGTTCCGGCCCAGTCGCGCAGGCTCATGGGGATCTGCGACCCGGTAACGGGGTCGATCAGGAACCACGGCTGCGCGGGGCGACCCGCAACCACGTTGGTGCTGGACATGTTGAAGTGCCATCCCGACGCGATCGTATCGTAGTCGTGGCACTGTCCGCACGTCTGCCGCGTGCTGAGCGGCAGTGCGCTCGGGTCGCCGGGGGTAATCGTGTCGCCGTACCCGTCTTTCAGGGCGAGGCGGTGTACGGGCGAGTTGCGCCCGCCGTCCCAGTGAGAGGGAACATTGGCGCAGGCCCAGCCCGCGGCGAGCGCCAGCATCGTGGTGAGAAATCGTTTCATGGGTGACTCGCTTTCGAATGGTTCGATATCATCGAGATGATCGGGATCATCGACACTCTCGAAGAAATCGATGATCTCGATGCTTTCTGCGGCTCCTTACGCGAGGAACTCTTCGGGCTTGAAGTGGATCGTCTTGCGCTCGGCGACCGAGCGGTTCGCGGCAAGCACCGCGACCGCCGACTCGTAGGCCAGGTCGGCCGGGCAGTTCAATAGCTCGGGCTTGCTACGCCGTACCGCGAGGAAGAAATTCTCGAGATGCGGCATGTGGGCGGGCTTCAGCAGATCCACAGGCAGCGGCCAACCGTCCGCAGCGGCCGTCACACGCGCGTCGATCGCGACGTTGCTGGTCACCTCGCGGGAGACGGTCTTCTTGGGCTGCACGACGAGACCCTGCTTCGCGAACTCCACCCACTGCGACTCGTCCGGGCCGCCGCCTCGCACTTCGCGCTGGACCGTGTTGCCACGTGCGGCGATCTCGGAAATGGTCAGCGACCCGTTCTCGCCCATGAACTGCTCGTAGAAACCGCCGCGGCTGGAGGTCGTCAGCACCTGGTAATAGGCGCGGTTGATCAGCCCCTCCTTGGTCTTAAACTCGTACATCGCCATCACGTTGTCGTTCATCTGGCGCTTGTAGTAGTCGTTGCCTCCGATTGCGGTTACCGAGATCGGCTGACAGCCCCACACCCAGAAGAACAGGTCGATCTGGTGCGAGCCGAGATCGACCATCGGGCCGCCGCCGTACTTGTCGAACCAGCGCCAGTTGAGGAACTGCTCCATGTTCTCGTAGCCGTACTTCTGGAGCGTGTCGGTCGGAATGTTGAGGCGGTCTTTCACCGACAGGAAGGGCGCGACCGAGCGGTTCCACTGGCCGTAGGCGTGCGTCACGCGGCCCAGCATGTTCGCCTCGCGGATCACGCGGTCAAGGGCGTGCATGTAGCGCGGGTTGGAGCGGCGCTGGTGGCCGATCTGCAGGATCTTGCCGGTCTTGCGCTGGGCCAGCACCATGGACTTCGCCTTCTCAAGGCGGTTGGACATCTCCTTCTCGCAGTAGACGTGCTTGCCCTTCTCCATACAGTAGCAGGTATGCTCGGCATGCATCCAGTCGGGCGTCGCGATGATCACGCAGTCGATGTTCTTGTCCTCTTTGTCAAGCATCTCGCGGTAGTCTTCGTACACGGCGACCTCGTGGCCGAGGGACTTCAGGCGTCCCTTGGCCATCTTGCGGCGGTAGTCCCAGATGTCGCAGACGGCCTTGAAGCGGATGCCCGGGATCTTCATCGCCGCGTCGGTCAGAATCTCGCCCTCGGCGCCGTAGCCGATCACAGCCACGTTTACCTGGTCGTCGTCCGGCCCGATCGTCTCAGCCTTCTGCTGCGACAGCACGTTGAACGTCGGCAGGATCGCGGCAGCGGCGGCCGTCGTCTTGAGGAAGTCTCTGCGATTGAATGACATGTCCATGGTGTATTTCCTTGTGCGTGTTGATTGAGAATGTGGCTCACATGCGGGTGTAGCGCGGGCCGTCTCCGCCTTGCGGGAAGGTCCACTGGATGTTTAAGAACGGATCTTTGATCTGACAGGTTTTGCAGTGCAGACAGTTGGAGAAGTCCACGTGGATGTGCCCTTCTTCCAAGCGGTATACCTCGGCCGGGCAGAAGCGCTGGCACGGCGCGCCGTACTTCTTGATGCACACGTCGCACGTCGCGCGATCCAGAATCTTCAGGTGGCAGGGCTGATCCTCGTCGTGGATCGTGCCGGACATGAACACGTCCGTCAGGCGGTCCGGCGAGGTCGGGCTCGCGACCAGCGCCTCGGGCTCTGGCAATTTGCCCCCTTTGAGCGGCAGCATCGCCTCGTGATCGGGCTCCATCGGCACCGGCCAGAACGGCAGCGCGCCGAAAGTCGCCCACGCGCAGCCCGCGCTCATCACGCCCAGCATCAGGTTGGTTGAGAAGGGCGCGCGCACGTTCTTGACGCGCTTGAGCTGCTTCCACCCCTCGGTCTTCTTGAGCCTGTCGCTGTACGGCTGGAGTGCAGCCATCGAGAAGTCGTTCGCACACCAGCAGGCAGCCAGCGTCTCGGCCGCCGCGCGTCCCGACTGCGCCGCGATGTGGATGCCCTTGATGC
>CAYMLQ010000343.1:0-6461 GCA_964390795.1 uncultured Lentisphaeraceae bacterium
CCATGCTCGGCGAGGAAGGCGACCACTTCATCGAACTCATCGACCGCATTCACGCCATGTGGCAGGCCATGCCCAAGACCTACGAGACCGACGGCCAAGGTTGCGCCGCCCTCGCACAACTTCACTACTTCACCAGCGGTTGCGACTGGTGGATCGTGGAGAAGGACGCCGACCCCGACCACGCGGGCCAGATCCAGGCCTTCGGAATCGCCGACCTCGGCATGGGACCGGAAGCTGGTTACATCTCAATTCCCGATCTCCTTGAGAACGGCGCAGAGCTGGACCTTTATTTCACGCCCAAGCGGATGGGCGAACTCCTCGATTAAGCCCCGCGCGGGCGGCCTTCACCGGCCGCCCTTTTTGCGCCCAAAAAACCGCCGCGCCCGTTGGGGGCGCGGCCTAAATTCCCCGCGACTGCTTACCCAGCCGCCGCGGGTCCCGTTTCCAATAGAGCAGGGGATCATCCTACATTTTACAGGCTTCCCATCTTTCCGCGCCTCGCCATGCTGAGGCGCTTGCGCTTCCGCGCTTCCTGCCGCCGGGCCTTCTCCGGCAGCAGGTTTTTCAGATGCGGGTGCGCCTCTAGCGCCCGCCGCAACTGAACCTCGACAGCCTGCGGCGTTACCTCAAGCTCATGCGCAATAAGCGCATACGAGTCACCGTTCCTCCGGCGCTGTAGGATCCTGAACGTACGCGGTGGCAACTCAAGAAACCCCCGCATGGCTTCCGCCAGCACCGAGAGCGGCAGCACGTCCGACCCGGCGGTTTCCGCCGCCGGCGGCCACCGCATCGGCCCCGCCGCCTGCCCCTCGACATACTCAAGCGTTCGCGAGCTGTCTTCCGTCAGCTTGCAAGACGCGCAGGGCGTGTCTTCATACCGGATGCTACCATGCTCGGCTTCCTTTATTTTCTTTGCAAAAGCGCAATTTGTGCAGTTCATTCTCTTCACCTCCGTTAAGTTTCTTTCCTGTCATCAGCACCCGCCGGAGCGCTCACGCGCCCAGCCGTCAAATCCTGATCCCCGCCTGCTTCATCAGGGGGAAGGGGGCGGGGGGAAGGGGGGCGCAAAAACACTGTGTGTGTGGCGGCAGGCGCCACCAACAGCCCCTTTTTCCCGCCATCGCCCACACGGGCGCGGCACTCATCCACCACATCCAGCAGCCGGATCAGATCATCGGCATACACGATCACCACCCAAGGCTTCTTGTTCATGCGGTGCATCACCGCAGGCACTTCGTCAGTCGCCGCATCCCGCCGCGCCTGCTCCAGACTCGGGTAGAGCCGCAGCGCCTCGACCCGCTTCACCTCCAGGTGGAGCCCCGGCAGATCGCCGGCTAGGTCCGGCGACTCTGGCCCGCCGTGGTACTGCCTGCCCCGGTGGAACTTGGTGCCCAGCACCTCGTTCAACTTCTCTGCGGCCTCGCGTTCACCGGCCGCTCCCTTTCTTCGTGACATCATGCCCATTGCCTTACCCTCCTAAGCCTCTGACCATCCTGCCCATCCGAAACGCCCACGCAGCCCGAACCATCCGAAGCATCCGAATCCGAATCCCCCCCTGTAAGGGGGTTCGGATGCTTCGGATTCGGATGCGTCCTAAAACCATCCGAAATTCGGATGCTTCGGATGTTCGGATGACTGTTCAAAATCCCACCTCCTGTTGCTTCGCCACCGGGAGCAGCTTGGGTATGTTCAGGCGGGAGCCGTGGACCATAGCCGCGCTCCGGCCCTCGGCCGTCGCCTCGAATCGGTTGCCAAAGTCCGTTTTCTTTTCCTCAACCCAGTCGTATTTCGACCCCCGCGCCCCCGCGGTGATCAGCCGCAGGTAGTTCCGCGCCGTATCCTCGCTGCACCCCAAACCGCCGCCCTCCTTCGGGACGGCCAGCGCCTTGGCGTAGTGGTAGGGGCCCTTGCCGGGGTCCCACAGCACGGCGTGCAGCATCTCGACAAACCCCTGTTTCACGTCCGCCCGGTCCTCCTTGCCGGCCCGGTCGTTGACAATCCCCAGTTCCCGCTCATCCTCCGGCGTTCCTTCGCGCCAGTAGACGTTCCCGTTTTCGGCATGCTTCAGCACCTTGCAGTAGCTCGCCTTGCCGCTCACGTCTTCCCACCCCAGCCGCTGGCCGCGCTTGCCCGCGCACAGCCGGAACATGCCGGGGATCTTGGTCGGCATCAGCGAGAGGATCGCCCGCGCCCAGTTGACGATCTCCGCGCCGCCCGCGCCGATGTACGCCGCGAACATGTCCACGCCCCAGCCCTCACGCTCCTTGGCGTTCGGCGGCTTGTTGGTATGGTGCATGAACATCACCGCCGCGCGGTCGTTGCCGCCATCGCCGGGATCTTTGATCTCTGGATCCAGCCACATCCGGAAGAAGGCCGACAGCTCGTTGTTCTTGTTCACGTCCCCGCCGAAATAACTCTGGAAGGGGTTCACGATCACGAGGTCGATGTCGGGTCGCTCATCGAGCAGTGCGCCGACCTCGTCGACAAACACCTGACCGCACTTGCCCACCGCCTTGTGGAAGAACACCCGCGCGGTCGTTGGATCATCCCACCCCAGCGCGAACCGGATGTCCGCCTCGCTGAAACCGAATTCGTCCACCAGCCCGCGCGTCACGCAGTTGCGGAAGTAGCCGACCTCCTCGCGGTCATCCTCCGCCTGGATCACCGCGATCTTGAGCGGGCGTACCGGCTCAACGCCGAAGGCCGCTTTGCCGAGCGACCAGCAGATCGCCGCCTGCACCGTGAAAACGCTCTTGCCCACGCCCGACGGCGCGACGATGAACGCGCCGCCGCCTTTGCGCAGCCAGCCGCGCTTGAACAGTGCGGCCGGGTTTTCCTCTTCCGGCTTCGGGTCCGGGAACTGCCCCAGCGGTACCAGCGGGCTCGACAGCCGCCTCTTGGCTGGCAGGTGCGCCACCGCCTTTTCCGCCGCCACCGCCGCCTGTTCCGGCAAAAATGTCTTAATCAACGCCAACGGATCATGTTCCATGGTGCACCCCGCAATTTTTATCCCAGTAGACCACCTTCTGTTTCACCGCCGCCCCGCCGTCCTTGCGCCTCACGCCACCCGGCATCCGCACCCAACCGCACGGGTCCCAGCGCGTCGCATCCGCGCCGAGCGCGACCGCCGCCCAGAAGAACCGCGCCGCTTCGCGCTCATCCAGCCCCTCGCACGCATACCAGCAGTGCAAACTCTTGCCGCCCGAATCCACGACCATCTTGAGGTGCAGACCCCGCGCCAGCACGGACGCGAGCTTCGCTTGCGCCCGCTTGTCAACATCCGGCCCGTCGAACTCCGCCACGACCCAGCGCCGCACCGCCACGTTCGCCTGGCACCGCGCCGACGGCTTGCCCTCTTTCGTTAGCGCCATTTGCCCCCGCATCGGATTCGAAACCACGAACTGCGCCGAACCCGCCCGCGCCGCCCAGCGCTCGACAGACTGCACCACGGGCCGCTCGCAGATCCACCCGCCGCAGACCAGCTCACCCGGCCGAAAAAGCCCGTAGAGCGCGTCCCGCGAGTCAACGCCAGTGTCCACAGCCGGATCGAACAGCGGCTGCACATCCGCCCGGCCGAGACACGCGGCGACCGTATCCCGGTTGACCTCCGGCCAATCGGCGGTTGTCCGCGGCCCCCTTTCGGCATCCGCGTCATACGCCAGCGCCACCGCCGCTAGGATCTCCCGTTCGGGCACAGGCCGATGGCTGACCCAACGCCGGCAGACCTCACGCAGAAACTCCGCGCAACGCTCTCTCGCCAGCGCGTTCCGCAGCCCGCTCGCCGCACGCGCCAGCCACACATGCGTCTCGCCCGCCGCCGGCGGTCGCGACAGCAGCGCAACCGTCCGTTGTGAAAATGGCCACACTCCCGCCATACGCCCTCCAATCATGAAAATCATTTTCCGTATCGGCTCATCAACTTCCCGTCCGCCTTCAGCGGCAGGCCCGGTGCCCACGCGAGCGGCTTCTCCATGATCGACACGATTCGGCGCAAATCCTCGCGCGCGGTCTCTTCAGGCACCTCGAACACCAGTTCGTCATGCACGGTCAGGATAGGGGAGTACCCCGCCGACCGGCACCGCAGCCAAGCCGAAGCCAGAACGTCACGCGCCGTGCCCTGCGTCCAGTTCTCGGCGATGATGCCGCCGTGCAGCGGCACACGTTCACCGCCGACCACAGCCGTCAGCGACTTCCCGTGCGGATGCCAAGCAACATCCCGGTAGAACAGATACCGCCCGCAGCGCGGGTCGTATTGCGTGCAGGGGAAAGGCAGCACGTACTGGTTCACCTCTTCACCGATGCACATTTCAGCCGCTGTTTGCAGCGCATTCCAGAGGTGTACGATCTTGGGGTTTGACTCGCGGTACTCGCGCACGATCCGCTTGGCCTCATCAAATCCGATCTTCATCCCCGCCATCACCCGCGCCACGCGAATGAACGTCTCGGCCCCGCACCGGAACCCGAGCCCGAGCACACGCGCCTTGGCAAGCTGCCGCAGACTGCTTCCCGTCCGCTCGCAGAAATCCTTGAGGCTCTCCGTCTCGCGGTAACCCATCGTGGCGCGGGCGTGCAACTCGTACATGTCCCACTCCGGATGTTCGGCAAGCAGATTAAGCGCCGCGGTGTCGCCCGCGAGGAACAGCAATACCCGCGCCTCGATCTGCGAATAATCCGCCACCGCCAGCACATGGCTCGGCGCGGCCATGATGCACTTGCGCACGTCGAGCCCTTCGGTCTCCTTGCGGTTGAAGTTCTGCACGTTCAGACCGCCGCCGCCTGCCCAGCGCCCAGGCGACGCGCCGAAATACTTCAGTTCATACACCATGCGCCCGTCCGGCTTGTGCCGCGCCTCCATCGATTCAAGAACATTCGCCAACCGGCCGCAGCGCCGGATCGCGGCCATGTCCGCCGCCCATTGCGCGGGCACCGTGCCCGCGTGATCGTCGGCCCACATCTGATAAGCCTCGTCACCCGCCGCCGAACTGTGCGGCGGCTCAATCCCCGCTTCCCGGCAAGCGGCCTTGAACTTCTTCGCGGACAGCGCGGGCGTCCAGGGCAGCCCGTGCACCAGCGAATCCACGCGGCTATTCAACTCGATCTTCTTCTCGGCCACCGTTCCCCAGTCCACACACAACCCGCGCCGCCCCATGTCGCACGTCAGCTCGAACAGCCGACGCTCATGCGCCGGCCACAGCGGCCCGACCTCGCGCCACAGCGCCAAGCACATCACCGCATCGTTCGCCGCGTACTCTTTTTCGGCATAGCAAAGGTCGAGGTCGAAGAGGGTGGGCACGACGCAACCGCGCACACCTTTGCTCGCATCCCGCACGCCCTTGTCGAGTTCCACACCCAACACCGCCTTGCACGCGCCTTGCAGGTCACGTGGGAATTGGAGGAAAGCGCACGCTGCCGCCGAGCAGAACCACGCCGCCGGTTCGATGTACGGTTGGATCGCGAACGACTCCTGCAGCCGGTTGAACACCGCGCGGTCGAACTCCCGGTTGTGGCTCACCCACTCGCGCCCGTCGATGCGGTCCCACGGGAACGCCGACGGCTCGCACACGCAAGCCGTCGCGCCATCCGTCACCGCCACCGCCCACGCCTTGAACCGCGGATGATGCACATAAGCCCAGTTGCCCAGTTCCTTCACCGAGTACGCGCCGTCATAGAACGTCTCAAAATCAACGCCGATCACCGCGCCCTGCATCGGTCTGAACTCTCCCGGCCCGACCATTTTCACGTTCATCGTTAACCCTCCGCGTTCTTCGCGCCTCCGCGTGAAACTCTCTCATCCAACTAATGCACGAATGAACTAATGAACTAACGCACTTCCCTTGGATCATATCCCTTGGAATAACGCCACAGGCTGGCCAGCAACTTGAACGCCGCCCAGTCGCGCGTCAGATCCCCGTGACTGACGAACTCCACGCGCCCCGGCTCGGTGGTCGACACGAACACGTTGATGGCACGCACCCGCCCGATGTACGCGTCGCCGTACTCCGTCGCGCCGTACGCCGCGAGCTGCAGCCGGTGCTCGTCATACGCCGCCACCTTCTCGCCCGGCTTGGTCTTCTTGGTCTTGTAGTCCAGGATGCCGGGCAATCCGTCGCCGTACGTGAAGAGCAGGTCGGTTGTGCCCGCGAAACCGTGATCCGTGTTCACCACGCGCTTCTCACGCGCCGTCACGGTCAGGCCTTCACGCTTGATGAGATCCAGCACCGGCTGCACATACACGCCCCAGGCCTCCACGTCGTAAGGCTCGCCCGCCACCGCCGCCTCCAGCGCCGCGTGCACCTTCGTGCCCGTGTCCGCCGCGTCCTCCACCTGTTCGAACGCCGCATCGCGCACGCGCTGGCACCAGTACTCCGCCGTCTCCGGCTCGGACTTCGGCGTGCGCAGCGTAGCGAGCGCCACCTGGTTCATCTTCCACGTCTCCAGCGCGGGCTTCGCCAGAATCCCGA
>CAYMLQ010000344.1:0-6454 GCA_964390795.1 uncultured Lentisphaeraceae bacterium
CCTCCGAATCGAACCGTCCCCGCATGTCCTGCATGACGAACACGAACCCGTCGCGCGTGAAGCCATTTCCGCCCTGACCATGTTTCGCGCGGCTATACGGCGTGCGTGAGAGCACGACGGGAAAGGGCCCTTCGCCGTGCGGCTTGTAGATATCCGTGGCCAAGCGCTTGCCGTCGCGCATCGGAATCATCTCCGTCTGCGCGACGGATGGAGAGCCATAGCTTGCGACCTGAGCCCGCCAATTCGCCGCTTTGACCGACTTGTCCGGAGCCGCCGCACGAACGAACATCTTCTGAATTCTCTGTGACCACTGTTCACCGTGACTTTTTTTCACGAAGGCTGCGGCTTGCGTCTGTTCCTCGGCTGACAGCACGTCGTTATGATCCGCATCGAACTGCGGAAACAGATCCCTCATCCTGTCAGCGACCGGATCCGTCGTCGCAGCGTAACAGGACGTGAGTCCGAGAAGAAAGAGAGCCAAGGTGCGTTTCATAGTGCCTTAATGAGTTTTGTTCCATCCGCTGGCGGCGCGAGCGTGCAGGCGCCCTTCAGAAAGCCGTGCTCAACGAGAAAGCGGTCGGCCGCGATCAGCGTCAGGTCCCGCCATGGCTGCTCGCGGTAGAAGCCGTGAATCTGACCCTCGGCAATCCTCATTTCCGCCGTCGAGTTGCCCAGCTCCTTGAGACGCTTGAGAGCGGCATCAGAGCCGGGCTTCCATGTGTCCTTCGTGCCGAAGAACAGGATCGCCGGCGGAAAGGAGGTCGTGAGATGCTTCAGGACGTCCACCTCCGGATCGCGTCTGTCCTGCGCGGTGAAGGCGGGATTGAACAGCAGATAGGCGGCGACCGTGGTGTCATACCCCTTTGGATCGCTCGGGTCATCAAGTCCGGGATTGGTCGTCGCCAACACCGAGATATGCCCGCCCGCCGAACCGCCGCCGACGATCAGACGCTGCGGATCGAAACCCAGCTCGTCGGCGTGCTGTTTCATCCACCGGATCGCACTCTTGGCATCGGTGACGCAGACGCGTTTGCGCAGATCACCGCCGTCTGCCTGTTTCGAGACTTCGCCCTTCGGAAGCATGCGGTAGTTCGCCGTGGCGGCCACAAGTCCGCGGCTGGCAAGGTAGGCGCAGAAGGGACGGAACTGGCTGAGGTCGCCGCCGACCCAACCGCCGCCGTGAAACAGGAGAACTCCCGGCACCTTGGGTCCCGCAGGTTTCCACTCCGGCGGAAAATACACTTCTACGTGCTGCGGCGCTCCGGCGGACTGCTTGTAGACGAAGTCTTTTCCCGGCTCTGCAGTCTGACCGGACGCGGCGGCGGCGGACGCGCCTGAGACCCAGCAGCACACGGCAGTCAGGGCTATGCACAAGGCACCCGAAGCACGCGTGAACGCTGGTGTGGCATGGGCGTCACGCCCATGATTCACGGGTGAGACGCCCGTGCCGCCCTGTCTGATTATGCCTTTGCCCCGTTCGTCATAAACGTTCATTCGGCGGCCTTTCGATTGCGCTTTTTTGAGCGAACCTTCGCCATGGAGGTGTCGTTCGTGTTGGGCGTCGGCATGGGCGCGTGGATCGCTTCGCGCCACGCGATCATCTTCTGGTGCAGCTCTTTTGTCTTGTCCGGCCTCAGCTTCGCAAGGCTGTTGGTCTCGCCGAGATCGTTGCGCAAATTGTACAGCTCCAACCGTCCGTCCTCAAAAAACTCCATCAGCTTCCAGTCTCCACACTGGATGGTGCCGACGGGCGTCGTTCGCCACTGGTCGACGCCCGCCCCAAGATAGCCGGGAAAGTGTTGATAAATCGCATCCCGCTTCAACGCTGCCGCGGCATCGCGAAACAGCGGCGCAAGGCTTTCGCCATCGAGCGTGTAATTCGCGGGGGGGGGGGCTCCGGCGACTTCGAGGAGCGTCGGATACAGGTCAACATGAATCGAGGGCGTTCCATTGGAAGTGCCCGGTTTTGTCACGCCGGGCCACCGCACGATGAACGGGTCACGCGTGCCGCCCTCGTAGAGCGAGCCTTTCCCGGAGCGAAGCGGTGCGTTATCCGTAATGCAGTTCATTTTGGAGTCTTTTCCTTTGAGTTTGCTCTTTCTCTTTTCAGCATTGTCGCAGATGAGCCCTCCCTCACGGTCATACCCACCGACCCCGCCATTGTCGCTGGAAAAAATCAGCACGGTGTTTTCAGCGATTTTCAGCTCGTCGAGCAGCGCCATCACACGGCCGACGCTTTCATCGACACTCGCGATCATCGCCGCGTAGGTCGGATCATGATGTCCGCCCACCGCGGCCTTCGGCTTGAAATGCGCGATCCAGTCCGCCTTGGCCTGATGTGGCGCGTGAACGCCGAAGTGCGGGAGATACAGAAAGAACGGCGACTCCTTGTGCCGGCGGATGAAATCCGTCGCCTTGTCGGTGAGGAAGTCCGCGAGATATTCGCGCTTGGGGTAATCGGTCTTGGGATTCGTCTCGAAATCGAAATGTAGTCCCATCGAGACAATCGCCTCATCGAATCCGCGTGCGTGCGGATGATGCTCGGCATCCTCGCCGAGGTGCCACTTGCCGAACATCCCCGTCGCGTAGCCTGCGGCCTTGAGCGCTTGTGCGATCGTTATTTTGTCGCGCGGCAGCCTGTTCTGATTGTCAACCGGCCGCAGCGGACGTGACCGCCAGTCGAAGCGATCAATTCCGCCGACCGTGTAGACACCCGTGCGCGCCCCGTACTGCCCCGTCATCAGCGCCGCGCGCGTCGGCGCACAGTTTTGGCAGTTGTGGTAATTCGTAAAGCGCATGCCCTGCGATGCCAGTCGGTCGATATTCGGCGTCTCGTAGTACGTGCTGCCGTAGGCACCCGTATCCGTCCAGCCGAGGTCATCGGCAAGAATGAACACGATGTTGGGTTTCTGAGGCTCGCCGACCGACGCCGACATGGCGCAAAGGCACGACAGCACGACCGCCGAAATTAAAAGGGCACACGTGTGTTTCATTTATCCTTCAACGCGTTGATCCTGTCTCCTTTACGGGAAACAGACGACGTTTGACGGATATAATAACACAACCGGCCGCAGTTTATTGCCGCCGTCTGATAAAAATCGGGGAGCGTTACCACCGGCAAAGCACGGCCTGATCGCGCGGCTTATACCACCGCCTAAAAGTAATTATGCTAAACGGGCTATCTCACGCACAGGGAGGGACGAGCGTCTGCTCGTCCAGGGCAAGCAGACGCTTGCCCTGGACGTGTGTTTTATGCCCGTCTTATGGGCTAAAAATATTTCGGCAGTGGTATTACACCCGTTTAATATGCCCGTCTTCCAGCGTAATCGTGCGGTCGCAGCGCGCGGCAAGAGCAAGGTTGTGCGTCGTCAATACGAAGGCCACCCCCTCTTCCCGCACCGCTTTGATGAACAGATCAAAAACGGTGTCGCCCGTTTGGCGGTCGAGATTGCCCGTGGGCTCATCCGCAATCAGCACGCGCGGCCGGGTGATGAGCGCGCGGCCGATGGCCACGCGCTGCATCTGCCCGCCTGACAGCTCCTTGGGCAGATGCGTCGCGCGATCCGCGAGTTCCACCGAAGCGAGCACGCGGGCGAGCCCTTCAGGATCAGGCTTCGTTCCCAAGAAGAGCAGCGGCAGCGCCACGTTCTCGGCGACGGTCAGCGTCGGAATCAGATGAAACTTCTGAAACACATAGCCCAGCGTGCCGCGCCGGATCGTCACCAGTTCGTGCTCGGGCAGTCCGTCCACACGCCGCCCGTCAATCGCCAGCGTCCCTGCGGTCGGCGCGTCCAAGGCCGACAGCAGATTGATCAGCGTGGTCTTGCCCGAACCCGAGGGCCCGAGCACACAAACCGCCTCGCCCGCGCAGACGTCGATGTCAACGCCGTCCAGCGCGCGCACGGTCTCGCTTCCCCGCTGATAGTAGCGGCAGAGGCCGCGCCCAGAAATGACAACTTTTTCGCTCATCCATCCCCCTATTCGTTCGCACGGATCGCATCCACCGGGTGCAGCCCAGCCGCACGGCGCGCAGGCCAGATTCCCGCCAACAGGCCTAAAATGACCGACCCCGCAATCGCGGCCACCAGAAGTTCAGGGGTAATCCGGACCAGCGCCTGGGTCACGCCGATATTCAGCAGGTGCCGCAGGGCCGCATCCGTCGCTCCCGCCGTGATCATCGCAAGTAGCGAACCGGACACTGCCCCGGCCAGACAGATCAGCAAAGTCTCCGTCCAGATGAGCCTGAAAATCTGGCCGCGCGTCGCGCCGACCGCCTTCATGATGCCGATCTCGCCGATGCGCTCGTACACGCTCATCAGGATTGCGTTGATCACGCCGATCACCGCCACGATGATGGCGATGACCGCCACGGCTGCCACCATGGTTTGCGCCGTGCCCACGAGCGAGACCAGCGCGCCCTTCACCTGCTCCAGGCTCACGACCTGCACTTCGGGGATGCTCATCCAGCGGCCCTCGAACTCACGCATCCGGATGCCGTTGAACTCGCGCAGCTTGATGCCGATGATGGTCAGTTGCCCCTCGCGGCCAAACACCTTCTGCGCCGTCGTCAGCGGCAGAAAGACGGTGCCGTCATCCTGCGAACCGCTCCGCTCCAGCACGCCCGTCACTTTGAAAGCGTGCATCACCGGATCGGTCTTGCCGTTCGGCGTGACCGACGCGTACAGCACGTCCCCCACCTTTCGCTGCTCGTATTCAGCGGCCTCGAACCCCATCACGACCTCATTGGTCGAGGCAGGCGAAAACCAGCGCCCGCCGTCATACCCCGGCCCTTTCTTGAACGCCAGCCACGGCTTCATCACGCGGAATGAGGGCTCGTCCACGCCCGAGAGGATCGTGAAGGAACTGGCAGCAGGCGTGTCGCTGATCGACGAGCCCTGCTTCTCGGCAATGCCGATGAAGATCGGCGTGATCGCCTCGATGTCGGGGTCATTCTTGATCTTCGTGTGCGCGTCTTCAGGCAGGTAGAGCAATCCGGTCCCGCCCTTCAGCATCAGTGTGGCTGCCTCGTAGGGGCACCCCTTGGCCATGACCATCACTTGGAACCCGAGTTGCTCGATGCTCCCGGCAATCGCGCGCTTGTAGCCGAGGTTAAACCCTCCCAAGCTCACGGCCACGGACACGGCGAGAGCGACCCCGCCCGCCGTCAACAGCGTGCGCACAGGACGCCGGGTCAGATTTTTCCAAGCGAAGGCTGTAAAGGTCATGGCGTCCCCTTTTTCGAGAAGGTCACTCGCGTGCCGACAAAAATATAGGCGTTCCCCTGCTTGACCAGTTCGCCCTCGGTTTCGGCCACGTTGCCGATGTTCTGCGGCAGTTTTGGCAGATAGTCGCCCATCTCGACTTTGAGCGTGCGGCCTTTCCCGTCGTTGATGACAACCCAGCAGCCGGCCGCGGGACACTGCCGCTCGATCAGCCCTTTCACTCGCACCGCCATACGTTGGTAGGCTTCCGGCGCGTCCAGCAATTGGCTAATCGTTACGACAGGAACCTGTGTGAACGGCTCGCCAAAATGCGTGCCGCTCTCGGCTTTCCGCCCACATCCGGCGATCAGCACTCCACCGGCTGCCATTGTGAATAGGGCACATGCGCTTCTGCGTGTAGTCATCATGGTTTGCTCTCCATATTTCTGCGCGCCTCCTCGGCGCGTGTGTAAAACGGTTCATGGCGCCTGTCGAAAGCGAAGATATCGAGCAGGATCAGATTCTTGCGGAGCCCGCGTAAGGTCGCATCCCAATCCGGCTTCGCATCCTCGGGCAGCGCGGCTGGCGGCTTGAGCTGCGCGACCTTGTCCGACGCGCTGCCCGGCTCCGCCGCCGCATAATAGTCGTGCTTGTAGAAATCCGCCAGCGAGAGCCCGGCGAACTGCTCGCGCGTCTCTTTCGCGCGCAGCGCAGTGCCGCCCGGACTCTCCAGCCGCTGGAAGAAGAGCCGGCTGATGGCCGCCGTCGCGGGATCGGCCGACACAAAGACCTGGATCACGCCGCCGCGCCCCGGCACGTTGACGCCGTGTACGTAGCCAAGCCGCTCCTCGCCTTTGAAAACCGAATAGAGCGTGTAGGGCGTGTCGAACGCCTCGTAAACCGGATCGAGGTCGCCGCCGACCCGCGCTTTAAGCGCCTCGTACAACTCGCGCCCCTGCGGGAATTTCGGAAGCTCCTTCACATCCTCGCGGTACGAGGTCATCTCCGGAAATAGCGACTTGAGGTCGCGCGCAGGATTGCTGAGCGTGCAGCCGACGGCCGCGTCGGACGCCAGCGGAGCCAGCGCCAAGGCCGCCAGCACCGCACACATCATAAGTCGTATCTGTGTTTTCATATTTTCGTTCCTTACCAGTACCGATAATACTGAAGCGTCAACAGCGTATCCTCCGCTCCGTCCGTCTGCCTGACCTGACGTTCCACCGCAAGAGCGATCCAATGCAGGTTCGCATTGC
>CAYMLQ010000345.1:0-6424 GCA_964390795.1 uncultured Lentisphaeraceae bacterium
GCGGTTATCTGATCTCGGCGTTCACCTACAGCCCCGGAACCTTGGTGAGCGTCCATTGATGCGATTCGTAAGACTAACGAAAGTGAATACGTCTAAGGATCAGAACAGCGAGTTCGAATTGCCGTTGAAAGGCTTTTCCGGGACACCGGAAGAGATCGAGCGGCAGTGGTTCGAGCAGGTTTACAAAGGCCGGGGCGACTCCATGCTGCAACTGACCTGGCGGGCTGTCCTGATGGGCTCGGTGCTGGGCGGGCTGCTGTCCTTGACGAATCTTTACATCGTGCTGAAGGCGGGCTGGTGTTTCGGCGTGGCGATCACGGCCTGCATTCTCTCCTACGCGATCTGGACCGGCTTCTATAAGATCGGCCTCGCCAAGACGCCGATGACCATTCTGGAGAACAACTGCATGCAGTCCACGGCGAGCGCGGCCGGCTACTCCACGGGCGGCACGCTGGGCTCCGCGTTTGCGGCGTACATGATCCTGAGCGGTCAACCGCTTTCGCTGCCACTCACGCTCGCGTGGGTCTTCTTCTTGGCGGTGCTCGGCGTCACCATGGCCATTCCGATGAAGAAGCAGATGATCAACATCGAGCAGCTGCCTTTCCCGAGCGGGATCGCCGCGGCCGAAACCCTGCGGGCGCTGCATGCGCAGGGTGCGAAGGGGATGCGTGCGGCGAAGGCGCTCGGGTTCGCGTGCGTGGCGGCGGCGCTCGACAAGTTCTGGGCGGAGGGGCTGGCGCTGCTCAACGCGAAGTGGGCCGTCTTCTCGAGCGCCGCGCTGCTGATCCAGGCGGAGAAATGGCTGTTCGGCCCGGCCTATGCCGCGCTGAAAGGCCGCACCGTCATGTTCACATGGGACGCGATCTTCGTGGCGGCCGGTGCGATCATGGGGCTGCGCGTCTGCGTCACGATGTTCGTGAGCGGCACGCTCTGCTGGGCCGTCTTCGTGCCCCTGATGCAACACCACGGGGTCATTTCCGGGAACGGCTTCCGCGAACTGGTGCAGGTCACGCTGTGGGGCGGCACCGCCTGCATGGTGACGGGCGGCCTGCTGGGATTCCTGCTGCAGTGGAAAAGCATGGTTCGCGCGGTTCGCAGCCTCGGCGGCATGTTTTCGCGGAGCGCGGAGGGGCTAAGCGAGGTTGAGAAGATTGAGACGCCCCTGTCGTGGTTCGCCGCGGGACAGGTCGTGTCGCTGGTCGCCTTGGGCTGGCTCGCGCACGCCTCCTTTGACATGCCCTTCTGGCAGAGCGCGCTGGCGGTGGCCCTCTCGTTCGCGCTGGCGCTGGTGGCGTGCCGCATCACGGGCGAGACCGACACGACGCCGACGGGCGCGCTGGGCAAGGTCACGCAGCTGACATTCGGAGCGCTCAACCCCGGCAACGTCTACGTGAACCTGATGGCGGCCAACATCACGGCCGGAGCGGCGACGGCCTCGGCCGACCTGCTGACGGACCTGAAAAGCGGCTACCTGCTGGGCGCGCATCCGCGCAAGCAATTCATCGCGCAGTTCGCGGGCATCTTCGTGGGCACGCTGGTGACGGTGCTGTCTTTCTCGGTGCTGGTGCCGGACGCGTCGGTGCTGGGCTCCGAGCAGTTTCCCGCGCCGGCCGCGCAGACCTGGGCCGCGGTCGCCAAGGCGCTGAGCGCGGGGCTGGGGGCATTGGAGCCCGTCAAGGTGTGGTCGATCGCGGTAGGCGGCGCGTTGGGCATTGTCCTCTGCCTGCTGCCGCTCGTGTTCAAGCGCGGGCAGGCGTACCTGCCGTCGGCCTCGGCCTTCGGGCTGGCGTGGGTCTTCGACTGGTATTACGGGCTGCTCTTTCTGATCGGCGCGCTGCTCGCGCACGCGTGGCGGAAGAAGGCGCCCGCGGCAGCCGCCGAGTTCACGTTTCCCGTGGCGTCCGGCGTGATCGCGGGCGGGTCGCTCATGGGCGTGATCCTGGTCTTCTGGGAGAACGGCGGAGACCTGCTTGCCAGGTTGTTCGGGGGGTAGCGAAGTCAACTCAGTTGAATCGCACCTCGGTGCGGGAAGAGGGGGAGAAGCATGAAGAGGGTGCTGTTTCTGCTGGCAGTGGCGGCGGGGTTTGCGGGGGCGGAGATGCGGCAGCTGCCGACGGAAGGGGCGGGGTGGCTCGGCGATCCCATGACCTGGAAGTTCCGGCAAGACGGCGTGCATTGCGCGCTCTCGAACGGCAACGGGATCGCCGTATACGAGGCCGCGCCGCTGGCGTCGAACGTGACGGTCGAGGCGGTGTTCACGCCGCAGAAGGCGGCTGGCCTCGGCTGGAATATCGCGTCGGTCGCCATCGTTGAGGACGCGCGCAATTATTGGCACGTGGCACTGGTGCAGACGCCGCCCGAGCACGGCTGCCGGCCCCGGGTCGAACTGACCGAGATGCGCGAAGGCGAGTGGCTGGCGCAGAGCAACCTGAAGGTCGAGGCCGACGAGACGTCTGACATCGAATGGGCGTTCGGGCAACCACACCGTCTTAAGCTGAGCATGGACAAGGGCGGTATTACCGGGACGATCCTTGCGCCGGACGGGCGGCAGATCCTGCGCAAACGTTATGCCTTTACGGCGCCAGCCGTGACCTGCGGCCGTCCCGCGCTGCGGGTCGGCAGCATCACCGGCAGCTTCGCGGAGGTCCGCGCCGAGTGGGGCGAGGCGGTTGTGGAGAAACAGGCGGGGAAAGCGTTCCCGCCCTACGCGATGGGGAACGTGGTGCCGGAGATCAAGGAAGCGGCGACCGGCTTCTTCCGCGTGGTGCAGAAGCCGGACGGGCGCTGGTGGGCCATCGACCCGCTCGGACGCGGCGTCGTGCTGCTGGGCGTGGACCATGTGACCTTCCACGGCCACTGGTGCGAGAAGCTAGGGTATTGCCCGCACGGCAAGAAGAACGAGAAGAAGTATACCGATCAAGCGGAGTGGGAAAGCGAGACGCTGGGCCGTCTGAAGGCATGGGGCTTCACCATGCTGGGCGCGGGCTGCGACGCCAAGCTCAAGCACCGCGGGCTGGTGCATACCGAGTTCCTGAATATCGGCGACCATCTGGCGACGCTGGGCGACGAGTATGATATCACGCCCAACGAGCGCCGGCCCTGCTCGTCGTTCCCCAACGTGTTCCATCCCGACTTCGAGGCGTTTGTGCGCTACCGCGTGCGGCAGCAGTGCGTGCCGAGCCGCAACGACCCTTGGCTGTTCGGCTACTTTATCGACAACGAGCTGGCGTGGTGGGGCCGCGGCGGGTCAGACACCGGGCTCTTCGACGCGGTGATGAAGAAAGCGGCGGCGCACACGGCCAAGGTGGCGCTGAAGGAGTTTGTGGCGGCCCGCTGCGACCATAAGATCGAGGCGTTCAACGCCGCGTTCGGCACGAAGCTGGCGGGTTTCGACGGGCTGCTGCCGCTGCAGGCGCTGCCGCATGGCACGCCGGAGGCGCGCGAACTCAAGAAAGCGTTCCTGGCCGCTGTGGCGGACCGCTATTTTTCGGTCACGTCGCGGGCGATCCGCGACGTTGACCCGAACCATCTGGTGCTGGGCGCGCGCTTCGCGGGCACGGGCGGGGCCGATCCGGTGGTGTGGGAGGTGTCGGGCAAGTACTGCGACGTGGTGACCTTCAACTGCTACCCCATGGCCGATCTGGACGAGGGATGCGTCTACACGCATTTCGGCAAGTCGGGCGAGCGGGTGGCCGAGCACTTCGAGAAGTACTACAACTACGTGAAGCGCCCGATGCTGATCACCGAGTGGTCCTTTCCGGCGCTGGACGCGGGGCTGCCGAGCGTTCACGGCGCGGGCCAGCGCTTCCGCACGCAGGCCGAGCGGACGGCGGCGACGAGCCTGTTTGCGCGCACGATGCTGAGCCTGCCGTTCCTGCTGGGCTACGACTACTTCATGTGGGTGGACGAGCCCGCGCTGGGCATCAGCACGCCCTTTCCGGAGGACTCCAACTACGGGCTGATCAACGAAGAGGGCGTGCCCTACGCGCTGCTGACCGAGATGTTCGAGGCGCTGCACCGCGAGGCGGGCGCGTGGCGCTTCAAGCCCGCGCCGCAGGCGCGTCCGCGTCCGAAGGCCGGCCCGAGCCCGGACGCGATGGCCGTGGCGAAGCGCGGTACGGGCGTCGCGCCTGCGCCTCATGGGCGGGACGCCCATGCCACGGGAGTCACGTACCTGCGCGAGGGCGACACCTTTCGCGCGGGCAACGGGCGGATCGGACTGGAGGGGCGTCTGGGCGAGGGCAACATGGTGCGGCGCGTGACGCTCGACAACGCGGAGCGGCCCTTCGGCCAGTACAACGCGCTGCTGCACCTGTTCACGGCGGGTGGGCAGGACCGCTGGGCAGACGCGCGTCTGGTGAAGGCCGTCGAGGGGCGCGTGGTCGACGGCGTCGCCCTGGTGGAGATCACCAGCGCGGGGTCGCAAGGGGCTGAAGCGTTCGAAGTCACGCACCGGCTGCTGCTGCCGCCGGGCGTGCCGTGGTTCATCGCCGAGGCCGTGAGCGTGAAAAACACGGGCGCAGCGCCGCTGCGGCTGAAGGGACTGTACTTCCGGCTGTACAGCGACTTCAAGAGCGTGCCGGACGCGCTGCCGCCGAACCTGTGGGGCATGCCGGCGGGGGACTGCTGGCTGGACGCGGCGGACGGGCGCTTCTTCGGGGCGGTGGCGTCCAAGGCGTCCGATATCCGGATCGACTTCTGGCTCGACGGGCCGGGGGTCGGGCCGCATCCCGACGCGCGGCTTGAACTGGAGGAGACGGTCATCGCGCCGGGCGCGACATACGCGCCCGCAGAGCCGGTGTTTCTGGTCTGCACCGCAGGCAAGGGCGGCAGCGACGGCTGGCTGAAAGCCGCGCAGGAGCTAAAGCGGGCGCTGGAGTAAGGGCCTCGATAATGAAGCGCGTCATACACTACGTTATTCTGGCTGCGGTACTGGTGGGGGTGCCGCTGGCGTGCGCGTGGCTCGGGGGCCGGCGCGAGCTGCTGGAAGGGCTGCTCGCGTTTCCGCCGCGCACAGAGGACTGGGGGCTTGATCCGTCGAAGCTCTGGAACATGCGACGGCCCTTCTCGTGGCCGGTGTTCATCGGTTTTGCGGCTCTCGATGTGGCGCTGCTCGCGCCGTTCGTCTGGCGGCTGGCGAGGGGAGGACGTCGGGAAGAGGCGGGGAACGGGGAGGAACGCCGAACGCCGAACTCTGAACGCCGAACGCCGAACTCCGAAGGGATTGGGGAGAGGCGTTTTGCGTGGTTCGGGTGGGCGGGGGTGGTGCTGGGGGCGGTTACCTGGGTGCTGGCGTGGAGCCGCTTCGCGTGGTTCGAGCCGCTACAGGCGCACACCTTCCTGCCTGTCTGGCTGGCCTACATCCTCGTGGTGAACGCGCTGAGCGTGAGGCGTTCGGGCCGGTGCCTGATGACCTCGCATCCATGGCCGTACGCGCTGCTCTTCCCGGTGAGCGCGGCCTTCTGGTGGTTCTTCGAGTATCTTAACCGCTACGTGTGGAACTGGTACTACCGGGGCGTGGAGGGCATGAACGCGGGCGAGTACGCCTTTTTCGCGACGTGCAGCTTCGCGACGGTGCTGCCTGCGGTGACGGCGACGGCCGAGTGGCTGGGAACGTTCAGGCCGTTCGCGGACGGGCGGCTGTGCGGCTTCGCGCGGTTCGACGTGCGAAGCCCGGCCAGCGTGGCGGGCCTTGCGCTCACGGCGGCTGTCGGGCTGACGGGCATCGTGTTCTGTCCGCACGTCACCTTCCCGCTGCTGTGGATCTCGCCGCTGGCGGTTTTTCTTGTGGTGCAGGCGCTGACGGGCGAGCCGACGGTGCTGGACGGGCTGGCGCGTGGCGACTGGCGTCTCGCGGTGCGCTTCGCGCTGGCGGCGCTGATCTGCGGCTTCTTCTGGGAAATGTGGAATGTCCACAGCCTCGCCAAGTGGGTCTATGCGGTGCCGTATGTGCATGCGTTTCAGATATTCGAGATGCCGGTGGTGGGCTTTGCGGGCTATCTCCCGTTCGGCCTGGAGTGCGCGGCGGTGGCCGCGTGGATCCTGCCGGAACTGGCGGGGATAAGGAGGCGTGGATGAGGGTGATGCCCTGGCTGAAAGCCGAAGACGCGGCGCGCTGGAAGACGTTGCACTACCTTGAAGCGAAAGACATGCTCGGCCACGATGGCGAGGGCACCGTGGACGGCTGCCACCCGAACGACCTCGGCATGGCGCGACAGGGCGAGGTGTTCGCCGCCGCGATCAAGCGGCTGCTTGCTCCGTGAGACGGGAAGGGAAGCCAGTCGCAAAATAATCATGTGGACGTGTATTCCACCGTTCCGGTCGATCAGCAAGAGTCGCATGTAATCGGGGTGCGAGGATTTCGCGTTTCCGGGCGGGAGGGGCAAGCGTCTGCTTGCCTGGACGAGCAGACGCTCGTCCCTCC
>CAYMLQ010000346.1:0-6417 GCA_964390795.1 uncultured Lentisphaeraceae bacterium
GCTCCGGGCATGCGGACGCCGTTCCCGGCGAGTATGTGACGCTGACCGTCAGCGACACGGGCTGCGGCATGGATCACGCGACGCTCGGGCACCTCTCCGAGCCGGTATCGGACACCAAGGTCGCGGGCGAAAGCACGGGCCTAGGCCTGTCCGCCGTGTACGGCATCGTCAGGCAGCACAAAGGCTTTATCACCGTCAACAGCGAACCGGGAAAAGGAACGACCTTCCAGATCTGCCTACCCCGTTACCAGAGCGAGACCGAAAAGCATCCGAAAGCGAATCCGGCGCAAGCGGCCAGCCGCAACTCCGAAACCGTGCTGCTCGTCGAGGACGAGCCGGCCCTCCTTAAGATGGGCAAGAGAATGCTGGAAAGTCTGGGCTACCGGGTGCTGGCGGCAGGCACGCCAGCCGAGGCTCTCGAACTTGCCGAGAAGCACGCCTTCGAGATCCACCTGCTGCTGACCGACGTGGTCATGCCCGGGATGAACGGGTGGGACCTGGCCAACAACCTGCTCTCCCTTTACCCGGACGTGAAGTATCTGTTCATGTCCGGCCACACGGCCAACATCATCGGCCACTACGGCGTTCTGGAAGAGGGAGTGAACTTCATCCAGAAGCCGTTTTCTCAGCGTGACCTCGCGGACAAGGTTCGGGAGGCTTTGGACAGCCACTAAGGCTTACGCCGTAGCGCCGTGTCCCGCGAAGATCCGATCCATCAGGGCGCTGTGTTCAGCATCCGTGTAGCCGCCGCTCTCGATGGTCACCCAGCCGTTGTAGCGGGCCGCTTCGATCGCCTTGCGCACCGAGGCCCAGTCGACGCTGCCTTTGCCGATCGGCACAAAGTCGCCGTCGTTCTTCTTCTCGCGGTCGACCTTGAAGTCCTTGATGTGCAGTTTGGCGATGCTGCTGCCGAGGGTCTTCAGCCACTCCTCCGTCGGCGCGTAGCGCACATGGTTGCCGAGGTCGAGGTACGCCCGCACCCACGGCACGTCGAACGAGCGCACGAAGGCGTTCGCGAACACCGGCTGCACCCAGAGGTTGTTCCAGACGTTCTCCAGCGCGATGATCACACCTTCGCGCGCGGCCACGGAAATCAGCTCCTCCACGGCCAGCCGAGACAGCTCGGTCGCCCTGTTCTGCGCCCCGATGTAGGCAGCGAACGGCGCGTTGTCGCCTTCGGCCACCGACGTCACCGCCAGCGTGGCGGGATCGAACCCGATCTTGAACTGCGACGGCTTGGGCATCGCCATGCCGCCCACGCGGCACGGCACCAGCAGGATCGTCGACGCGCCGTAGGCCGCCGTCACCCGGATCATGCGCTTGACGTCGTCGATGGACGCGCGCCGCGCGTCCGCGTCGACATTGTTGAAGTCGGCCCACCCGCCCATGAAGGAGTGGATCTTGAGCCCGTGCTTCTCCGCCGTGAGGCGTCCCTGCAAGGCCTGTTCGACCGTCACCTTCTTATCGGTCAGTTCGACGCCGGGAAAGCCCGCTTTCGCGATCCGCTCGCACGTGGCGTCGTCCGCCACCGGCGCGATCAACGCCTTGTACAACTGCGTCTTGAACGCCGCCGCACCCTCGGCCGCCCGCGCCAGGCACGGCAGCGCCGCCGCCGCTCCCGCCGCCGCGGCGGTCCTCATGAAATCACGTCTGCTAAGCCGCATATTCACCCCTGTTTCTCCGGCGCGCCGGGCACCGCCCCTTTGAACTCGTCGACCATCGCGACATCGCCCTTTTCGAAGTCTTCCGCGCGGACAGAGTAATTCATGTTGTAGATCGGCGACTCCTTGTTCGTCAGCAGGTCGGACATGCGCACCATCTGGCCGGTGTAGGCGGCCAGCGTGCCGAGCAGCCCGCTGGCGGTCGCCATGGCGACCTGCTCGCCCTCCTGCAGCAGGTTGCCGCTCAGCAGTCCGGTGAGGAAATCGGCGTGCTCCATGACATACATGTTGTCGTCGCGGCCCGCGACGGCCTTCTCGTCAAACGGGAAGGGCTCGCTCGTGCCGTCCGGACGCATGATCTTGCTCCCCAGCACGTCGATCTGTCCGGTCGTGCCGCTGAGCATCGCGCAGCAGCGGTCGAAACAGCCGTTGATCTGCCGCGCCACCGCATGGATGTGCAGCCCGTTGCCGTAATCGTAGTCGATGCCGAAGCAGTCGTAGGTGTTGCCCGTAGAGCGCTGGTGGCGCGCGCCGATGCCCATCGCCTTTTCCGGCAGGCGGCCGATAAACCAGTTCGCGAGGTCGATCTCGTGAACCGCCTGCTCGGTCAGATGATCGGAGGACATCTCGCGAAAATGGTACCAGTTGTTGGCCATGTACGAGGCGTTGGTGTCCTCGGGGCGGCGGCGGCGCAGATAGTTGGCCGTGCTCATGCCGCCGTGGCAGCGGTAGACCACGCCGCCGCGGATCTCGCCGATGAGCCCGCCGCGCACCGGGCCGATCTGACGCAGCGCCCGGCTGTTGTGGCGGTGGCAGGTGCCCGAAAGAATGGAGAGCTTGGCCGCTTTTGCGGCCTCCACCACCTGCAGGAAGTGGCGCAGACCGGCCGGATCGGTCGCGATCGGCTTCTCGGCGAAGATATGCTTGCCGGCTTTGACGCACGCCTCGGCGTGTACGGCGCGGAAGATCGGCGGTGACGCCAACAGCACGATCTCCGCGTCGCTCTCCATGACCTTCTTGTAGGCGAGCGGACCGCTGAACGCGAACTTCTCGTCGCACCCGTTTGCCTTACAGACGGCCGCAGCCTTCTCCTGGAAATAATCGGCCGCCGCCACCAACACCGCCTTGTGCCCGAGCCGCTCGGCCGCCTTGGTGATGTCCTTCACCGCGCCGCTGCCGCGCCCGCCGCACCCGACCAACGCGAACTTGAAGACGCGCTGCGCCTGCCCAAAAACGATCGACGGCGCCGCAGCCAAAGCCCCCGCCCCTGCCAAAAAAGCCCGCCGTGAAACACGCGTGTGGTCCATGCCCCATCCTCCCCGTTTACAAATTGAAACACCTGCTAACGAACACGACACTACAAAGTCATAGTGTAGGTATTGCCCATGCGTTTGTCAACTGCGGGACACTCGGACTGCGGAAGTCGAACGACAGGCGGCCGCAGGGCAAGGGGGACGGCGGCGAGTTACGGGGACCCCGCCCTACCCGGCGCGACACGCACCTTACGGCTGCTGCCTCAAAAACAACCCCTCCAGCGGCCCGAGCGTCACGTTCGCGACGACGGGCTGGCCCGAGTTGGCCTTAGCGTCCTGGCCGGGCGTAGCGCACAGGCGGTGGAAGGCGCGGCCAGGCGCGAGCGCGGCGAGGTCGAAGGTGACCGGCGCGCGGCCTGGATTGGCCAGAATCATGCCGCGCTCAAAGAGTCGGCACTGGGCGTCGGGCGCCGCATGCGCGGTGAGCCCACGGAGCATGACGGGCTCCGAGCCTTCGATGCGGAAGGCCAGATCGACCTGCCTGGAACGGATGCCGCGAAAATAGAATGACGCTGCGAACGGCTTGCCGTTCACCCAGGTCATCAGCGAGCGCGGCGGCGTCAGCTCAGTCTCGGGCACACCCGTGCGGACGAGCTTCACGTCGCCCCAATACCCCTGGTCGGTCGTGGCGTTGTTTTGCGGGCCACAGTCCGCCACGAACTTGAGCCGAACGCGCCGGCCCGCCCACGTGGCGAGCGACACCGTGCGCGGCAGCCACGCGTGCGCCTTCGTCGACTCTTCGAAGACCTTTTCGAACGCGCCTGCGGTTGCGCCTGCGAGACCGGCCATCTGGACGCTGTACCAGACGCCATCTGAACGCGTCGGCGCCTTTTCCGACATGCCGAGGCTGAAGCGCAGTTCGGCATCCGGTGGCACCTCGACGTCGCGGCACCAGTAGACGTACCCTTTCACCGCTTTGAACGGCGGATGGATCGTGTAGGCTGGTAGCAGCGTGTCCCCAATCCTCACATTCGGCTGATACGTGACGCGTGCGCCGGTGGCGTCGTTGATGGGCTCCTCCGCGCGACCGCGCAGGGCCATTCCGGTCGCCAGCGGAAGCCTCTCCAGCAGCGGCGCCGCGCCGCCCGCGACCTCGGCCTCCGCGTACCGCGCCATGCTGGCGGGATAGCCTCGGCGCGGCTCGCCGTGCAACGTGGCGAAAACCGTCAGGTCGCCACCGGAGGCAGGCACGTCCCGAAGGGTGAATACCAGCTCGCTCGCAGTGGGGTCGGTGGATACGATCACGACGCCTGCCTCGGTCGCCCGCGCGGATACCGCACCCGTGATCCGCGCGGCAAGCGCCGCGCCCTTCAGCGAGCCTAGGCAGTCCGGTGCGGCTGCCGCCAGACGCACGGGCGGGCCAAGCGGACGCCCCAGCCAGCCGAGCCGGTTATCCGTCCCGCACACGAACTCGTCCCAGATGCCGATACGGCCCTTGGACTCGTGCGGCGGCTGCAGGGCGTAGGTGAGCACCGCGTCGGAGAGCTGAGCGGCCGCAAAGACGAGCCGGTGCCGCGCGAACGGCACCTCCGCATCCCTGTGCTCGCCGGGCCGGCCCTCGATCGGCTCCACCCACTTGTGGTTGATGTAGCTGAACGCGGGCGGATGCGCGTTGGCCATCCAGAAGGCGTGCCGGTTCAGTCCGCCCGACCAGTCGTCGAACGCCCAGTCGTCAAGGTTCGGCCACCCCTCGCTCTCGATGCCGTTGAGGAGTCCGAACGCGCGCTGCGAGCGGACGCCGCCCGGCCCCAGCGCGCCATCGCCCTGGATGATCCGATCAGGCCCCAGCCGCTCGCGCAATTTCTGCGCGAACCCGACCATGCCGATCCCGTACTGGTTCACGCCGTTGATCACGCCGTCGTCAGCCCGTCCGTCGCCGTCGGTGTCGCCGCGCGTCTCGTTGAACATGACGTCGAATTCGAGCCCGTCGAGCACCTCCAGCTTGCCGCCCTTGCCGAACCAGCCGCCGAGATCATCCGCCAGCCGGTCCGCGCAGGTCTTGCCCTCGGCGTCCGTGGGACAGTGCGCCGCGAAATTGTAGAACCACAGCAGATGGTTGGTCTTGCCCCACGGGCCTTCGACCTGATGCGCGGCGGCCCGCGCCTGGCCCGCCTTGAACGCCAGCGGCCGCGTGCCGTAGCAGCCGCGCCTGACGCGGAGCGTGTTCGCCTTGGCGTCGGCCGACACGAGCTGCACCTGCTCGCAGCGCGACCAGTCGTGCTTGCCGTCTGCGGTCACGCCGAACAGCGCGAGGTCATCGCACGAGGTGCGGTAGCGCCCCGTCTCTGTGCGGAAGTCCCCCGCGTCCGCGACGCGGATCGTTGACTCGCCCGTCTCTTCCGGAACGTCCGCCATGATCGGCGTGGCCGCGCGGTAAATCCAATGGCCGGGAAAGTAGTTGGACGAGGCATGCAGCGGATCACGCGCGTTGCCGTTGAAGTGCAGCAGCACGGCCTGCGCAGGGTTATCGCGCTTGAAACGGGTGAACCAGTCGGGATTGCGCGCCTCGCGCCCGACAATTTCCTCGTCGAGGCACTTGCCCATGAGGCCCATGAGCCGCCCGTACTCGGATTCCCACTTCTCGTAGGTCATGCCTTTGCGGTACGGCGCCGACTCCGAGGAGCGGAAGAAGAAGACGCGCGGATAGTCAGGCCCCAGCACCGTCAGGCCGGGCACCTGGGTGGCAAACCCCGCGCAGGCCAGCGCCGACACCAGAACGGCCGTGCCGATAGTCGCATTTCGTTTCATGTCGCCCTTTTCAGTGAGACCGAGAAAGGAGAGAGTTTACTGCCTGACCGGCAAAGTCTTCATTGTCACAACAGACTACCTCGATAAACCTCTTTCCGGTGAGCGATATGCAGAACCAGAACGTCGTCCCGCTGGATGATGAAAATGACGCGGTAGTCCCCTACCCGAAATTTTCTGAGCACGGGAAACTCGCCTTTGAGCACGGGAAACGATTTCGCGCCGTCCGGTAGAGCCGCGTCGATCTTGTCCAAGATGCTTGCGGCGACGGCTTTCGACAGCTTCGAAAGGTCTTTCCGAACGGACTTCTTGAATGTGACGTTATAGGCCAAGCGACGCCCTCAGCGCTTTCGAAGAAACGACCTTGTCCGCCGGATTGTGCAACCGGTCCATGGCGATCCTCAGTTCGGCGAACTCCTCGAAATAGCATTCAAGCGCCTTCTGCACATGGAAGGACTTCGGACGCTCCGTCACCTCGGACAGATCGTTCAGCCTGCGCGCGAGCGGCTCGGGCAGGCGGATGGAAATGGCGGCACCCATGTTTTGCTCCTTTGTTGTATTACAACGATAGCAATGTATGACAGTCCGTGCAACAGCAATTCGAGCGTTTTCGTAATCGGTTGGTGGCCGGGGGATCGAGGACACGCGCGTCGTGTGCGCGTAGCGCTGGGAGCGGGGACACTCCTGTCCCCGTTGTG
>CAYMLQ010000347.1:0-6402 GCA_964390795.1 uncultured Lentisphaeraceae bacterium
CCAATCATGGGAATCGGCATGTCGCCGGCCAAGCCTATGGGATGCTAGTGATTCAGATACTGCATCGTAAACGTCGCTGTTTTCGGCTGTAGGCCCTTGAGCACCGGGACTGGCGCTGCGATCCGAAACAAGGGCATTCCTGATCGCCCGACCCTCACAGAGACGGGGGGAACGGCAGCCGTACTTTGCACACCCTTCGACTGCAGCGGGCCTCCGTCGGTCTGGGCGGCCGCCCCGCATGCGAAGAGGAGTCCGAAAACAACGCGACAGCAGGTTCGCAGGATGCTGGCCGCAGGGTGCGACTTGAAACCTAGCGCCGTGTTGTGAGACAGCGCCTGATGTGATATCAACGATCCGCCAGAACGTGGCCGCAAAAAGCGAATTGTCATAAAGCACCCTCCTAACCGGTTATTCCAATTCCACAAATGAAAGCACCCATACTTTTTCAATACATAACACTATTTTAGTACACCCAATTTAGAAAATCAAAACTATGTTCATTTTTTTCGGGGGTGGCTCAGCGGCGAGAGCGAGTGCATGAACACGCTCTCGGCATACACCGTTTCACCGCTTCGCACTCGCCCCATTCGCGCCTTGTCGCCGCCGCGCCGCTTCCGGTATAATCCGGCGCATGGTTAAGGTTCATGACGCGACAGACAAGCTCCTCATCATCGCCGGCAGCGGCACCTACCCCGCCTGCATCGCCGCCGGCGCGCGCAAGGCCGGCGTGCGGCACATCACCGTGCTGGCCTTCCGCGGTATGACCGCCCGCGCGACCGTCGCGCAGGCGGACGAGGCGGCCTGGTTCGGCATCGGCGAGATGCGCACGGCCTTTGCCTGGTTCGCCCGGCAGGGCGTGTCCTGCGCGATCATGGCCGGCCAGATCAACCCGCTCGCGCTCTTCCAGACCCGGTTCGACGATCTGGCCCGCTCGTGGCTGAGCGGCCTGCCGGTGAAAAACGCGCACACCATTTTCGGCAAGATCGCCGTGGAAATGGAGAAGATCGGCATCCGCCTGCTGCCCGCCTCGTGCTACATGGACGACGCCATCCCCGGGCCGGGCGTGCTGACCCGGCGCTCGCCTGATGAGCGCGAGACCCGCGACATCGCCTTCGGCCATCGGGTCGCCCGGGATATCTGCGGCCTGGACATCGGCCAGACGCTGGTGGTGAAGGACGGCATGATCCTGGCCGTCGAAGCGTTTGAGGGCACCAACCAGGCGATCCGCCGTGGCGGCAAGCTCGGCGGCAAGGGCGCGGTGGTGGTCAAGGTCGCCAAAGAGGGGCACGACATGCGTTTCGACATCCCGGTCATCGGCGAAGCCACCATCGCCACCCTGCGCAAGGCGGGCGCCTCGGCCCTCGCCTTCCAGGCCGGGCGGCTCGTAATGCTCGAGCGCGCCAAGGTCATCGCCGCCGCCGACCGGCTGAACATCGCCGTGGTCAGCCTCGACAGCGGCCTTCCCTCCGCCCCGCTGCGCCCGTAGTTTTAAGGAGCGTTGGAATCAGCGGTTTCGGTATTATTTGAAGGCACAGAAACACGTATCATGAGTAACAAGGCACTCCGCATCTTCATTTGCGCCGGCGAGGTCAGCGGCGACATGCACGCGGCCGCGCTGATGCGTGCGCTGCGCGAACGCATAGGCGGCCCGATCGACTTCCGCGGGTTCGGCGGCGACGCCATGCGGGCCGAGGGCGCGGAGCTGCTCTACCACACCGACCGAACCGCGATCATCGGGTTCACGCCGATCCTCAGGGAGCTGCCGTTCCTGCTCGGCATGATCCGGCGCGTGACGCGCGAGATCCTCGCGTGGCAGCCGGATCTGGTGCTGACCGTCGACTACCCCGGCATGAATCTGCGCCTCGCCGCGTTCGCCCACGACAACGGCTTTAAGACCGTCCACTACATCTGCCCGAAGGTCTGGGCGTGGCACCAGTCGCGCATCCCGAAAATCGCGCGGAGCTACGACCTGATGCTCTGCATCTTTCCCTTCGAGCCCGCGTGCTTTAAGGATACTCCGCTCAAGGCGGTCTTTGTGGGGCACCCGCTGGTGGACCGCGCCGCCGAGACCCGCGCCGAGACCCGCGCCGACCTGCCGTGGCAGGGCCGCCACCGCATCGGCCTGCTGCCGGGCAGCCGCACCAGCGAGATCACCCGCATCCTGCCGCGCCTCTTGGAGGCTGCGGCGCTGCTCGAACAGCGGCTCGGAGGCGACTGCTCGTTTGTGATCCCCGCGCCGGGCGCCAAGATGCGTGCGCTGGGTGAAAAGATCGTCTCCTCAGCGACTTCCAAACCGCAGCGGCTGTCTTTTGTCGACGGCCAGGCGCGACAGGTGATGCTCCAGTCCCATGCCGCGGCGGTGGCCTCGGGCACGGCCACGCTGGAGTCCTGCCTGATGCGCTGCCCCACCGTGCTGGTCTACGCGGCGAGCGAGGTCACCTATCGGCTCGCCAAGGCGCTCCTCACGGGCATCCGCCACCTGGGCCTGGCGAACATCATCGCCGGGCGCGAGGTGATGCCCGAGCTGCTGCAGCGCGACTTCACGCCGGAGCGCCTGGCGGACCAGCTCTACCGCTATCTGACCGACGAGCGCGCCCGGGCCGCAGCCCTCGCGGACATGGACGCCACCAACGCCCTGCTCGGCGCGGGCGATGCCTCCGGCCGCGCCGCCGACGCCATCGTTGCAGGAGTTCTCAAGGCCCGATGCGAAGGCCGGGAATGACGTCAACCTGCTGGTCGAAGGTGATCACGTTGGGCATCTCCGTTCATTCGCACCCGCGCCCGGTCCCTGGCTACCTTGCGCGGCGCGTCTTTCAGGGGTGGCGCGCGGCCTCCGGACGCGCCCTGCGCATGATTTGGCGCCTGTTTGCGAACGGAACAGTCAAAATGAAAATTGCTGGCTGTCGGCTGCGCCTTCTTTCAGGCGGCAGCGGCGACTGGCGAGGGTAAGCGCTTGCTTTCGTTCTGTTGGCGGCTCAGCACAGCTTCGCCCTCCCTTTTCCAAGCACATCCGCAGAGTGGGGGAAGCTGCTTAATCCCTGTCCCCGACGTTCCTCAATTCTGAACACCGGAGCAACTGCGGACGGCCGCATGCTGGCGCTGAACGGCGCGTTGACGTTCGACAACAACGTCCTGACGGTGCCGGAACCCGGCACGCTCCACTTGCTCGTCATCGGGCTTGCGGCCCTGGCTTTCGCCGGGCGGCGCTTCAAAGCGTCCGAAAAAGGGAGTGAGGCTGTGCCGAGCCGACGCTTATCATAGCGCCCTTCCGGACAGCGGCTCGTCCGTACGGGTATGCACGCCGATCTGGAGGCACATGAGTGCCCAGAAGCCGCCGATCAGGCCGGCCACGTGCGACTGCACGGCGGGCGGCAGACTGTAGACCACCAGCATGCTGGGGTACCAGAGCGCCCAGTTCATCACCAGGTTCGGCACCACCAGGCGCCGGTACCAGCCCCGCCCCAGCAGCGGCGCCACCTCGGACCAGCGGTAGTCGCGCGCCTTCCAAAGGTGGGCGATGGCCGCCACCGGGGAGGCGAAGAGGGCGGTGTAGCCGCACTGGTCGGTCACGACCTTGCGCACCAGCGTCCAGGCGTCCGTGCCGTCGCCATACCAGACGCTCTGGAGCGCATAGAAGCGCGGCAGGAGCAGTCCCATGGGAATCCAAAACGCCACGGCGAAAAGCAGGGCTTTGCCCTTTTCTTTGGGCCGCAGGGCCGGTATCGACAGGCAGAAGAGATACGGGATGATCCCGCAGAAGAAGAAGTAGGTGCCGAGGGAGAAGGCGACGCCGAAGCGCGCCTGCCACTGGGCGACAACCGCCAGCGCCGCACGCACGGGTGGGAGCCAGAGATATCCCGCCAGCAGCGCCAGCACCGCAGCCTGCAGAAGCAGGCCGGGAATCAGGTTGGCGCGGGCGGCTTTGAGACCGATCTTCCACGGATTCGTTTCCATCGGCCCCAGTTTACAGAACCCGGCCGCACGGGCAAAGCTCAAATGCACCCGTCAGATAAAAACGCTACCCAAAACGCCCCATATCCGCTATTTTATTGACGTTTCATGCTCAACCCAAGGAAGGTCGCCCTGTGAAAGACATTCATGTTCAGGCTCAAAGAGACCATATCTTATCGCTGTGCACGGCCTCGCCCATCCAGGCGCTGACCGAGCTGGTGTGGAACGCGCTGGACGCGGACGCCTTCGACGTCAAGGTCGACGTCATCCAGAATCCGCTGGGCGGCATCGACGCGCTCCGCGTGGCCGACGACGGGCTGGGCGTCAACGCGCTTCAGGCGGACACCCACTTCGGCAACCTGGGCGGCTCCTGGAAGCGCGACGCCGACAAGACCCCGCTCTCGGGACGCGTGCTGCACGGCAGCAAGGGCAAGGGGCGCTTCAAGGCGTTCGCGCTCGGCAGCCGCGTCGAGTGGCGCACGACGATGCAGAGCGACGCGGGGCTGCGCTCGTTCGTTTTGACGGGCTCCGCCGATGAGCCGGGGCACTTCACGCTCACCGACGTCGTCACTCCGGGCCCGGGCACCGGAACCGAGGTGATGATCACCGACATCCGCAGCGCGCACGGCTCGCTGCTCGACACCTCCTGGGTCGTGCAGCAGCTGGCTTCGCATTTCGCGCTCTACCTCAAGGCCTATCCCAACGTGCGCATTTACTTCCAAGGCCTGCTGGTCAATCCGGTCATCGTACAGCATGCCTGCCAAACCTACCACCTCAAGTCCTCGGAAGGGTCGAAGGCGGAGCTGCAGGTGATCGAATGGAAGACCAAGCAGAGCCGCGGCAGGATCGTCCTGTGCAACTCCGACGGCTTCGCGCTCCACGATGTCGATGCGGCGGTGCGCCCCGGCAGCGGCTTCAACTACACCGCCTACCTGGTCTCGCCGCGCTTCGCCGCCTTGCACGAGGAGAACCTGCTGATCCTCGATGAGATGCACCCGGAGGTGAAAGCCTTTCTGGATGCCTCGCGCGACATCCTACGCCGCCATTTCCGCGAACGGCGCGAGGCGGTGACCGCCGAGCTGCTGCACCAGTGGCAGAGCGACGGTGTCTACCCGTACGCGGGCGAGGCCGCCAGCGAAGCCGAGGCCGCCGCCCGCAAACAGTTCGAGGCGTGCGCGCTCACCATCCGCACGTATTCTGATAGTTTCGACATCCTCTCCGTTCTGGAGAAGAAACTGCTCTTCCGGCTGCTGCGCGAACTGCTCGATACCCAGCCCGACACCGGCACCGCCGTGCTGGCTGACGCGCTGAACCTCCCGCTCAAGAAACGTAAGGAGCTTCAGAAAGTCTGAACGCTTAAAAAAACAAGAATTCGCTTTTCACAAAGGGGGGTGTGCGTTTATAACTAGTTGCGGCAATGGCAAAAAATAAGAAAAAACTGGAGAAGCGTTCCGTGACCGGGTCGGCTTCTGAGCCGAGCGGAAACCCAGGCCTCAGCGGCGCGGAGATGTCTGAGCCCGATTCCGAGGCTTCTGCCAGCTCCCGGGCCGCACCCCCCGCAGCGACGCCCCCTCAAGCCCAAAAGCCGCCCCGCAGCCGGTGGCACCGCCTGCTTCCCGACCTCGTCAAGGTGACTCTGGCACTTGCTGTGATCGGCCTCGGCGCCGCCATCTGGTACAAACCGCCGCTGCTCCGCGCCTCCTTCCCGTACGTCTCCTGCAGCTTCAAAGGGCAGCCGCTCGCTGGCGCGTCCCTCTTCCGGCCTCTGGCCATGCCTACGCGCTATTACATCGAGCTGCCCCGGCAACTGGCTGGGCGCTACACCTGGTTCGCCGTGGACCGCCGCCGCGAGGTGGCCGCTCTGACGGAGGCGCCCTCCCACCGTTTTCTGGGTCGGAAAGCGATCAAACGGAGCGATCCGCTGGGGCTGGATCTAGAATTCCGCAAGCTCGACAACTCCGAGTGGCGCGTTTTCTTTCTCGACGATGCGATCCTTTTTTCCAACGCCGTGCTGACCGTCAGGCTCGACACAAAACAAGAAACACCTCGCACCGGCAAGTAGTTTGCCTTTTTTGCCTCATTTTTTACTGGAAAAGCCCGGTCATACGTGTTAATTTGCGGCTTTTATTGGAATTGTCAACGGATCGAGAGGCACAAGGATGTTAAAACAGCCAGGCCACGCCCACAACGTCTCGGCTTACGCCCAGGCCGGAGTGGATATCGACTCGAAAATGTCGGGCATTGAGATCATCAAAAAGATGGTTTCCGCCACCACGACGAAAGGGGTCGTCGGCGGAATCGGTAGTTTCGGGGGTCTCTTCCACTCGCCCGGCAAGGAGTCGCTGCTGGTGGCCAGCACGGACGGCGTAGGCACCAAACTGAAAGTGGCTGCGCTGGCCAAGAAGCACGACACCGTGGGGCAGGACATCGTCAACCACTGCGTCAACGACA
>CAYMLQ010000348.1:0-4537 GCA_964390795.1 uncultured Lentisphaeraceae bacterium
TCGTCTCCGCGTAGCGCTTGAGGGCGTCGAGGAGTTCTTGGCGGTCGGTGTTGCGAACGCCTTTGTACTGGAGCAGCGCGTGGAGGTTTGATGCCGCCTCCGCACGGGGGACCCGATAGAACTTCGTCAGCACGTACACGCACTCCACGAGTACACCTTCCAGCAACACGGCGTGGCGCTTGCCTTCACGAACCGCCTCGAAGAACGCGTGCGCCTTAACATAGTGCTCTTCGTGGTCGTGGAGCAGGTAGCGCAGCACGACGTTGGTATCAGGAAGGACGGTTTTGACCCCTTGCATGGGCAACCTCCTTCCAGACTTCATCCCGTACCTCCGCGAGCGGGCGCACCTTCCGGGCGTAGGCGGAAAGGCCGCCCGCGACGCTCGGCACCGGCCTCACCACCACCTGCTTGTCCCTGATCTCGAACTCGACCATGCGCGACGAGCCGAGCGCGTTGCGGACGATTCTCGGCAAGGTGACTTGCCCTCTTGACGTGATCGTTGCTGTTGCATTCATTCTTACACTTGCCTTCCAAAATGAGTATTGCCGTTCATATGAGATACTATAATGCAAGCCGTGATCGGCGGCAAGCGCGAAGAAACTGCACGCTTGGTATGAGGACTATTCCCCGTCGTTTTCGCAGTTCTCAAACCCTAGCTATTTCGAGTATACTAATACGCACAACTCCAAAACGAAAGGATCACGCCATGTTATCAGAATTTGTTAAGACCGCCGATTGGAAGAGCGAGAAGCACGTCCCCGTCATCACCTGCGCCGACACCGCAGCCCCTGGCGCGGCGCTGGACATCTCGGTGACGGTCGGCAAAGAGATCGCCCATCCGAACACCACGGCGCACCACATCTCCTGGATCGCGCTGCACTTCGTGCCGGCAGGGGCCAAAGCGTCGGTCGAGATCACCCGCTGCGAGTTCAGCGCGCACGGCGCCTCGGCCGAAGGCGCGGACAAAGGTCCGGCTTACACCGACAGCACCGTCTCGATCCGCGCCAAGTTCGCGGTCTCGGGCACGCTGTACGCGACCGCGTACTGCAACATCCACGGTCTCTGGGCTTCGGAAAAGGCCATCACCGTCGCGTAAGCGCCTAGTAGTCTGTACAGCCACAAAAATCGGTATTTTTTGCCAGGATTACATGATTTACAAGATTGAATTCATTGGCTATTAATCATGTGAATCCTGTAATCATGGCCGAATTTTCATGTTGTACTGTGTACTAGGAGCAGGGACACTCCTGTCCCGGCCTTCCCATGGGAGCAGGGACACTCCTGTCCCTGCCCTTTTCTCTTTACTCCTGACTCTTCCGTATCAGGTTCGCGACTCGCTGCGCCAGCACCCGGTATCCATCCGCATTCGGGTGGATCAGATCGCTTTTCAGCGTGCCCTTTGCGAGAATCTCCGGCAACATCTTCCCGTCGTACGGGACGCCGTTCTGCCGGGCCACCTTCTGATACAAATCCGGTGCCCTGAGAAACAGGCCCGGCCCCGGCACCCCGAGCAGGATCACGTCCGCGCCCTCCGCTCGGGCCGCCTCAAGCATCGCCTGCAGGTGTTCAACGAGAGCGACCTCGTCCGCCCCTCTCAGCAGATCGTTGCCGCCGTGGCACAGGATCACCAAGGCGGGCTTATGTTTCCGCAGCACCGCAGGCAGCCGCCGCGCGCCCTCCGCCGAAACCTCGCCGGGCACGCCTTCGTTGATGACCTTGTAACCGGTCAGCCCCGCGAGGGCCGCAGGATAACTCTCCCCCTCCTCCGCTCCGTATCCGGACGTCAGGCTGTCGCCGAATGCCACGATCACGGCACCCGGCTCCAGCGCCCTGATCCCAGGCCCGCCGCCGCAGCCGCAGAGGCCTGCCACCAGCGTGGCGGCCACACCGTATAGAGCGCATTTCACACCAGCAGCGTAACAGGAAAGACGCCCGAGCGTCAAACGGCCTTTCTGGGGGCGGGGACACTCCTGTCCCCGGCCTTCCCCGGTCAGGGCCGAAGCATCTCATTTTTTTTTGCCACGGATCTTCACGGATTAGCGCGGATGGAGAGGAAAAGGTCAAAGGAGTCTGCGTTTCATCCGCGTTTCATCCGTGGCTAGGCTTGTCTATTTCAGTGTTTCCGGCAAGTCCATTTGAAGAATGGGCACCGTCTTTTAACAATTACAAAGAAAAGTGGTCGTTTTTGATGCATCGACCCTGCTTTCCCCGGTGCATCCCGCATGACACGCCCGGCACGTTTGTGCTACGCTAACCGCATGACCTCTTGGAACAACCGGCTTCTGTTTTTTCTCTGCACGATGGCTCTGCCCTTCGCCTCCGCATGCGCAGCCCCCTGGACCGCACGCGAGGGCGACGACTGGCGTGCCGTCGACATGAGCCGGACCGAAGTTGCCGCCGGCACGCCGCTGGATATGAGCCGCCTCGTCGAAACCCCCGCAGGCAAATACGGCCGCGTCGTGATCGGCAGGGAAGGCCACCTCGCGTTCGAGAAGCGCCCCGACCTGCGCATCCGCTTCTTTGGCTGCTCCATCAGCCCGGAGTCCCTGCTCGGACGCACGTGCAAATCCAAAGAGGACATCCGGCGCTGGTGCGACTGCGTCCGCCGTCAGGGCTACAACCTCGTACGCCCGCACTTCCTCGACCACTATCTCACCGGCGCGTCCGCAACGGATCTCGCGTTTGATCCCGAAGCTGTGGACCGCTTCGATTTTCTAGTCGCCTGCCTCAAAGAGAACGGCATCTACCTCTACATCGATGCGATGACCTCGTGGCGCGGCTACAACGCCGGCCCCGGCTGGTCAGCCACGGCCAAACAGGCCGACTACAAGAGCCGCATTTTTTATGAACCCGCCGTGCGCGACCACTGGCGGCGCGGCGTCAAGGCGCTGCTCACCCATACCAACCCCTACACCCAGACTCGCCTCGCGGACGACCCCGCCGTCGCCGTCCTGCTCTACTTCAACGAGCAGAACGTCAACTTCTACAGCGGCATGCCGCCCGGGTTCACCGAGCCTTGGCGCGCGTGGCTGCGGGCCAAGTACACGACCGACGACGCGCTGCGCCGCGCCTGGGCAGACGGAAGCGGCCGCCCGCTCCTGCCCGAAGGCGCTTCGCTCGCCAACGTCGCGCTCTTCGACAAGCAGACCCTCTGGATGGACGATCCACGCAACCGCGATGCGGGCCTGTTCGTGCGCGACAGCCACGCCGAGCTCTATGACTGGTTCACCGCTCAGACGAGGCAGATCGGCTACGCAGGACTCGTCACGCACTACGACTGGCTCAACCACCTCGGCGTCCAGGCGCTCCGCAGCCGCGTGCCCGTCATCTCCATGCACGGCTACCACGCCCATCCGTCGGCCTTCGTCACCCAGGGCTCGACCGTCAGCCAAGAGAGCGCGGTCGCCACCGCCGGACGCTTCCTCAACGGCATGCTGACCACCCGCTACAACGGCCGCCCGCTCCTCCTCACCGAGTACGGGCACGTCTTCTGGAACCGCTATCGCTACGAGGAGGGCCTCATGGTCGGCGCTTACGCCGCGCTGCAGGACACGGACGGGCTGATGGTTCACGCCAACCCCGTGATTCTCGGTCGCGACGCGTCGCCCATCAAACCCTTCTCCGCAGGGCACGACCCGGTGGCGCGCGCCTCGCAGGTGGTGACCGGCTACGCCTGGTTCCGGCGCGATGTGGCCGCCTCGACGAACCTGGTCGAGGTCACCCTCCGCAGCGCGGACATTTTCGACGCCGCCAGCCACGCGCGGGCGCTCTCGGCGGACCAGGCCAAACTGACCCTGCTGACCGGAATCGGGCTCGCCTGTCCCGACAAGCCCGGGCCCGTGCCGGCCTTGCCGCTGTCGCGCAAGCCCGACGTGCTTCTGCCGGTCTTCGGCACCTCGGAGATCCGCGCCGCAGCGCAGTTCAGCGAGGTTGTCGAGGGCGCGTCACCTGCAAACGACCTGGCAGGTGCGGTGACCGCACTGCGCCAGGCCGGCCTCCTCGCCACGGCCAACCGCACCAGCCCGACCAACGGGCTCTTCGAGTCGGACACCGGGCAGACCCTACTCGACGCGCCGCATAAGCGGCTGCAGGTGATTGCGCCGCACCTGGCTGGAGTCTGCCTCGACCCCGCCGCGTTAAGCAGCCCCTGCAAGTTGGGGCCGCTCACGGTCGAAGCGACCAGCGTGCCCGCCTCCGTCACGGCCATCGCCTTGGACGGGCGACCGCTCGCAGCGAGCCGCCGCATCCTGCTTGTTTACGCGACCGACGCGCTCAACGAGGGCATGCGCTTTACCTCGACCGACCGCACGACGCTTGACGCGCTCGGCACCACGCGTGTGCTTCTGAGAACCGGCGTCCTAAAGCTTGTGCTCGCCACGCCACACGCCCGCGCGCTCAAGCTCTGGTCCTTGGGTCTCGACGGGCGGCGCACGGAACAACTCCAAGCCACACCCACGGACGCCGCCCTCTCTCTCACCCTCGACACCCGCCGCCTCACCACCGCCACGCCCTTCTTCGAACTGTCAGCCGATTAGCG
>CAYMLQ010000348.1:4637-6363 GCA_964390795.1 uncultured Lentisphaeraceae bacterium
ACGCTGACGCTGACCGGCCCCACCGTCGTTGCAAACAGCGGGGCGATCATCCATTCGGCCATCGCGGGCAGCGCCGGACTCACGAAGGCGGGCACAGGCGGCACGCTGACGCTGGGCGGGATCAACACCTACAGCGGCGGCACGACGGTCAGCGGCGGAACCCTGGCCGTCAGCGCAGACACTCAACTGGGTGCGTCGGGCGAGGGACTCACCCTTTCCGGCGGCACCTTGCGGGTGAATGCGGGCCTGAATACAATTACCCGACCGCTGGCCTTGGGCGCGGGCGGCGGGACGATCAGTCTAGGAACGTGGCTGAACTACAACGGTGCGATCACGGGAGGAACGGGGCTCTTCGCGAGCGGCAGCGACTTCATTCTGGCACCGCCATCGCCCAATGACATCGGAACGCTCACGATGTCGGGTTCAAGGCTCTTCATCAACAACGCCAACGCCATCGCCAACAACGTGACGCTGGTCCTCACGAACGGCGCCAAGCTCGCTTTTCAGGCAAGCTCTGCGCCGACCGCGCCCGCCAACACCATGTCCTTCGCCTCGGGGTGCGGCATCTCCATGCGTTCCAGCACACCAGGCGATCTGGTGCTCAATACGGCGAACGTCACGCTGCCCTCCAACGGTTCGATCAACTTCAACATCGATGACCAAGCGACGCGCGGAGTGACGATCAACGGCACCTGGCCCGCGCTCACCGGCCCGTTCAACATTCAGGTGGGCAGCGCTCCCGGCACGGGCAGCACCAACATCGGGCCGGTGACGGTGAGCGCCGCCCTCAGCGGCGCCAGCACTGTGACGAAGTCCAACCCCGGCGTGCTGCTCATGGCCGTCTCTAACAGTTTCTCGGGCGGCCTCGTCGTGGACAGCGGCACCGTGAAACTCGGCCACGCCAACGGGCTGGGCGCGCCAACGGGCCTGCTGACCGTCAAGAGCGGTGCCCGGCTGGACCTCGCTGGCTACAGCCCGCGGATCACGGGCCTGACCGACACGCTCGGCTTCGGTACGCTCGGTTCGGCGTTAGTCACCAATACCGGCGCCGAAGCCACACTCACGATCGTACGCGCGAACCAAGCCTTCGCCGGCACGATCGCGGGGCCGATCAACCTTGTCGTTCCCACCGGCGGTCTCTCCTACCAGATCCTCAGCGGCACCAACACCTACACGGGCACGACCACGGTCTACGGCTCGCTGGAGGCGTGGGGCACCAACGCGCTGGGCGCGACCAGCGTCGGTACGATCATCACCAACGGCGCGGCCCTCGCCCTGAAGGGCATGACGGAGCCCATGACTTACGCGCCCGAGCCTCTGACCTTCTATGGGACGACCCAGTTTTCCCTCAACACAGACGGCACGCTACGCAACCCCACATGGACCGGCCCGGTCACGCTCGCGACGGGGGCGTCGCTGACCATTCTGCGGGGCGGGGCTTACACGGGCTCGCTGACCATCGCGTCCGCCATCACCGGCGGAGGCTCGCTCAACAAGTCAGATGCGGCGATGACGCTGGCGCTCTCGGGCGCAAACGATTACGCCGGCGGCACGACGCTCACCGCCGGCACGCTTAAGCTCGGCCACGCGACCGCGCTCGGCACCGGCAGCGTGACCGTCAACGCCGGCCTGCTGGACCTCAACGGCATGAGCGCCACCCTCGGCTCGCTTGGCGGCGCGGGCGGCGCGATCGTGGATCTCAGCGCGGGCGCGGGCGACACGACGC
>CAYMLQ010000349.1:0-6290 GCA_964390795.1 uncultured Lentisphaeraceae bacterium
TTCGTCCACGTCCCATCTACACCAAAGGCGCTTGAGGTCAGCGTGGCTAGTGCGGCCACCGCAGCCGCCAGCCGTGATACGGCATGCTTGCTCATCATCCTTGTGTTCATAAGCGCAAACTCCTTAAATTTTTCTGCCCGACACGGGTCGGCGCACCGTCGCGTGACCTGACCCATGATTAATTCGCCTAACATTATCCGCATCCGTGCGCCAGACGCAACAGGAAATAATTTTTACGTAAACCTGAAAGACTGCCGTGCCGCCGACGAAGTATGGTGCCGGCATCTTGCGCCTTGTCCTTTTTCCGGCTCATATCCACAATGAAAGATGCTGGCGGTTTGCACCTGCCCCCTCCTTTTGGTATTCTTCCACCGCTCATTAATCAGGAGTGACGTCATGCCGAAGTTTTTTAATATCGCCGGCCCCTGCATCCCGGAGGAACACTATCTGGTGCCCGTGCTGGAACGCCTGCCGCAACTTTCCGGGCTGATCGCCACGAAGCAGTTCTTCGTGATCCATGCCGCGCGGCAGTCGGGCAAAACCACGCTGCTCAAGGCGCTGGCGCGGGATCTGAACGGCAAGGCTACGCATGTCGCGCTGTATTGTTCGCTGGAGACGGTGCAGGGCATCCCCGAAGCCGAAAAAGGTATCCCCGCCATCGCGCGCGCTATTCTCTCAAGCTGTGAAATTCATGCGCTGCTGCGGACAATCCAGATGCCTGCCGTGGACATGACCGACTTTACAAATGCTGTTAAACGTCTGCTGTTTACGCTCGCCCAAGTTGCGGGCAAGCCGCTGGTCGTGCTGTTCGACGAGGCGGACTGCCTCTCCGGCCAGACCCTGATCTCTTTTCTGCGCCAGCTCCGCGACGGCTATGTCAACCGCGACATGGCGCCCTTCCCGGTCTCCGTCGCCCTGGTCGGCATGCGCAACATCCGCGACTACAAGGCCAAAGTCCGTCCCGACAGCGACACGCTCGGCTCTGCCAGCCCCTTCAACATCGTGGCCAAAGCGTTGACGCTGACGAACTTCACGCGGCCGGAGATCGCGGCGCTGTACGGGCAGCACACAGCCGAAACCGGGCAGCGCTTCGAGGACGCGGCCCTTGACCGCGTGCTTCACTGGACCTGCGGCCAGCCCTGGCTGGTGAACGCGCTCGCGCGTGAATGCGTCGAAGAGTTTCTGAAAAACGACTTCGCGCAGCCCGTCACCGGGGCGCTGATCGACCAGGCCGCCGAAGTCATTCTTCGCCGCCGCGACACGCACATCGACAGCCTGCTCGAACGCCTCAAGGAGCCCCGCGTGCGAAAGATTGTGGAGCCGGTGATTCTGGGCCGCGAAGAGGCGTTTGATTTATTGTCTGATGACTGCCGCTACGTACTCGATCTCGGCATTCTGAAACAGGAGCAAGGCGTCCTTCTGCCGGCCAACCCGATTTATGCCGAGGTTATTCTGCGTACGCTGGCCTATAACACGCAGCAGCAGATGACGCGCATGATCCCGCAGGCCCCCTGGATCGACGGCGACCGCCTCGACATGAGCGGGATGCTCAAGGCCTTCCAGGGGTTCTGGCGCGAGAACAGCGAGATCTGGCTGGAACGCTACGAATACCGCGAGGCTGCGCCGCACATCATTTTGCAAGCCTTCCTCCAGCGCGTGATCAACGGCGGCGGACAGCTCGTGCGCGAGTACGCGCTCGGACGCCAGCGCATCGACCTGCTGGTCTGCTGGCAGGGCAGTCGCTACGCGCTCGAACTCAAGATGAAGAACCAGTACCGTCCAGAGGCCGCGCACGCCCAGCTCTTCGGCTATCTCGACCGGACGGGCCTGACCGAGGGGTGGCTGGCGGTTTTCGACCGCGACCCGGCTGCGAGCTGGGAAACGAAGTTGACCTGGCAGACGCTCGTGTCCGAAGGCAAGACACTGCATGTCGTGGGGCTGTAGAAGAAAGCATAACCCCGCTTAACCCCGGTCAGGCGGCAGCGCCAGCAGTTCATTCTCGATTCCCACGGGGCGCGCGCGCACCGGACGGATTTGACGCGCGGTCTCGCCCGCTACCCAGCGCCCTCCCATCACCCACCGCATCGGATGCGCAGGAACGCCCCTCTGGTTACTGCGCAACAGAGTGACCAGCATATCCACCGCAGCCGCTTCGATCCCGTCGCCCCCCTGATCGATGCCGGTCAGACCTTCTGATCCTTTTACCCACAGATGCAGCGACGCGAAGCCGAGCTTGAGCGGCACCTGGAGCCCCCACTCGGTGAGAGGCAGGACGCCCGGACTGATCAGCGCCTCCAAGCGGTTCTGCCGCACCCACTGACTTACAGCCGCAGGCTTGAATTCGTCGACGATCAACGGCTGAAGCACCGACTCGTACCCCCGCAGCGACCGCCAAACGAAATAGGCGCCCGTCCAGCGATGATGGGTCCGCAGGTCGTCCTCGCTCCTCAGGCACAGCCCGATCCGCCGGTAGCCCAGCGCCTCCAGCTCGTCCAGCGCCATAAAGAGCCCGGCCTGATGATCGTGCAAGACCTGGTTGACCACGGGACGCCGCAGGCTGCCGCCGACATCCACCACACAGAAGCGTTCCCATTCGATCGGCAAGGTCCCGCCCCAGTCGGTGAAACACTGACGGCTGATGTTGGGGATGATGATCCCCTTGATTCCCCTCGACCAGAGCATCTGGTTGCGGCGTGCGGGTGGCTGCTCCGGGTCGGCGATCCACCACGGCTCCAAACGATACCCGTGCTCAGCGGCCCGGCGTGCCCCCGTTTCGTAGGGTCTGGTGCCAAAGCGCTTCCACCCGTCGCGGGTCGGCTCGCTCGTCATGTAGGCCAGCGTTTCCCCCGACACGCCGTGACGGGTTCTCGAGGTCTCGGCCATCAGCTCCCCGATGCGGGGGTTCGGCGTGTACCCCAACTCCTGCGCCACAGCCCGCACGCGTTCGCGCGTCTTCTCCGAAATGCGCCCATCATCGCGCAGCGCAAGAGAAACAGTCATTCGCGAAACCCCCACATGTTCCGCGATGCTTTTCAGGTTCACAACGTTGTTTTTCGGGATCATCTATGTTGACTCCTGTCTTCCGACTTCTGCCCCCTGCCTAACAGATGAATGCGCTTCAGCAGGATAAGCGCCGGCAGCCGCAGCAAAATGGAGACCACACACAGCAGTTGATAATTGGCCACCTCCAGCCCGCCGAACCGCCAGTGTACCGCAGACAGCGCGTCCGCCACCCAGCCGCTCGCCGCCCCGGAGAGAAACACCGCCGGCCCCGCCACACCCGCCATCACCGCCGAGCCCATGGCCCGCGCCTCGGCCGGCAACCCTTCGAGCGTCAGGCTGAACAGCGCCAGCCTGAACCCGCTGAGAAACACGCCCGCGAGCAGACTGCTCGCATAGATCGGCCAGCGGACGCCCCACGGACAGAACGCATACAGCAGCGGTATCAGCAGGAGGCCGAAGGAGCACCACTCCAGCACCGGCTTGTAGCCGTGCCGATCCGCCAGCCGGCCCCAGACCGGACTCATGGCAATCGCAGCCAATGAACTCAGCAACCCGAGCACCGCCAGCGCCTTGAAATCCCAGTGCATGTTCTTCAGCAGATGCGCGTTCAGAAACGGCGTGCAGACCGTCAGGCCGACCAGCCACACGAGATTGAAAACGACCAGCCGACGGAAGCGTATATCGCGCAGCGGCCTCACCACATAGCGGAAACTCCACTCGGGCGGCGGCGTGCAATGCCCTGGATCGGGCTGACGCCTCAGCAGCAGGAATCCGACGACGCCGGCTAACCCTGCGCACACCTGCAGCAGCGCGAAGCCCTGCCGCTCATACCCACCCTCGCGAAAGGCGTCAATCGCCGCCCCGGCCGCCAGCACCGTCACGACGCTGAACGCTTCCATGGCCAGATTGCGCCGGCCCAGATAACGCCCCCTCAGCCGCTCGGGAACCAATACGGCCATCCACGCCACCCAGCCCGGCCCGCTGGCGTTCTGGGTGGCCTGGTAGAAGAAGTACAGCGCGAGAATCCAAGTCATGACCCGTGCGGACGAGTCCCCGCACAAGAACGGAACCGCCGCAATCACAAACCACGTCCCGCGCGACAGCAGCCCGATCAGCGCCACCGTCAGCCGCCTCTGGCCCGGCCACCGGTCCGCCACATACGCGCCGACCACTTGGAACAGCGACCCCAGAAACGGCACGGCCCCCAGCAGGCCCAACTGGAAATCATTGGCGCCCCAAGCGAGAGCAAAGCCGGTCAGAAACGCGCTTCCGACCAGCACATTGTGTACCGCCGCAGCCGATCCCTCCAGCGTGGCGATCCTAAGCCCGCGACGCGTCTCTGCTTTTATCAACCTCACAGAGGTATAGTACCGCACGTTGTCCTGTCCCGCAACGTGCTATACACGCATGGCGGAGTATTGCTGTTGGCGAAGAGAAAGAGAACAGAACGGCAGAAGATCGTCCCTCAGCCACTCTTGGTTCTCCTCGGCGAACGCCTCCATCTCGTTGAGGCCTTCGCACCCGCACAGGTACGCGCACACCGCCACGAACGCCAGCGACCACCGAACCTGTGAGCCGTAGGCGAACGAGGGTTCGGTCGCTTTGTTGGGGAATAGCCTCGCTCTTTTCTTCCGTGACTGCCGAATCCTCCGGTTTCCTGTTTTCCTGTTTTCCAGATTTCTCCCAGCACCATTTTTCGCACGCCAAGACCCGAAGACCCAAAGGTAAGAAGAGGATCTCTTTCTCATCTTGGGGTCTTCGGGTCTTGGCGTGTACCAATCCACCATCCCGCAGGCAATCCAAAATCAGAAAGGTTGTCGCTTGCATGGACAAGCTTATGCCATAACAGCAAGTTTCGGACCAGAACAATCGTCAGAATGAACACATTCGATGCGTTTGCCCTGTTGCTGAAACGGCGTTGACGCGACAGGCCAGTCATGGCATAATACCATCATGGTAAAAACACAAATTCAGTTACCGGATATTCTTTACAGCGAAGCGAAGCGGATCGCCAGCGAACGCGAAATCTCGTTTGCTGAAGTGGTCAGGCGCGGTGTTGAGTATATCACCCGCATCTATCCGCCGCTTGAGACGGGCGACAAAAATTGGCAGCTTCCCAAACCGAGCCGTCTGGGAGCTTTCACCGCACCTCCGAAAGACTGGCGCACGTTGGCGAACGAATAACGGGAGGGAATCTCATGTTGTCCATCGACACCAATATTCTGCTTTATGCCCAGAATTCCGATTGTCCGGAATATCCCCGGGCGGTCGCTTTTTTGACCGAGTGTTCCACTCGTTCAGATGTGGTCTTGTGCGAACTGGTTCTGGTGGAACTCTATATCCTGCTCAGAAATCCGGCTGTCGTGATGTGCCCGTTGGGCGCGAAAGCTGCGGCGGCGATTTGTCAGACCTATCGGTCTCATCCTCGCTGGAGGCTGATCGAAAACGCGCCCGTTATGGAACAGGTCTGGAAACTGGCAGGCGACTCCTCGTTTGCTCGCCGTCGCGTGATCGATGCGCGTCTTGCCCGGACGCTTCAGCACCACGGGGTAAAAGAGCTGGCTACGGTCAACACGCGCGATTTTGTTGGTTTTGGCTTCAACCGTGTTTGGAATCCGCTGGCTTGAGAAACAAAATTCACAGGACGGCAATATCATCTTTTTAAGGGAATCAGAAATGCATGACGCTTAACTGAAGCTCTTCCCGTCCGCCTGCTTTTCTTGTCGCAGTCTCCGCCAGGCCAAGACTGCCCCCAGTAGGTGTCTCAAGCCCAATGCTGAAGAAACCGACTTTGAATTTCGATAGTATACTCTAAAAACCCGACGGAGGGATACTCGTTAAAGATCGATCTCAACCCACTTTCCCTGCAGCCCCGTCATGCGCCGCATAACTGTACCCCTTCTTCGTCAAGTCCGATTCAGCAGCCATCAGATTCGCCACACTCCAGCCGCCTTCTTCATGCGAGGAAGAAGCCGTAAACTTTATCTTTCCCACCTTCTTCTCCTCCGACTGAGTTACGCTAACCTTCTCGCTGGCCACTAGTAGTCTGTACAGCCACAAAATTCGGTATTTTTGGCCAGGATTACATGATTTACAAGATTGAATTCATTGGCTATTAATCATGTGAATCCTGTAATCATGGCCGAATTTTCATGTTGTACTGTGTACTAGACCGCGCACTTCAATCTCATACGTCCCGTTGCCAAGCCCGAGTGCTGCGGGAAAGCAATGTCCCCGATCCTGTTCATTGCCCCTGCGGGGGCCGGATCCTCATCAATTGGACGGGG
>CAYMLQ010000350.1:0-6279 GCA_964390795.1 uncultured Lentisphaeraceae bacterium
GCGTGTGCATGAAGCGGTAGGTCATCTTGGTGACCATGTGGCGGCCGTCCACGCCCACGCCGCCGAGCGACTCGGTGACCCACGTGGGGTCGCCCGAGAAGAGCGCGTCATAGGCGGGCGTGCGCAGGAAGCGCACAAGGCGCAGCTTCATTACGAAGTGGTCGGCGAACTCTTGGATCTGCGCTTCGGTATAGGTGCCTGCCGCGAGGTCGCGCTCGGCGTAGATGTCGAGGAAGGTGGAGATGCGCCCGATCGACATGGCCGCGCCGTTCTGCTCTTTCACGGCGGCGAGGTAGGCGAAGTAGAGCCACTGGATCGCCTCCTGCGTATCGCGCGCGGGCTGGGCAATGTCAAACCCGTACGAGGCGGCCATGGCCTTCAGCTCCTGGAGCGCGCGGATCTGCTCCGAGATTTCCTCGCGCAGTTGGATCGCCTCAAGGTCCATGGCGTCGAAAACGTGGCGGAGCTTGGCGGACTCCTTGTGGGCGATGAGAAAGTCCAGACCGTAGAGCGGCACGCGGCGGTAGTCGCCGATGATGCGGCCGCGTCCGTAGGCGTCGGGCAGGCCGGTGATGATGCCGTTGTGGCGCGCCAGCTTCATCTCCTCCGAGTAGGCGTCAAACACGCCATCATTATGGGTCTTGCGGTAGCGGAAGACGTTCTCGATGTCGGCCGGCAGGTCGCGCCCGTAGGCCTTCAGGGAGGACTGGACCGTACGGATGCCGCCGAACGGCATGATGGCGCGTTTGAGAGGCGTGTCGGTCTGGATGCCGACGATCTGCTCGAGGTCGCGGTCGATGAAGCCCGGCGCGTGGGAGGTGATGGTGGAGATGCGGGTGTTGTCGATGTCGTAGAGCCCGCCGCGGGCGCGCTCCTCGTCCATCAGCGCGCGAACCTTGTCCCAGAGCGTGCGGGTGCGGGCCGAGGGCGGCGTCAGAAAGGCGTCGTCGCCGTCATACGGCGCGTAGTTTGAGACGATGTGGTCGCGGACGTTGATGTTGATGCGCCAGATATCTTGGGATAAAGACATGAGAGAGACCCTCGACGATCAACACTGGTGCGCCTGGCGGGGGTCGAACCCACAACCTTCGGCTTCGGAGGCCGACACTCTATCCAGTTGAGCTACAGGCGCGGAAAAATGTGCAAGTAGTTTAGAAGCTGGGGCTCCAAACTGCAAGCCCGATGTTGCGTTATTTAAAAGCGCATCTCGGGCGTTTCGTCGTCCATGTTCTCGTAGGGGAACGGGTTGTCATAAAGAGACGGGCGCGGCGCGCCGGGCGGATAGTGCCAGAGCGACTCGAAATAACGCCGGTCCGTCTCGTACACGTCGATGGGTTCGCCGCGTCGGTAGCCGGCAGGCAGGATGCCGTGGCGCTTCATCTCGCGGATCCAGGAGGGGCGCGGTTTGAAGTCCGTCATCTCGAAGCTGGTGTAGGAGCGGAGCAGGTCCGCCACGTCAGTGATCGCCGCGAGCAGCTTGTGGTACTCCCAGTCGGAGCGGTCTTTGAACACGATGATGGGTTTCCCGCCGGGCCCGGGCATGCTGGCGCTGCCGCCGTGCTCCTTGGGCAGCGGCGCGAGCAGCAGCAGCGACTTGTGGGGGCGTGTGAGGTTGAAAAATGTTTCGCGGCGGTAGCCGTCTGAGACGAACGGCGGCAGCCAGGCCTTGCGCTCGTTGTGGCAGCCTGCGCACTTCGCGCCGATGACCTCGTTGATCCAGTTCGAGGTCGGCAGGTGGCGGTCGTTGAGGCGCGCGCCATGCTGCGTGTAGCTTCCGATCATGCCGGAGCCGACCGCAGCGGTGGTGCCGCAGTAGGGCGCGCCGGCGTGCAGCCAGAAGCGGACGAGCCTGGTCTCGGACGGGGAGAGGCGCACGTCGTGATGGCCGCCCTCGATCTTCTTCATGAGGCCGCTGGCGGCGTCGCCGATCGCGCGCGGGGCGAAATTGCTCCGGGGCTGGTTGCGGTTGTCGCCGAGCTGGTTCAGCCAGCTGAGGTAGACGTAGCTGTGAAGCCAGAGCGGGCCGCGGTCGGCCTCGAGGCTGACCCGCCCGGCGCGCGTCTCGGTGTTGTGGCAGGCCGTGCAATGGCGCGTGAGGAGCGGCTGGATGTCGCGCGGGAAGTCGTAGATCGCCGGCACGCCGGCCACGGGCGCGGGCGTGTCGGGCGCGCGTTGCGGCGCGCGCGGCGGGGCGGCTGCGGAGGGGGGCGACTGCGTGCGCGGCTCGTGGCAGCCGACGCAGCCGAGCGTCTCGCCCGGGGCCACGCTGAAGAAACTGTGCATGCGCTTGACCGCGACGTCGTTGGCGTCGAGCGCCACCGCGAGGAAGGGGCGGTTGGCGGGCACGGTGAAGCAGGCCGAGCCGTCCTCGTCCACGGGCACGGTGCCGAGCAGTCGCTCGATCGTGAAGGTGCCGCCCGCGCTGATCGGCTCCATTCCACCCGCGTAATGCACGGGAAGTGGCAGCGACTCGAGCAGCAGCAGCCGCTTGATCTCGCCGGGCTTGACTCCGGCCATGTTGCGGCCGGCGTAGACGTTCTGTAAGAAAAGGGTTCCCGTGGCCTGTGTGGCATCCGTGCGAAGGGGCAGCAGTTTTTCGCGGGGGCGGCGCAGGACCGGACGCGGCTCGTGGATGTTCTCGGACGCGGTGAAGGCGGTCAGACGCTCGCCGGCGGCGTTGAGGAAGACGAGATCCTTGTGGCTGGCCGCCATGAAAAGGTCTTCGGAGAAGGCCCACGGGTCGGCGAAGTCGGCGCCGGGCGTGAGGTTGCGCAGGGCACCCAGGTCGTCCGGGCCGTTGGCGGGCGAGACCGTGGCCACGTGGCCGTAGTGCTCGCGCTGACCGTGGCCGGGCGAATTGATGAAGACGACCTTATCGGAACCTGGGATAGGTTTGGCGTCAATGTAGACGCCGCCGGGGTGGTAGTTGCCGAAATAGACCGCGTGGCCGGTGCCGTCGGGGTTGCAGGTCCAGAGGTGGTGGTAGTGGACCTGCGAGCGGTCCACGTACTCCCAGCGCATGAAGAGGATGCGGCCGTCGGGCAGGGGCCAGGGCGTGTTGTCCTGCTCGACGTTGGCGGAGATCGTGCGGATGTTGCGTCCGTCGGCGTCGCAGCGGTGAAGCGTGGCGACCTGCGTGAGCCAGCACTGCACGTAGCGCTTGGCGCGCGAGGAGCAGAAGACGAGGCTGTCGTCCGGCAGCCAGGCCGGCTCGATGTCGTCGTAGCGCCCATCCGTCAACTGGGTCAGCCCCGTGCCGTCAAGGATGAGCCTGTAGAGGTGGAAATTCGCGCTGCCGCCCTTACGGTAGGAGAAGACTAGCCGCTGCGCGTCATAATGGACGCACGGGTCGCGGATCGTGCCCAGCGGGTCGTCGAGCAGCACGGTTCGCTGCCGGGTTGTCAGATTCAGCTTGCAGAGGCGCGCGCCGTCGCGGTAGGCCTTGACTTGCGTGCTGACTGAATAATAGCCGAAGTTGGCGTACCAGTGGTCGTCGCCGGGGAGAGCCGAGCCGCCGAAGCGCTCCACGTAGACCACCTCGCGCGCGGTTTCGGCTGCCAGGCGCGCCACAGCGTCTTTCAGAGCGTCCGGCGCCTGCTGGGCCGTCGCGGCGCAACGGCCCACGCAGAGGGTCAGCGCGGCTATGACAAGACGTTTCATGGCAGTGGCGTGCGGTCAGGCCAACGCTTTGAGCATCAGTGTAGACCAGGTCATGACGCGCACGAACTGGTCGAGGCCGAAGGACTCGTTGGGGCAGTGGATCTTGTCCTCCTCGCGGCCGAAGCCGACGAGCAGGGGGGCCGCCCCGGAGATGTGGCGCAGGGTGGCGACGATGGGGATCGACGCGCCCTCCCAGCGGAAGAGCGGGCCGCGCGCGTCCATCAGTTGCAGCACGTCGGAGGCGAGGCGGAAGACCGGCGAACTGAGCGGCAGCCGGAAACCGGGAGCGCCGGTGCAGGCATCTGAGAAAGATAGCGTCATGCCGGGCGGACAGCGGTCTGCGAGGTGCTGCTGCACAGCAGCGAGCGTCTCGGACGGATGCTGGTCAGGGACAAGCCGCATGCTGAGTTTGGCGAGGGCGGAGGAGGGAATGACGGTCTTGGAGCCGGGGCCGCCGTAGCCGGAGTGCATGCCGTTGATTTCGATGGTGGGCAGGAAACTGCCGCGCGTCACGGGATCGCAACCCTGCGCGCCGCCGGCGGGCGGGCAGCCGATCTCCTTCGCATACTGCTCTTCGGTGATTGCGCCCCTGCGCGCGATGGCGCGCTCCTCGTCGGAAGGCGGGTGGACGCGGTCGCAGAAGCCGGCGACGGCGATCGTGCCGTCGTCATGATGCAGTGAGGCGAGCAGTCTGGCGAGTCCCTGTGCGGGGTTGGGCGCCACGCCGCCATGGACGCCGGAATGGAGGTCGTAGGAGGGGCCGCTGAGGTTTACGGTCACATGCTGCACGCCGCGCAGGCCGGCCACGATGGCCGGCTGGTTGTCGGGCCCGCACGAGGTGTCGCACACCATCAGCACGTCGGCCCGCAGGCGGGGGGCCAGGGCGGGCGCGAGCGCGGCGAGCGCGGTGCTGCCGCTCTCTTCCTGACCCTCAAGCACGATTTTAAGCGTCGGCAGGGCTTCTCCGGCTTCGATCAGCGCTTGGACGCCCTGGAGAAAGGCGAAAACCTGGCCCTTGTTGTCTTGCGCGCCGCGGGCGTAAACGCGCCCGTCGGCGAGAGTGGGCTCGAAAGGCGGCGTCAGCCAGCCGCTGAGGGGGTCTTCGGGCTGCACGTCGTAGTGGCCGTAGAAAAGGGCCGTCATCGAGCCTGCGGCGCCCGCGCGTTCGGCGAAGAGGACGGGCACGGGGATGCCGCTATCCGGTGTGACGATTTCGACGTCGAAGTCCAGCGCCTTGAGAAAACGCTTCAGCCAGGCTGCGGCGCGGGCGCAGTCGCCCAGGCGCTTTGGGTCTGTGCCGACGGTGGGCAGGCGGAGCAGGTCAAACCAGCCATCCAGTATGGCGGCGCGGTGCGAATCAAAATAGGCGGGTGCGAAAGCCGAATCGATCATGGGACACTCCCTTTAGTGGCGGGCAAACCCCGCCTTGAATTCGCATTACTTTATCACACTCGGCCGAGTCTGTGGAACACACGCTAAGTAAATATTGGGAGCGGGGACACTCCTGTCCCCGTCTGGGAGGCGAGACACTCCTGTCCCGCAACAAACACTTCGTTTGACGCCCTTCACAGAATCGTCTATTTTAAACACAGTTCAAGGTTGATGTCTTCCCTGCGCCAATCAGGTGTTTGGGTCAGGGAGTTAAGGGAGCGGATATGAAGATGAGTCGTCGGTTGTGGGTTGCATCGCTTGCGTGCGTGTGTGTCGCGGGGGGTGCGTTGGCCGCTGAGGTTCAGCAGAACGTGGTCGATTTGGCGGGTACGTGGTCGGTGCGTCAGAAGGACGGAGACGCGGCTGCAATCCCCATGCAGATACCCGGCGATGTGCACAGCGCGCTGTTGGCGGCAAAGCTCATTCCCGACCCCTACTTTGGGCGCAATGAGGACGAGGTGCAGTGGGTGGGCAAGAAGGAGTGGCTTGTCGAGCGCAGCTTCGACGTGCCTGATGGGCTTTTGGCACGAAAGTCGGTCTGCCTGCGACTAGAGCATGTCGACACCTTCTGCACCCTCAGCATCAACGGCCAGAGGGTCGGCGAGACCGGCAACCGTTTCCGCCGCTATGACTTCGAGGTGAAGCCTTTTCTGAAGTCCGGCAAGAACACGGTCACCGCCCTGTTCAAGAGCGCGGACCTGATCACAGAGGAGCTGGCCAGCGCGCTTCCCTTCCCTCTTCCGATCGTGGACAACGCGACGGTCAAGCATATCAACCTGATCCGCAAGCCCGCCTGCAACGGCGGCTGGGATTGGGGTATCGCCTTGATGGTGGCCGGGTTTGCCGGCAAGACCGAACTCATCGGTTCGGATGTGGCGCGCATCGACTATGTCTATTGCGATCAGAAGCACCAGCCCGGCCGCTGCGAGGTGGCCGTGACTGCGGACGTGACTTCGCCTGCGGGGGGTGACACGACGCTGACGGTTTCGCTGGGCGAGGCCAAGGCCAAGGTGCCGGTCTCGCTCAAGGCCGGTGCGAACCGCGTCAGCGCTTCCGTCACCGTCGACAACCCCCGCCTGTGGTGGCCCAACGGCGCGGGCGAGCAGGCCCTCTACGATCTCGCGGTGACGGTAGGGGACACCACCCTTTCGCGGAAGCTCGGACTGCGGACCATCGAGGTGATCAACA
>CAYMLQ010000351.1:0-6234 GCA_964390795.1 uncultured Lentisphaeraceae bacterium
GATGTGCGCGCGGACGACGTGCTGCCGCTGATGCGCAAGAACCGCCAGCCCATGGCGGTCGTGCGGAGCGCCCAGGGGGGCGCCGTGCTCGGGATCATCACCGAGGAGAACATCCTGCACGCCCTCACCGGCAACCTGTAGGCAGCGTCAGGCGGAAGGCGGCCCAGCCCTCTGGCGCGGGCTCGGCGGTCAGCTCGCCGCCGTGTGCGCGGCTGATCTCGCGCGCCAGACTCAGCCCGAGCCCCGTGCCGTCCACCTTGCGGTTGCGCGAGGGGTCGCCGCGGTAGAAGCGGTCGAAGAGACGCTCGCGGTCGACGTGGGTCTCGGGATCGGTGGTGTTGGTCACCGACAGCACCGCGCGGCCATCCTCCACGCGTAGCGAACAGGCGATCTCGCCCCCCTCGCGGTTGTACTTGTAGGCGTTGCTGAAGAGGTTCTGCAAGACCTGGCGCAGCAGGTCTGGATCTGCCATGACGCGGACGTCGGCAGTGATGTCTTTACGGAGCGCGAGACCCGGCGCCAGCAGCGGCAGGTCTTCGAACAGCGCGTCCAGTTCCGCAGTCAGGCACACCGGTTCGAGGCCGAGGCGCAACTGTCCCGAATCGCTCTGCGCCAGCAGCAGCAGCTTGCGGACGATGCTTTTCAGGCGCTGGACCTCTTCAAGCAGGTCGGCGCAGGTGCGCTGCTCCTGAGACGCGGCGGGCGCGCGCTGCACCGCCTGCTCCAGTTGCCCTTGCAGGATGGTCAGGGGCGTCTTGAGTTCGTGCGCCGCGTCGGCGCTGAAACGGGCGGACTGTAGAAAACTTTTCTCGAGGCGCTCCAGCATCCCGTTGATGACGTCGATCAGCGACTTGAACTCGCGGTCTGCGCCGGGGCTGTTGACCCGCTGCGACAACCCTTTGGCGGTGATGCCGCCTGCGACTTGGGTGAGTATCCGCACCGGACGCAGCGCCTGCCCGGCCAGCAGCCAGCCGCCTGCGGCCAGCAGAAACAGGGCAACGGGGCCCGCCACGCCGAACGTGTTCCAGTGGCGCTGAAGCTCCGCCTGGAAATCGGAGAGGTCCGTGCCGACAATGAGCGTCAGCTCGTTGGTACCCAGAACGACCATGCGCCACGGGTGGCGGTCGATGGGTACGGTGGCGAAAAGAGGGCGCTTCAGCGGCGGGCGGGACGGGGGCCTCGGTTCGTCTTCGGGACGAGGCGAGCGGGGCTGTCGAAGCTCGTCATAGGGCCGCAGCGGGCGGGGCGGGGGCGACCCATCATCGGGACGCAGCGCGCGGAACCGGTGGAGAAGCGGCGGGCGCGCGTCACCCGGCAACCGTTGCGTCAGGTATGCGGGAGAGACACCGAGATCCTCGGGCGTGAGCGTGCGCGGCCAACGGGGCGAGACGTAAACCGGCTGGCCGCTGCGGTCAAGCGCCATCACGAGGAACTGTCGCGGGCGCTCGTCGCCGTACATGGCGGCGAGCGATCCGTCGAAGCGTGCCCAGCGCTCGGACGGCGCGGGTCCATGCAATTGCGCTTCGGTCACCGCGTGCAGATGCCGGTCAATGCGCTCCAGTCCGACGTGCCGGATCATGGTCATGAAAAGCAGCGCAAAAGCGACGAGAATGACCCCCGATGTGCAGGCGGAGAAGAGCGCCATTTTCAGTTTGAAGGAGCGCAGCATGACGTTAGTCCACCTTGCGGACGCGGTAGCCGACCCCGCGCACGGTCTCGATAAGCGGCGTCTCCGCCTCATCGTCGATCTTTCTGCGGAGCCGCCGGATGTTAACGTCCACGAGGTTGGTCTCCGGGTCAAAGTCGTAGCCCCAGACGTGCTCCAGCAGTTGCGTGCGCGTAAAGACGCGGCCCGGCGCGCGCATGAGGCGTTCGAGCAGGCTGAATTCACGGGCGGTCAGTTCGACCTCGCGCTCACCGCAGCGCACCTGGCGCGTCATCAGGTTGACGCTCAGGGCGCCCACACTCAGCAGCCCTGCGGGCTCGTCTTTGGCGCGGCGGGCGATGGCGTGGATGCGCGCGATGAGCTCCTCCACGAAGAAAGGCTTGGTCATGTAGTCGTCGGCCCCGAGGTTCAGGCCGTCAAGCCGCTCGTTGAGTTCGGCCCGGGCGGTCAGCAGGATCACGGGCACGGCGTTCTTGTGCTCGCGCAACCCGCGCAGGATGCTGAGCCCGTCGCGGCCCGGCAGCATGATGTCCAGCACGAGGGTGTCGTACGGCCGGGTCGTTGCCAGCGTGTACGCCTCGTTCCCGTTGGCGCAGACCTCCACGTCAAAGCCGTGCTCCTCCAGCCCCTGGCGGATAAATCCCGCGATCTTCCGCTCGTCCTCGACCACCAGAATTCTCATGCGTCCATGTTAACGCTGGCGTTGGCGAAAAAGCGAGTCTACAATGATGACAAGTTCGTCATGAGAATGTACCCTTCTCTGTCATGTCCATCGTGTTTAATAGGACACGTAAAGGGCACCTGAGGATGTCCGAAACGGATCTCAAAAAAATAAGGAGAGCAGGTATGAAAACGAGTCAAGTGTTCAGTGCGATGGTCGGCGCTGCGCTGCTGAGCGGCGCGGCGTTTGCGCAGGCGGACGGGCCGCAGGGTCCGGGGCCTCGCGGTGACGGGCCGGGCGTTCGCCCGGAGGGTTCTGGGCGCGGGCGGATGCAGCAGCGCGGTCCGGGGCAGGAAGGCGGCGGCTGCCCGATGATGCAGCGTGGCGGTTCGGAGGGCGGCTGCCCGGCGATGCAGCAGCGCGGGCCGGAAGGAATGGGAGGCCCGCAGATGGGACGCGGCTGCCCGATGCTCGGCAGCGGGCCGCAGGAGATCCCCGGCCCCATGCGACTGAAAGAGGTGGGCGCGACGGACCAGCAGATGGAGGCGCTGAAGAAGTTGGGCGATGAGCAGCAACTCAAGCGCATCGACCTGCAGGCCGCCGTTGAGAAGGCCGAAGTCACCCTGCGCCAGCTCATGGAGAGCGACGCCGTCGAAGAGAAGGGGGCCCTTAAGGCGGTCGACGCGCTGAGCCAGGCTCGCGCGGAACTCATGAAGCAGGAGATCTCCTCCAAGCTGAAAGCGAAGGAGATTCTCGGCGCGGAACTCATCAAGAAGATCCGCGAGATGGGCCCGCCCCAAGGCATGGAGCGCCAGGGCCGCGGACCGCGGCCGGAAGGCCGGTGCCCGCAGCGCAAGGAGCGCGACACGCCGCCCGCCGGCGAGCGTCCTCCTCCGCCGGAACAGAAGTAAAAAGGAGTCGCCCCGCTAGGGGGGGACGGGCGGCCTCGCCCAGCGGGGCCGCTCGTCGATATCTGCAGGTTCAACGCTCAATTGAATCAATTCCCACTCAGTTTGCTTCAGGAACTCCGGGTGGCGGGCTTATCCCTACCTGTCCGTCACCAACTTCGACGGTATAAAAGGGGAACGCGATGAATATGACATCCGCGTGCGCGTGCGCGATTTTCGGTCTGATTTTGGCGGTCGGCAGCCTCGCGCAGCCGCTGCCCTACGCCATCGTGGATACCGGACAGGATCGCTGTTTCAGCACGGATCGCGAGATCGCCTATCCGAAGGCGGGCGCGGCGTTCGACGGGCAGGACGCGCAGGTTCAGGGGCGCGCGCCTGCCTACAAGGACAACGGCGACGGCACGGTCACCGACCTCAACACCGGACTGATGTGGCAGAAGACGCCCGACCTCAAGAACAAGGCGACGTTCGCGCAGGCGGTGGCGGGCGCGAAGACGTTCCCGCTCGCAGGCCACGCCGACTGGCGGCTGCCGACCATCAAGGAGCTGTACTCGCTGATCGACTTCCGCGGCTACAGCGCGCACACCGTCCCGCAAGCGAAGCCCTACATCGACACGAACTATTTCGACTTTGTCTTTGGCGACGAGGCCAAAGGCGAGCGGCTGATCGACGCGCAATACTGGTCGGCCACCGAGTATCTCGGCCGGACGATGACCGGCAACTCGACGGTCTTCGGCGTGAATTTCGCGGACGGCCGCATCAAGGGCTACCCGAAGGTCTCGCCGCGCAAAGGCGGCGAGATGACCGAGTTCGTGCGCTATGTCCGGGGCAATCCCAAGTACGGCGTGAACGACTTCGCAGACAGCGGCGACGGCACGGTCACAGACCGCGCCACCGGGCTGATGTGGCAGAAGGCCGACAGCGGCAAGGGCCTCGACTGGCAGGCCGCGCTCGCGTATGCCGGCGCGCTGAAGCTTGCCGGTCACGACGATTGGCGTCTGCCCAACGCCAAGGAGTTGCAGAGCCTGGTCGACTACGGCCACGCGCCCGACGCCACGGACCGGGCCAAGCAGTCGCCGGCGCTCAATCCGGTTTTCAAGATGGGCGATCCCGAGGCCTGGTATTGGACCGGCACCACGCATCTGGAGAACCGCTCCTGCGGCTTCGCGGTCTACGTCTGCTTCGGCAAGGCCATGGGCAGCATGCACGGCGAGAAGATGAACGTCCACGGCGCGGGCGCTCAGCGCAGCGACCCCAAGGCCGGCAACCCCGCCGACTGGGCCGGCGGCAACGGGCCGCAGGGCGACGAGGTCCGCATCCTGAATTACGTCCGCTGCGTGCGTGGCGGCGGCGTCACATGGAAGGCCTCAGGGCCGGTGCTCGACGGCTCATACACGGCCGGACGGTCGCGTCCCGCACCTGGCGGGGGCGGGGGAAGAGACGCGCGTCCCGGCTTCGTCGCGCATCTGGACAAGGATGGCGACGGCCAGGTTTCGCGCCAGGAATTCGACGGCCCGCCGCCTGCTTTTGACCGGTTTGACCGGAACCGCGACGGTTTTCTTGACGGCAGCGAAGCGCCGCAAGGCCCGCCGCCGGGCCGCGGGGGCAGGCAGCCGTAGCCCGTACTCTCGACGCCTACCCGCAGGCGTCAGCGGCGGTGCATTGTTTTGGAGTGCGCGCGGCACCCGCCGTCGCACCTGCGGTGCTATGGCGTGGCAAGAGAGGTGTTCCGCGCGACGCCGGTTTTGCGAACGCATCGGACAAAGAAGATGACGCTCGGTGCGAGAACCGGTAGCGGCCGATGGAGGATATCGGCACAGACCCATTTCCACACTTCGAGAGGTGTGAAATTACAAGATCCATATCTCATGATATGTGAATGGGAAGAACGGTGGGGACAGGTCTGAATGGCGCTTTTCGACTCATCTCCCGGGCCAATGCTCCGCGCCAAGCAAGGTATCTGACACCGATGCCTGCGGAGCCGAGCGCACTCATGAACACGTAGAAGGGTTTAACCCGTTGCCCTGGTCCGAGAGGGATGTCTTGACCGGAGAAGAACATGTAGAAGAGGAAGGCGGACAAGGCTCCAAATAGCAGGGAAAGCATGGTGGCCGTTAGGCACTGACCCAGTTGAGATCGCGTCTGACTCATATAACGACATCCGCCGTGAGGTGTGCCGGCGCTGTGAGGATCGAACGGTGTGTCATCTGTGTCTCCTTCTCTTCCAGCCAACGGCGGTAATCATCACTTGTATTTAAAGGAATGCATTACCTGGTTCGCCTTTTGGTTGCTCCCATTCCTTATGCTTCGTCACCTTTCATTAGTTCAAGCCCCTTTTTCGACTTGCTTGACTTAGATGGCGATCGCGTCGACCAGCTTGGACGCGATGCCGGTGTAGGAGGCCGGGGTCATCGACAGCAGGCGCTGCTTGTCGTCGGCCGGGATGTCGAGACCCTCGATGAACTGACGCATGATCTCGGCGTTCATCTTCTTGCCGCGCGTGAGATCCTTGAGCTGCTCGTAGGGATTCGGCTTGCCCAGCTTGCGCATCACGGTCTGGATCGGCTCGGCCAGCACTTCCCAGGCTTCGTCCAGGTCAGCTGCCAGCCGCCCAGGGTTGACCCGGATCTTGCCGAGGCCCTTGAGCGTGGCCTGATACGCGGTTAGCGCGTAGCCGAAGCCCACGCCCATGTTGCGCAGCACGGTCGAGTCGGTGAGGTCGCGCTGCAGGCGCGAGACCGGCAGCTTGCGGGCCATGTGCTCCAGCACCGCGTTCGCGAGCCCGAGGTTGCCCTCGCTGTTCTCGAAATCGATGGGGTTCACCTTATGCGGCATGGTCGAGGAGCCGATCTCGCCCTTCACCGTCTTCTGTCCCAAGTAGCCGAGCGAGATGTAGGCCCAGAGGTCGCGGTCGAGGTCGAGCAGGACCGTGTTCCAGCGCGCGAGCGCGTCGAACAGCTCCGCGATGCCGTCGTGCGACTCGATCTGCGTGGTGAGCG
>CAYMLQ010000352.1:0-6210 GCA_964390795.1 uncultured Lentisphaeraceae bacterium
GAGGACGAACCGAAGCCCCGCTGCCTCAGCGTGCCAAAGTTGGTGATCCCGCGCGAGGTCAAATCCACCTCCAGGACATGCCCACGTGCGCCGGCGTCCAACCGCGCCCAAACCGGCGACGTGTTCGAGACGGGGGTGAACCATTCAGGCTGCAGCTGGCGCGAGCCCTGAAGGCGAACCTCTTCGCCCGTCCGCGCCCGCCAGAGAATCGCCCCCGATGCCGTCCCGGAATCCGCGGCCGTGAGTTCCAGCGTGTTCGTCCGCTCATAGCGGCCGCCCGCCACTTCTACCACGGCGCCGCCCAGCGGAAGAAAGCCTGTCAGCGTATACGCGCGCACCGCGTCCCGCGCGCGCTCCAGCGTGGCGAACGGTTCGGCGGCGCTGCCCGTCCCGCTGTCGCTGCCGTTCGGCGCGACGAAGACGGCGAGCGCGTTGGTCGCCCCCGAGCCGCCGCTTTGTCCGGCAAGAAACAGATCGAAGCTGATATCCGAACTCGAAGCGGAGTTCTGGTGGATCTCAACTGCGAACACATTCGTGCCGGCGCGGAGCGCCACCGGATTCAGGTTCGTCCGGAAGAAGGCGGCTTCGTCACCGCCGCCGACGCTCGTCGAGGCGGTCGTGGTGTAGCCGATGGCGCCGGCTGGCATGTTGTTTCGCCAGACCTCCGCGCCGTTGAGATACACCACCGCGCCATCGTCACGCATCACGCCAAGGGCCAGGTTCGTGAAGGTGGCGGGCGCGGCGACGAAAGTGTGACGGAAGTAGGTCGTGATGAACTTGGCGCTGGCGTTTGCGCCGTAGCTCACTACGGTTTTTTCTGGGCGCCCGTCCGCCGTGTCGCCGTAGCCGAGTTCAGCGGGGCCGCTGGCCCACGCGGCGTCGTTGAAATCCGTCGCGCGCCAGGCCGTGCCGGGGTTGGAGCCGTTATCGAGATACCGCCACGTTGCCCCTGGCGGAACAAGCAGGGTCTGGGCGCGACCCGCGGATGGCCATAGGACGCCGCTACAAGCAGCCAGAACGAAGACGCGCATGCTCATTGGGCAGAGCCCGGCCCAGACCGGGCACGTAAAGTCCTTCACTATTTTCACACGGCTCTCTTTTCGCTGTGTCAACACAGTCTGATTATGGAGGTGGCGTAAAAATTAGTCAATGCAGGTCTCACATAAGAAACATTCTCCTACTTAAGGCTAGTGATGGCGGCGCGGCGGCGGCGTCTGGCAGCGGCGCAGCCGATGACCTTTACGGCGCGGGGCTGGGGGGCCCCGCGCCGCCCGGCGTTTTTTGGCTCATGAGGGATTGCTGGACTAGCAGACAGAAGAACTACGTATAACAAATCAACATCAACATCGCGCTTGAAAATCCGGATGGCCTTCATCTACAATGGCTAAGTTGGCTTGGCGGACACTATCAAGACTTGTGGCTGATTTGTAGGCCTGGACAAATGCCGAACCGCCTGTTAACCCCAAGCGCCGGCTATAGCGTCATGCACAGCACGGTGAGTTACGGCTGGGATACCCTCCGCAATTTCCTCTACTGTGCGCCCGTCGGGGGCGGCCTGTTGCGGTTGAAAATTCCTGAAGGGACAACACCATGAACACCCAAATTCACATGAACCGCAGAACCTATCTCAACACCTGTAGCGCCACCGCAGCTGCGGTCTGGCTGGTGCCAAGGTCGGAGGCGGCTGAAGAAGTGCGGCTCATATCATGGGAACTGGCAGAAGTTACTTCGCTGTCGAAGAAACTCAATCCGATGCTGAAACTCACGGCCACCAACGGCGCGGTCGGTTTCTCGAAACCGGTGGCGAAAGACCTCGCGGCCGCAGCCGAGGCGGTGAAGGGCGCCAACTTGCTGGCGCATGACGAACTCTACGACATGATGACGGCGAAGAAGGTGCCGAAGTCACAGATCGCCGCAATGGACATCGCATGCTGGGATTTGCACTCGCGGATGTTGCAGAAGCCGTTGCACGCGTTGCTTGGCACGAAGCGGACAAAGATCATGCGCTACGGCGATGTGCGCGGCCATCAACCTGCACTGGGACTGGGCGCCGCACGCGCATCTCGCGATGGCATACGACGAGAAAATTATGCCGCTGGGCGAGTTCGTCTGGGGCGGCGAGGTTCCCAAAAGTTACATGACCGGCCCGTATCTCCAGGCCCCTGACTGGATTGGCATTTACCGAGTTTAAGGAGGACAAAATGAGAACAGAACTGCTCACCGCGTTGCTCCTGCTGTCGTTGACGGCGGGCGCGGCGGAATCGACGCTGCGCGTCTACTACATCGGTATACGACCGTCTGGCAGCTCTATAAGGACGGCATCCACTTCAACGAGAATGGTAGCTACCTCGTCGGCTGCGTCTATTTCGCGCACCTCCTGCGCCAGAGTCCTGTAGGCTTGCCTACCGCGCCCTACGGCCAGGTAGACGCGAAGCTTGCGCCGCTGCTTCAGCAACTTGCGTGGGACACCCTGAGCCCTGAACCCGCCCGCGTTACCGGCAAGTAAAGTGAGACAAGTGATGAAACCACCTAAGCAAACCGTCAGACAAGCGTTTGTCCTGTTCCTGCTCGTCAACACGGCGGCGAGCGCCGTTGAACCGGTAGACCCGGATCTCATTCCCGAGGCACGGACGGTGTTGAAGGTTCTGGAGTCGCAGTACGGCAAGAAGACGCTCAGCGCCAGCACCAGCGGCGTGGCGGGCTGGATTCACGAGTCCACCGGCCGCCAGCCGGCGATCATGGGTTTCGATCTATCCGGCTGGAACAGCCCAACCTGGGGCAAAACGTACACGCCGGTTGTTGAGAACACGATTGAGAGCGCCAAGGCGTGGTGGCTGCAGGGCGGCATCGTCCAGATGCAGTTCCACTGGAAGAACCCGACCCGGCCCGACGGCTCGGCTTGGTCGGGGCTGCCGCCGGCGCGTGGCACAGGGCCGGTGGATGTCGGCGCCGCGGTGACGCCGGGCACGCCGGTGCACGCCGCGTTGATGGCCGACCTGAAGAAGAACGCCGACTACCTCCAAAAGCTCGCCGACGCGCGGGTGCCGGTGCTGTGGCGGCCGTTCCACGAGATTGACGGCGGCTGGTTCTGGTGGACCGACAAAGAAACACCCGAGAACACCGCCAAGCTCTGGCGGCAGATGTACGATTACCTCGTCAAGGAGCGCAAGCTCCACAACCTGATCTGGGTCTACAGCGCCGGCGTCCATGCCGGCGGTTACAAGCAACTCGCGAAAAAGGAAAAAAGCGAGGAGACGCTGCAAGGCGAGATCGCTTTCCGCCAGCGTTACTATCCCGGCGCGGCTTATGTCGATATCGCCGGCATCGACATCTATCCCGGCTCCGGCTACGGCCAACCGACGGAGGATGTCTATCCGACAGCGTTCGAGATCATGAAACAAGTCGCGCCGGGAAAGATGCTGGCGATGTGCGAGTCCGGCGTTCCGCTCAATCCCGACTTGATGGCCAAGAGCGGCCCGAAGTGGCTCTACAATCTCCAGTGGTTTGAAGGCGAGCTGGAGTGGGACCGCCTAGTTTATGGCCACGACACCATCGTCTCGCTCGACCGGCTGCCCGCGGTGACGCCGCATCACGCGCCGCCCTGTGTGCGGCTGGTCGCGCCCGCCGACGGCGCAAGCGTGGCGGGCGGGTCGGTAGAGTTGCACGCCGAAGCGGGCGTCCGCGACGGCACCATCGCCAAGGTCGAGTTCCGTCGAATTCGGGGCAACTGGAAGAACTGGTTCCTCGAAAAACCGGCACAACGGGCCGATAGCACCCTTATCGGCGAAGCGGCCACCGCACCCTATGTGTTCGATTGGAAGAACGTCCCAGCCGGTTTCTACAATATCATCGCCCGCGTCACAGACAAACAGGGCGCCACCGCCGAATCCAACGTGGCGCGCATCAGCGTCGGTCTGAACAACCTCGCACTTGGCAAGTCAGCCACTGCATCTTCAAAGCCCGAGACAGCGGGAAAGGCAGTGGACGGAAATCTATTCACCTCATGGAACGGTGAACGTCCCGGCGGCAAGAAAGGCGCGAAGAAGTCAGATGCCAAGGCCGAAACGAAGCAGGACCAGTGGCTTGCCGTTGACCTCGGTGTTGAACAAAACGTCGGCGGTGTGGCGGTTTCATGGTGGAAAGCCTACGCCCGTGATTACCGGATTGAAGTGTCCAGCGATAATCAGACGTGGAAGGAAGTATTTCACGAACCCAAGAAGTCGGACTACAGCGGCAACACGGACGTCATCCGCTTCCCTGCGGTCAAGGCGCATCATGTTCGCCTAGTCTGTGCACAACCCGGCACAGACTGGGGCGGTTATACGGTGTATGAGTTCGGCGTTTTCGAGTCGCTGCCCACACTGCCGGTTGCGGCACTATGAAGAGCATACAAAAGGATAGACAATCTCTGGAGTAGGGAGTAGAGGCACCGCAGGCGTGCGTGGTGATGCTGACCTCCTCCGAGGCGAAGGAGGATGTCCGCCAGTCGCTGGCTGCCGGCGCGGCGGGATCGCCATTCCGGCTTCCTCCGGGGGTGCATCGGCACGGGGGGCGAAGTCTGCGCGCCGCGGGCGGTGGGCTCTTCCGGCATCTGTCGGGATCATGACGCTGCTGTTCGCCGGTTGCGGACGGGGCGGCCGTCTGGCTTATCTGTTCGCAGGAGCAACCGGCTGTTCAAGCCTCGCCGGGGTCAAACCCGGCCCCGGGCTTTTTAACAGCATACGGTTGTGCCAGTCATGTGTTGATGAAAAATATCAGTTGACTGTGTACTTGTCATATTTGGTGAGTCTGTTGTAAGATCAACCGCATGAGCAATCGTGTCAAGCATACGCAGATCTTTAACGATTTGCGTGATCAGATCGTCGAGGGGAAGTTCGCTGAGCACCAGCGCCTTCCCAGCGAGGCCCAACTCGTAAAGAAGTACGGAGTCTCGCGACCGACTGCCGCACGAGCCTTAAGCGATCTGAAGGCCGCAGGTTTTGTCGAGCGCCACGCGGGGTCGGGCACTTTTGCGCGGAACATGATCTCCTCGGATGTGAAAGGCGGGGCGCTGATCGGCATGCTGGTGCCCGGCATGGGGAGCATCGAGATTTTCGACGTGATCTGCGGAAGACTGATCGGCCTGGCCCGCACACAGGATTACAGTGTCGTGTGGAGCGGATCTCCGGTTACAGAAAAGGCCGGGGCGTCACCCGCCGAACAGGCCGAAGCGTTCTGCCGGGAACTCATCGAGCGCAAAGTACAAGGAGCGTTCTTCGCCCCGGTCGGCTGGATGAACGGGCAAGCGCAGGTTAACCGCATGATCGCCGGCCGGCTGCGGGTTGCGGGCATTCCCGTGGTGCTGCTGGATTGCGATGTGTTGCCTTTTCCGCAGCGCAGTGATTTCGACCTCGTGGGCATCGATAACTTCGATGCGGCCTACATGGTGACAGAGCACCTGCTGAACATGGGATGCCGCAAGCTCTGTTTCGTGGCCAGCACACACACGGCGCCGACCGTGGAGGCGCGTTACGCGGGGTTCCGTGAGGCCTTGCTTGCCCATGGCGTCACGGTCGCCGCCGGACACTGCCCCTCGACCGACCCCGCGGACGAGGCGCAAATCGCCGCGCTGCTCAAGGACAAGCCCGACGCCTTTGTCTGCGCCAACGATTTCAAGGCGGGCGTGCTCATGCGCACGCTCGAGACGCTGGGCTGCGGCGTGCCAGACGGCGTGCGGATCGTGGGGTTCGACGACGTGAAGTACGCGACCTTGCTGCGTGTGCCGCTGACAACCATGCACCAGCCCTGCCACGAGATTGCCGCCGTCGCTTGGCAGGTCATGCAGAACCGCCTGGCCAACCCCGCGCTGCCGACCTGCACGGTGAGTTTGGCCGCGCACCTCGTGGTCCGGCAGTCCTGCGGCGCCTACCTGCCGCAGCGCCGAGCCTAGTACACAGTACAACATGAAAATTCGGCCATGATTACAGGATTCACATGATTAATAGCCAATGAATTCAATCTTGTAAATCATGTAATCCTGGCCAAAAATACCGAATTTTGTGGCTGTACAGACTACTAGCCCCTCTCGCGAGCGAGGCGGTCTGCTTTGGCCCCGGCGAAAATGTTGTAGAAGGACGGCGTTCCCCACGACCCGGCAACCTGATAAGACAACCCGCTTGTTGTACTATCAGGAAATATTACATTGTGCCATTTTCATTGTTGATCATGTAA
>CAYMLQ010000353.1:0-918 GCA_964390795.1 uncultured Lentisphaeraceae bacterium
AGTGCCGGTCCACATACTCCCAGCGGTCATACAGGATGCGGCCGTCCGGCAGCACGGAGGGGCGCGACTCGTAGAGCGTGTTGCGGCCGAGCTGGCGGATGTTCGTGCCGTCGGCGTTCATCTTGAACAGGTTGGCCTGGATGTGCTGGTTGCAGCCGCAATACTTCTGGTCGCGGGTTGACGAGAAGACGATGCTTCCGTCCGGCAGATAGGCCGGATCCATGTCCGCCGCATCCGCCCGGAACGTCAGTTGCGTGAGCCCGGAGCCGTCCGCGTTCATCTCGAAGAGGTGGAAGTTCTCTTTCCCGTCCCGCCGCATCGCGAAGAGCAGGCGCAGTCCGTCGTAAGACACCTCCAGATCGCGGATCAGGCCTGCGGGCATCTCCAGCAGGGTCGCGGTCTTCCCGCCTTCGGCGAAGTCGACCGTCCGGATCGCCGCGCCCAGACAGACGTTCCTTGCGCTGACCTCGCCCACCGCAAAGTCCGTCCCGGTGTTGTGGTGGTCACGCGGATACTGCGGCCGCATCACATAAACGACCTTGTGCCGCAGCAAGGCCGGATGAACCGGCGCGACGGCTGACGCCACGCTAACCGCCATCACTCCGAATGCTGTCAAAAAAAACCTCATCCTTCTTCCTTTTTAACGTGTTAGAAATCTGAACCCGTTTTCCCCGCAGAGACGCTGAGACGCGGAGGGAAACACTCTCCATCTCCTCTGCGCCTCTGCGTCTCTGCGCGAAATCATCCCTTTTCTCCCGCTGAGACGCTGAGGCGCTGAGGAAAACAGTCTCCATCCGTTTTCACTTCCTTTTCCCGCTTCCCTCTTCCCCGCGCCTCCGCGTCTCTGCGCGAAATCATCCCTCTTCTCCCGCTGAGACGCTGAGGCGCTGAGGAAAACAGTCTCCATCCGTTTTCACT
>CAYMLQ010000353.1:1018-6148 GCA_964390795.1 uncultured Lentisphaeraceae bacterium
TCCTTTTCCCGCTTCCCTCTTCCCCGCGCCTCCGCGTCTCTGCGCGAAAACCCTTCCCGTTCCGTTTCCGGCTCCCGCCGCGCGGGGATCTCTTTTCATCCCGCAGAGACGCTGAGTCGCAGAGGGGAACCCTTTTTATCCCGTCCTCTCCGCGCCTCCGCGTCTCTGCGCGAGAATCATTTCACCTTCAGGGTGTCAAGCGCCTTCATTTCGAACCGTTTCCGCGCCTCGGGCCCGCCTGGGTCAAACACCTGAAAATTTGCCAAGGCAAACGCCTGGCCCTGCGTTTTCGCCGCCACGTATTTGCGGATGTTGTCGATCTCGATCTCCGCCTGACCGGCCCGTTTTTTCAGATGGCCGTCATAGCCTTGCGTTTCCGCATGGCTCCAAGCGTTCGCCTCTGTGTAGTCGCCGCAGAAGGGCACGCCCAGATCGATCCAGCACGCGAGCTTATCCAGTTCCTCACGGGAAAGGATAACCCCTTTGTGTTTGGCACACAAGAGCCCGGTCAGGCGGCTGCGCGCCGCACCTCGTTTATAAGGGGCTTCGACAGCCTCCTCGCTTGAAGGATTGGGCGGATTCACCCAATCGCCTTTCTCATCGCCCAGCGGTTTTTCGCCGCGCGGCCGGGCCGGCCTCGGGCGAACAAGACCCAGATAGCCGTCGCTCCATTTGCGCCCGCCCTCATACGGCGGCGAGGCGTGCGCCAGAAGGCTGAAAGGCGGGGCGTTCGTCGCGGCGGGAGAGGCTTCCGTCCGCGTGCCGTACCGGTCGCCCTTGTGGCAGCGAATGCAGTGGCGGTCGAGAATGGGTTGAATGTGTCGGGTGAAACTGAAGCCGCCTTGCACATCACAAAAGGGCGTCAGCTTTTGTGCCGGCTGACGCATCGCGATCGAAAGCCCGGCGCCAGGCGCCGGCACGCTCATCTGCTTCTCGTGACAGCCCGTGCAGGAGCGCCGCTCGCCCGGCATCAGCGTGACCCACGAGCGCATGGACTGTATCATGTGCCCTTGGTCGTCCAGAATCTGGAAGTAAACCGGCGTGGACACTGGAACCTCGAACAGGACGGAGCCGTCTTCGTGAATAGCCGCTTCGCCCAGAACTTTCTTAACATCCCATGACCCGTTCCGCGAAACAGGGGTGACCACATTGCCCCAGGCCACATTGTCCACGGTTCCGACGTCGTCCGCGCGGTACTCCAGCTCCACGACGCGCAGCCGTTTCGCCGTGCCGCGCGCGATGCCCTCAAGCCCCTCGCCCACGTAAACGTCCTGAATGAAGAAGGCCCCTTTCTTCTGCTCGTAATCAGCCCGGTCAGGAATAACCGGCGGCGGCACACGGGCGGCCAACAGGACCGGCTGAGAAAGAGAAACGCCCGCCGTCTTTGCCAACAGCTCGCGCGCCCCGTCGAAGCGGACATGATAAATCCCGAAATGCGGCAGCTTCAGGTGTTTTCTGCCGGCCGGCGACACCGTGTCCTCTTTGTTTCCGAACGTCGCGGCAGCGGAAAAACATTCGTTTTCGTTCACCGGCCATGGATATTGGAACAATGCGAGACCGGAGCCGCTCAGGAAGGAATCAACCCGCCCTTTAGGGAAAGGCCTTCTCGGCGCGACCCCTTCAAGGCCCGCGCCGTTTTCGTCTCCGCGCGTGCGGTCCACCACCGTCAACAGCCCGGCCTGCCAGGTGTGATGTCCGGAAGCGACGGCCAGTATCTTGCACGATCCGGGAATGGCGTGCGCCTGATGCAGGGACGTGGGCCAACTGCTGTTGCCGCCGTAAATCTCGGCCTGCTGGGTGCCGTCCGGATTCATCTGCAACAAAGGCTGGAGAAAAACAGGATTGCGGTCGTTGTATTCCCAGCGCGTAAAGATGACCCTGCCGTCGTTGAGCACGCTCGGATTACTTGTCCCCACCTGATCGAACCCGAGCCGCCGCAGGAACCTCCCGTCCTTGTCACACCGGTAAAGGTTCAGCGCCGGATGCCCCATGCAGTCCACCGCAATCACGCAACGGGTCGAGTTGAAAACAATATCGCCGTTGGGCAAGTAGCAGCCCTCGATGTCCGCAACGCCGACCCCGGAGGTCAGCTGCCGCGTTTGTCCGGAATCCAGATCATATTCGTACAGGTGAAAATCATCCTCTTTCTCGGACTTGCGCCAGGAGAACAGCACCCGTTTGCCGTCAAAAGAGAGGTCGGGATCGCGGAAGATGCCGCCTGCGTCCTCCAGGATCGCCCGCTTCCGGCCGAAGCTGTCCGTCAGATCGAGGACCCACAGTTTTGAGCCCGGACAGAAGGGGAACGTCCCCTTATAGCGGCGGGCGTAGTCGCTGGGGAAGGCGTGCGAGCAGCGCCCCTCGTTCAGATTCCAGCCCTCCACAAAAAGAATCCGCGCCTTGCGCTCCACCCAGCGGGCCAGCCGCAAGGCGCGGCGTTTCTCGCACGCGTCTTGGTACAGACCGAGCGCCGCGCGCTCATCCAACGGCTGTTGGCTGGAAAGCGCTTCCAGCCGGCCCGCCAGCCCGGGCTCGGAGGCGCCCAGTCCGTCCAACGCCTTCCGGGCCAAAGCCAGCGGGAAGTCGGCCTGCCTTCCGGCCAGCCAAGCCGCCGCCGGTTTCTCCGGGGCGTCCTGAAGCAGCCAGTCCACCTGTCGGGGATAGTCGGGCTCAAGCGCCACCAGCAGGGATCGCCACTCCGCCTCCTGCCCGGCTCTTGCCCGGGCCGAAAGCAAGGCGCCGATGAAATCGCCTGAGGCCGCAGGGGAATAGGCCTGCAGCACGCCGGCCCACAAGACCGCGATCAACAGCAGGCCCTGTGTTGTAACTTGTCCCATCGGTTTCCTCACTGCTCCGCCGCGCCTTACAAACCAAGAACAGCAATAAATAACACGTTACTTTGGAATGATGGAATACTGGAATGATGGAAGATCACTGCGGCTGTTCTGGTTTCAATACCCATCATTCCGCCATTCCATTATTCCACTATTCCAGTCGGGTTGCGGGCTCCGCCCGCATTAGTGAACCCGGATCATCGTTCCCGTGCCGCGCAGCTCGATGCCCGCGTCCGCTAAGCCGTACCCGTCGTAGCCGCCGCCGAGCGAACGGTTGCCCGTGTCGGCCACCGGAACGCGAAAGGTCGTGAACGCGGCGGAAGCGCCCGCCCACCCCTCCCCGCCCGCCGTGTCGCGGGCGAAGAACCGGTAGTAGTAAAGCGTGCCCGCGTCCAGCCCCGCCACCGCCGCCGCGACGGCTTTGACCCCGTCGGCCGCGCTCGCCGTCCCGGCCGAGGCCGAATGCGCCCACGCGTTCGTGTCTGTGCCGCCGTCCGCCGTGCCGTAGTACACCCACACGCTGGCCGTGACGCCCCCGTCGAGCACGCCCAGCTCGCAGAAGCCGGGAAGCGTCGCGCCCGCTGCCGAGACCGCCGTCGGACGGAGCCCGGTGTCGACCAAGGGCGCTCCTAAGGCCCGCCCGGCGCCAGCGGCCACGTACCCGTCATAGCTTCCGCCCGAATACCGGGCGGCCTGCTGCGCGGCCGCAACGCCGGCCAGGATGAATATCCCGAAAATCAAAGCTGCCTGTTTTCTCATGTCGCCTCCTCTTCGTGGCCCAGTGAAAACCCGAGCCGTCGCGCCCCCTATTACGGTGCCGTGCGGACTCCGCGCCACCCGTGGGAATGCGTGGTATTACGCGCGGTAAAAGCAGCCCCCACCGCGTAAGTGCGGTCGGACAAGTAAAACAAAGAGAGGGAAGTGTCATACCAGCTACCGCCTCTAAAGCCGATGCCTTTGCCCATCGTGGCCGTCGACGGGAACCATGACGCCTCGGTCGCCTCGCCCGCCGCGGTCAGCGTACCCTTCCCGTGACCGCCCGTGAAGGCCCGTCCGTCTACGTTTCCGACCGTGATGACCCGTTCCCACAGGTTGCCGCCCAGCTCCATGATTCCCCAATAGCTCGCGCCCGCCAGCTCGCGCGTGGAGGATGCGGTCGCGAAAATGCCGGCGCGGGTGGGCCCCAGAACGTTGGCATTCCCGTAACAGCAATTCGCCGTCGCGGGAAGGGGTGCCGCCAAACCGCTTCCCGCCACACCCGTTTCGTTGGTCAGTCTCCCGATGCCGGTGGTTCCCCAGACATACTCGTTGCGGAGAGGCGCCTTAGACCCTCTACCCGCTTTCTCAAATTCCAGCTCGGTCATCGGACGCAGCCCGGCCCATTCGGCATACGCGCAGCCATCCGCCCAAAGCAGATGGTTACAGGCGCGGTCAGGGGCCGCGGCCGAATAGTTCGGATGGCTCCCGCTGATCGTGTAGCGATAGGCCGTCGTGTTGTAATACCGGTTCGTCGCCTGGACGTAGGTCAGCTTGTTCAGAAACTCCGCGTACTGCCCCTGCGTAAGCTCGTGTTTCATGCAGTAGAAGGCCTTGAACCCTTTGGGGAACTCCGCGGCCACCGTGCCTTCGGGGCCGATCGCGCTGCTGCCGGACGTCGAGGTCCCCCACAGCTTGCCAGCCCCCGAACCGATCTCCAGGGCGGCTTCGGAGGTCACCGCATAGGCGTTCGTGGTCTGCGCCGTGCCGTCTGGCTTATAGAAGCGCCCCGACTCCGTCCCCGTAGACCCCAGGTAGAAGCTGCCCTGCGGCACGTAGGCCATTTCGATGGCGTGGACGGAGACGTCCACCTGCGTCCCGTAGGCGAACGCGTACCCGTTCGTGCCGTATCCCCCTTGAGGCTGAAGGGCGGTTTCTTGATGACGCCCGACTCCCGACTCCCAACCCCCGACCTCTGACCTCCGACCTCCGACCTCTGACCTCCGACCTCTGACTTCTCTCCCGTATGGCACTTGACGCAATGCCGGTCGAGGATCGGCTGAATCTCGCGCGGATAGCTGAAGCCCTCGGGCTCGCCAAAGCCGTCGGGACTGTTCACCGTCAGGAAGGCCTTGACCGCCTCGCGGCCCGATAGCGAACTGTCGGTGATCGGATTCCGCGCGCCGTAATCCTCCGCGAACCGGCTGAACGGAGCCAGCTTGCGCACGCCCTTGCGCATGGCCATGGCCGCGGTCGGCGGCGGGGATTCGTTCTTGCTCTCGTGGCAGCCCACGCAGGCCTGCGCTTCGCCCGGCTGGAGCGT
>CAYMLQ010000354.1:0-6107 GCA_964390795.1 uncultured Lentisphaeraceae bacterium
CACGTTTCACAAATACACCTTCTTCGAGGCCATCGAGAAGACGGCGCAGCTCGGACTGCCCTACATCGGCGGGCTGAGCTTCATGCAGCAGGTCAGCAAAGACATCCCGAAGAACTTCGATCAAAACCTCACCGGCGACGAATTGCGCCAAATCCGCCTCAAGATGGAATCCTCCGGCGTGCGGATGCTGACGTACTACGCACAGACTATTCCCAAAGACGAACCAGGCTGCCGCAAGCTCTTCGAGTTCGGACGCAAGATGGGCTTCGAAACCTTCATGTGCGAACCGACGTCCGAGCAGCTTGATCTGCTCGACACATTCGCCAACGAATACGGCATCAACGTCGCCATCCACAACCACGGCCCGAACATCTCGCCCAACAACTGGCGCCCCGAGCAAATCCTCACCCTGTGCGAGGGCCGCAGTAAACGTATCGGGGCCGCGCCAGACCTCGGCTACTGGCTGCGCCACGGGATTGATCCGGTGGAAGCCGTGCGCCTGCTGAAGGAACGCATCCTGACCGTCCAGATGCACGACCTGCATGAAGCGGGAGGCAAGGGTCACGACGTGCCGTGGGGCACCGGAGTCGGCAAGTCGGAGGAGTTCTTCCGCGAGTTGCATCGCCAGAGCATCAAGCCCACAATGATCGGTCTGGAATACGCGTATGACTGGTATGAATCCATGCCCAAGCTCGCCACGTGTATCGAGTTCTTCAATGCTACTACACTCAAGTTCGCTTCTGAATCCAACCCCTAATGTCCCCAATGAACCAGATCGCCCTCAACGGTAATCCGAGGAAGACGGAAACAGCGATGCTCATGCTCGCTTGCATGGTTTCCGTCATGTTGCCGACTTTCGCCGCCGAGCCATTGCAACTTCCTTGGCAGCGGGAGATTCCGTTGCGTGAGGCCGCCCGCTCCGTCTTCCTCACGAATACGCTTAACGCCACCAATCCGCTGCCCGACTGGAGCTGCTATCCCAAGGGTCAGGCCATGACGATCAACAACCTGAAGATGCGCACCACGCTCTGGGGCAGGCCGGACCGCGTCACCCTCAGTCTGATGAAGAACAACGTCTGGGACCGCCGGATCAACGCGCGCGGCCTCACCGCTCCGACCTTGCAAGAAATCATCGATGGCGCGCTCGACCCCGCGAACAAAGACTACGAAGGCGTGGCAAAGAATTGCCAGCGTCCCATGCGCTATGGATATCTGCTCAAGGGTGGCGGATACTACGATCCCTATCGCGAGCCGCTCGAATACCCGATGCCCTGCCAGAAGCCGGTCGGACAGATTATTGTGGGCATGGATGCGTTCGCCGGCGCTGCGTCACCGGAAGCCACGCAGAGTTGCGCCAACGGCATCGTGACTCTGGAGCAAACCAACGGCGTAGCCTGTGCCAACCTCCAGTACGTGCTGGGTATGGCGAACGACATCTACGCGATTCGCTGCGAGTATTCAGGAATCGTTGCGCCAGTCTGGCTGCGGCTCTATCGCCATCGCGACACGACGCATTTAAGCTACATGAGCGCTGACGGCAAGACCTATACGAAGAAGGGCGCTGAGGCCGACAAGTCCTTCAACTATCCCATTGACCCGCCGACGAGCGGGAAGGATGGCCGCTTTTTCTGGATTCGCCAGATGATGCCGCCGGAAAAGACATTTCCGCAGGGCTTTGAGTATGTGCTGATGGGTGTCGTCATCACGCCGGGCCGGGCTGACATCGAAACCGTGGAAGGCAAAACCGGGCTGGGCACTCCGCCGCCGGACAAACGGATCGCGGAAGCGCCGGGCGCGGCCGCCACCGTGACGTTCACGCCGCAGAGCGGCGGCACGTTCGAAGCTTTGGTTACAGTCGTGACGACGCTGGACGGGCCGGATGTGCTGGCTGTCGCGAAAAAACGGCTGGCGGCAGCCGAGGCGGCGGGTTTCGACGGCGTGGCCCAGGCGAACACGGAATGGTGGAACGCCTTTTACGACCGGCGTGAAAACGGGCGCGTGTTTTACGGAACGAACGGCACCCGCTGCACCGACGACATCCACGCCATTTACCGCAGTTACGCCGATCATCACGGCGGCGGCACCCACACCGACATGCGGAAGTACGAATGCAGCGCCGAGTATGTGCATCCGGAACGCGATTCCCAATACTGGCACAGTTCGCCCTGCTACAACGAAGTGTTCACCACGCATCAGTTTGTCCGCAACCGCGCGGATCATCAGATCATGTGGAAGCAACTCGCCTGGCATTGGATGGAGGGCGGCAAGGACAACGCGCGAACCCTGTTCGGCATGCCGGGCATGGCGATCCTTCACGGCTACCAACCGCCGGTCAAACCGGATAAGATCGTCCACACCACGCTCACGCTGGAATTCTGTCTGGAAACCATGGCGCAAATCATACGCCCCTCTTGGGACGAATGGGATTACGTTGGCGACATCAACGTCCTGCGCGAGGAGTGCTATCCGCTGATGCGCGAGATGGCCCTCTTCTACGCGGCCTACGCGAAGAAGGGTGACGACGGCCATTACCACATCATACCCTCGATGGAGCCGGAGAAATGGGGCTGGTATGGCGGGTTCGCCCGGAACAAAGACGTGATCAGTTCGCTCTGCCTGTTCCGCTGGGCGCTGAACCGCGCGGCCGAGGCGGCGGAAGTTCTCGGCCTGGACGAGAAGCTGCGCGGCCAGTGGCGTGAAGTCGCCGCAAATCTCGCACCTTATCCTACTTGGGACACACCCGAAGGGCCCGTCTATTGCGCGATCCGCGGCGTCGAGCCCGTGCATGCGGACTCCGACCACTTCGGCGAGGCACCCCAGTATCCGACGCTGCTGGCGGACGACATCACGTTGGACTCCTCTGCCGAGCAGAAGGAGATGATGCTGCGCACGGCCCGGAAATTGCCATCGGCCTGGACCTCGGCACACACCCAGCTCCTGCTAGGCATACCGGCGAAGCAGACGATGTGGAACATCTTCAACGCCGAAAGCCTGCTGAACAGCCGCGGCGGGCGCATACATCTGTTCCCTGCTGTTGAACCCGGAACCGAAGTCGCGTTCCGCAACTTTCAGGCACGCGGTGCCTATGTGGTATCCGCAGCGAAAAACGCCAATCAAGTCTATTTCCTCGAAGTGCAGGTGCGGCGGGACGGCGTCTGCCGCATCCTGAATCCCTGGCCAGGCAGAGCGGTCGTCGTCCTTGAGTCCGGAAAGACGGAGCCTGTGATGTTCAAGGTGGGTCACAGCAGCGGTGAATGCCTGGAATTTGCAGCCGTCGCCGGGAAGACGTATTCCATCAGGTCTATGCAAGCGCCCTGAAGCGGTGTGGAACATGTCTCCGAGCGCTACTCCTCCAGGCGAGCAGGTCGTCCGAGACGCGGCAGCCCGGCACGTCGTCCGTGGCAAAGAGCCAGTAGCGGTTATTGAACAGTACCACCACCGGGTCGGCGCTGTGGCGGTGGCCCTTGCCGCCCCAGCCGTAGTCGAGGTTCAGCGGGTTGCAGAAGGTCGGAGGGCGCATGCTCTTGACTCGTCATTTGCCGACTCCTATTCGCAACACGGTCAGAGAGTTTGCGGGGAAGGTGTGGAGGAACTCGGCGCCCGGAGTGTCGCAGGCGGTTTCGCGAGGGACAATCACCTCCGGATCGTCGAGCGAGTTCTCCGCCGTCGGATCGTCGTGGCTGAGGGTGATCACCCGCGCCTTCTTGGCGAGCGGTCCGCTGCCGTTGAGCGCGATCGTTACGACGCGCGGCACGGCGGCGCGGTTGACGACCTTAAGGATGATCTCTCCCGACTGGTGGTGGCGGCCAGCGAGCGCGAACAGGTCACGCTCCTTCGGCACGGTCTCCGGTTCCACGCGGGTGGGCAACACCGTGTCGGGTCGGTTCAATGCCAGCAGTCGTTGCACATGGTAGGAGCTACGGCGCACCAAGCGGGCGTTGTCGAAGCCGATCAGGTTCACCGGCCAGGCGATGTCGTTGACGTGATAGAACAACGGCGCGTAGGAGCTCATCACCACAACGTCGCTGTTGCGCTCTAAGCCGCAGCGAATGCGGGTTGCGGTCGTTGAGCGGCTCGCGGTCGTCGAGACCCATCGAGCCTCGAGCGCCGCCGTCGGCGATGAACTGCCAGCCCCAAAGCGAGTTGCCGAACCACTTGCGCTCCTGCCACTCGTCCGCCGTCCGCAGGAGATTGCCGGCCCACTTCGCGCCCGTCGGCAGCGAGGTCATCTCGAAATCGCGGTTCAGCAACATCTCCGCGTATAGCCCGCCCTCGCCCGCGTGGTTGATCTCTTCGAAGAAAATGCCGTAGAGGGTCGGGCTCACCGGCATTCCGGCCTCCCCGGCGCTGATCGTGACAGTCGCGGCCTGCGGCTCGGCGGCCGAGACCGTGAGGCCCAGTATGCCTGCAACAAGGCAGAGATATCGCAGAGTCACTGCACGCACAGCCCTATCCCCTTGTTGGTTCACTGCGATCGGTTGTGCGCACACAGTCCCCGCGACTAGCAAGAAGATAGCGGTGACAGGGGTTTTCATGGTTTAGTCTCGGGTGACACGCACCTCGCCGACGAGGCCCGGCACTTTCTCCTTTTGCCGCACAAAACGGACAACCAGATGGTCCTTGTCCGCCACGAGCGCGGCCGGAATTGGGAAGGTCACTTCGCGGTAGGAGCCGTCTGCGGGAGCCGCGCCGATCACGCCAAGCGTCGTCAGGGGCGGCAACGCTGGAGCCGCTTTCACATTGGCAAATTGATTGCCCTCGGTTGGTGGCCCGGCGTGTTCGAGGAGTGAGCGTTGCTGGCGAACCTGTGTCGCAAGCTCGGGAGCGGGGACACTCCTGTCCCCGAAACGTCGGCCAATCGTCGCGCCACAGGCGATCCTCCCGTCGTATCCTGCGGCTCGGTGTTGCACAACCGTTCAAAACGGGGACAAGAGTGTCCCCGCTCCCAGCGCTACGCACACTACGCGCGTTCCTCGATCCCCCGGCCACCAACCGATTACATGTCTCACAAGTATAGCCGCCCTGCTCGAAATGTCGAGCGCATGCGGCCCGGGCTTCATCCGCAGTAGATTCGGCTGTACGAAATGTCGGCGCTCCCTGTATAAACGTTACTCCGCCTACGTTCTGCCTATCAGCAAGCGGCACGCTGAGCTTTACAGTAGGAGAAACGAACAGATCCCCCACCGTCCTCATCCCGACACACAGCGCGCCGCAGGTACGGAGGTACTCCCCTCACCCCATTTTCCATGGCGGGCGCATGGGCGGGCGCTTCAGCAGCGCGTTGGCCTCCGCGTCGTCGGAGAACACCTCCTTCACCGGGTCCCAGCGCAGCTTCACGCCGCCGCGCTTGATGCAGGCGTGGGCGATGTGGCAGAGCGAGGTGGTGCGCTGGCCGACCTCGGCGTCCTCCAGCGTCTGCGTGCGCGCCTTGACGGCGTCGAGAAAGTCGCGCTTCTCGCTCTTGAAGGGGAAGCGGAGCGCGTTGGAACCCAGATCAGCCAGGAGGGCCGGATCGCTGGCGTTGAGCTGCTGGTTGCCGCCGAACTCCCGGCCGCTGTAGTTGACTTGAATCCAACCCTTGTCGCCCTCGAAACGCACGTGCGGCTCGCCCATCTGGTAGAACAGCTCGCAGCCGTTCTCAAACCGGTACCAGGCGTCAAACTTCTCCAGAACATTCCAGACCTTGCCCGCATGGAAGACGCCGGTGGCCTTCACCTCGACCGGCCCGGTGCGTTCGGTGCCGTTGCCCCACTGGGCGATGTCGTTCAGGTGCGTGCCCCAGTTGGTGATCATGCCGTCGCAGTAGTCGAGGTTGCGCATCCAGCCGGGCCTTGCCTTGAGATTGCGGGGCGTGTGCACGCGCTTCTGGATGTAGGGGACCTCCGGCGCCGGCCCCAGCCACAGGTCATAGTCGAGGTCGGCAGGCGGCGGCGTCACGTCCTCGGGTTCGTTGGGGAAGACCTCCGTCGGCGAGCCGGTGCGCATGACGCGCACGGTGCCGACGCGGCCGTTGCGCACCAGCTCGGCCGCCTTGTGCATCGCCTCCCGGGAACGGAACTCGCTGTCCACGCGGAAAACGCGCTTGTGCTTTTCGCAGAGGTTCGCCA
>CAYMLQ010000355.1:0-6103 GCA_964390795.1 uncultured Lentisphaeraceae bacterium
CAGTTGCTCCGGGCGCGGATGCGAATGAACGGAGATGCCAAATTTAGAATTGCTGCGGGTATGGCGAAATCGGTCAGCGACAGGGGGTATGGCCGTCTGAGGCGAGAGAAGCCTGAAACGTACCGTCCCGGGTCGGGCGGGTTCCCCGCAACCCGCCGCCAGTCCCCTGCCGCAACATACTTAGTTCGTGACCGTCACTTTGAAGAACATCTTCTTCCGTCCGAGCATGGGCAGCGCCAGGCTGTTGGTCGGCGGGGTTGAGAGGACGTTGTTCGTGTAGGGGAGCCAGACGCCGCCCGCCAGATTCGTGCAACTGAGCAAGTTGTACTTGGACCGCACCGCCGCCGAACTCGACCACCGGACGATGTTGGAACCGCCAGCCGAGATGATGTTCTGGATGCGCAGCACGGACGCGGCGTTCGTCGGCTCCGTGCCAGCGATGTACTCCTGCCACGCCGTGAGTCCGTCGTGGTCCGTATCGCTGCAACTGCCGTTCGTTCTGTTCGTGTCGGTGAGCAGGCCGCGCGCGGCCATCCACGAGTAGGGCACATGCCCCTCGTCGGACGTCACGCGGTCGGCGAAGGTCGCGGCGAGCGTCCCGGCCGCCTTCACGTTGCCCCATGTGTAGTTCGTGGCCGTGCTGTTGTTGTTGAACGCCCAGCCCACCGAGGCGCCGTTGGTCGTGAGGGTCTGGATGCGGTAGTAGGTCGCGGCGCTGACGGAGAACACCGGGCTGCTGCCGATGGCGGCATTGGTGCTGGCCGGCGTGACCGTGCCGTGCGCCCCGGCGCTGGCCACCAGCAGTACGGTGGATGCCGACTGATATTCATAGGCGCCCATATCGACCGTGGTATTGACGGTGCGCGGGTTGCCGTCGAGGTCGGTGGACCCCTGAACGTAGCTGTTGTTCCCCGCGCCGATGCACGGCGACCCGGCCTGGAGCCTGTAGTTGCCGCCCGCCGCATTCACGAACAGCGGGTCGCCTGAGATGTTGGAGCCACTGCCCCCGGGCGTGCAACAATAGATGAGGGTGGAGTACATGTCGTGGTTCGCTCCAGATGACGCGGTGTTCCCCCACACAATGCAGTTGTACAACGATCCGTTGATCACACCGCCGCCGCTCTGGGTTAACGCCGTGTTTCCCCAAATTGTGCAATTATTCAGCACGGCACCATACACGCCGCCGCCGCCGCTGAAGGAGGCCGATGCGGAAATACTGTTGCCTGAAAGGAGGCAATTGCCAAGCGTGCCATGTGCCGCGCCCCCGCCACCCCAGTAAGCCGAGCAGCCGACGATCACGCAGTTGAGCACGGTGCCTCCTGACCCGATGGTGCCGCCGCAGTTGACGCCGCCACCGCAGTCATCCCAATCGAAATGAAATGAAATCATTTTGTCAGGTGGTCAGATAAGACGCATCAGAGAGGCGTCCCGAAACGGTAACACCTTATACAAACCCGTTCTAGCGCTCTTCGATCACCACGCGGAACCCCACGTCATAGGGGCGCATCCAGCCGGGATAGGACCAGCGCCACGACGAGGTGGCGCGGTGCTGGCGGCGATACCACGAGCCGCCGCGCACGACCTTGCGCTCGTCCACGGTGACGTTGTTGCGGCCGTCCGTGTCGCTGTAGGGATACGGTTTGTAGGCCGAGCGGGTCCACTCGGCGGCGTTGCCGTGCATATCATAGAGGCCCCACGCGTTGGGCGCGTAGCTGCCGACCTTGGCCAGATGCAGCACGCCGTCGTTGAAACGGCGGTCACGCAGCTCGTAATCGTAGAGCGGCGAGGGGAGTTTGGCGGGCTTGGGGTCGTCGCCCTTCGCGATCGGCTTGGGGTCGACCCCTTCGACCGCCAGTTCGATCAGCATGTAGTCCGCCAGGTTCTCGTTCTTCGAGAAGTCGGCGTTGACGTCACCGTAGTTCAGCGGCGTGGCCGCGCCCGCGCGGCAGGCCCACTCCCACTGCGCCTCGGTGGGCAGGCGCACGCTCTTGCCGAGTTTCTTGGAGAGCCACGCGCAGTAGGCGCTGGCCTGCTCCCACGTCACGCGGATCGCGGGGAAGTTCGACTCGTTCATGAAGTAGCCGCGGTTGACCTGATCCTTGTAGTGCTTGTCGTACACGCCGTTCTCGAAGGCGGGGTCGAACTGCCGGAACTGCGCCAGCGTGACTTCGGTCGCGCCCATCCAGAAGGGCTTGTCAACCGTCGCCGCGCTCACGGGACGCTCGGCGGGCGTGTCTTCATTGCTCCCCATCGCAAACGAACCGGCGGGAATCTTGACGAGCTTCAGCGTCTGCCCCCCGCCGATCTCGAACTCGGCGGCTGAAGTCCCGCCCTGCTTGGCCTTGGCCGCTGACGCGTCGAAGGGCCAGCCGCTGACGGCGGGCGCGGGCGCGGGCGCGGCAGGCGGCTGCGGCGCCGTGAACGCGGTCGGCTTGTAAGGGTTGGCGACGACCTCGGGGTCGAAGTCGTCGTTGGCGTATTTGACGGCCATCTCGCGCCTGAGCGCCAGGATCTCCTTCTTGCCGCCACCGGTGCGCTCGGTCCAGCTGCCCCAGTAGGGCACGTTGAGGTCGATCCAGGTGATGAGCCGGTCCCACTGTTCGGGGCTCAGCGTCACGCCCTTGTGGCCCTTCTTGAGGAGCTGGACCAGCTCGGAGGTCTCGGCGTGAAACTCCAGCGGGGTCAGCAGATGGTAGTCGCCCTCGGGGCCGTTGCGGCGCACGTAGGGGTGGAGGTTCACATAGGCGGTGGAGAAGCCGCCGTCGCCGCGGGTGTTCTCGAAGTTCGGAAGAGGCAGGCCGAGCGCGCTCTTGGCCGTGGACTTGCTATTGTGGCAGCCGACGCACGACTGGTCGAGCACGGGCTGCACCTCGCGCTCGAAGGCGAAGTTGCGGCGCGGGCCGTACCACGGCTTGATGGCCTGGGCTTTCTTCACGGCCGCCTTGGTCGCGTGGCTGGCGGGCGAGTTGTTCTGCTGCTCGTGGCAGCCCTGGCACGAGACCCGCTCGCCCGGCATGCCCACAAACCAGGAGCGCATGATCTGCAGGGCGTTGCCGTTCTCGTCCAGCGGCTGCATCGCGAGCGGGACATTGGCGGGCGCCGTGAACATGCAGGAGCCGTCCGCCTCCACGTCCACCGTGCCGAGCATCACGCGCGGATCCCACGGGCCCTCGAAGCCGATGTCGTAATGGCCGCCCGCGTTGCGCGGCGAGTACTCGTACTGGAAGACGCGGAAGGCTTTGGTCTTGCCGGCCGGCACGCCGCGCAGGCCTTCGCCCAACTGGGCGCCAACCAGGTAGACCGTGCAGTCCTTGGCGCCCTTGACATAGCGGTCGGCGGGCAGCACCGGCTTGGGCTGCGTCTTGACCGGGACCGGCTCGTAGAGGTTGTCCGAGGCCGACTGCCAGAGCGGGATCAGGTTGTCGTAGATATCGGCCAGCACGATCATGAACAGCCCGTTCTCCGCCTGCATGGAGACGAGGAAGAGTTCGTCGCTCAGCGGGAAGGGATGGAGGAAGAGCGGGTTCGAGCCGTTCACCAGCGCGTCGCGCGTGATGTTCTCGACCGGCTTGCCGAAGCCGGGGATGCGCTGCACCGCGCCGGAGGTCTCGTGCCGGCCGCGCGAGGCGTCGAACAGCACCAGCTCGCCTTTGCGCGCGTGGCCGTGGTGGCCGCTGACGATGCCGACGAACTTGGTGGCCGAGCCCGGCAGGGGCCGCGCGTAGAAGAGGCTGTTCGGCCAGTAGGAGTTGCTGCCGTAGAAGGCCTTCTGGTCCGTGCCGTCCGGGTTCATGCTCATCAGCACGCGCGAGAAGTAGTGGGCCGAATCGGTGTATTCCCAGCGCAGGTAGAGGATGCGGCCGTTGACCAGGGCCGTCGGGCACCAGCTGTTGTCCTGGTCGAACACCAGGCGGCGGATGGTGCCGTCCGGATCCATCGAGTGCATGTTGCCGACATAGTCGCTGCCGCCCACGCACGGCACGCCCTGGTAGCCGCTGGTCGCGACAAACAGGCGCCGGCCGTCCGGCAGGTAGCACGGATCGTAGAAATCGACGTCCGGCTGGTCGGGCGGCGTGATCTCCTTGAAACTGCCGGGCTTGCTCAGCCGCGTCTCAAATACGCGCCAGCCCCGCTCGTCCGGCTTGCCGCAGGAGTACATGATCCTCTCGGCGTCGTAATCGAGGTCCACGTCGCCGATGAAACTTTCGCTCTCGTAGACCACCTGCGGCGCCTGGCCGCCCTGCTTGAGAGGCGCGCGCACCACGTCGTTGACGTAGCCGTGCAGCGGCACAGAGGAGTTGCCCTGCCAGTTCTGGGGGAGCCCGTTATGGACAGAGCCCGAGGAGCGCCGCACGAAGAGCAGCTCCTTGAAATCGACGGCCGGGTGCTTCAGGTAGACCGCATCTGTGAGGGCTTCGATCTGCTGCGCCGCCGCAAGCTTGGCGGCGAAGTCGTTTCCGGCCGCCGCGGCGACCTTGCGCAGCTCGGCCACGCGTTCGAGCAGGGCGTCCTTGTCCTTGTAAATGGAGGGGAATTTCTGGGCGTAGGCGCTGATGGCGCGCTCCAGCGCGTCGGGATTAAACGTCTTGAGCGCGGTGAGCTTCAAGGTCTGATCCCGGCCGGCGCAGAAGGCCTGGCGTATCGGGGCGAGGTCTTCGACGCTTTTGACGGCGTCCGCCTTCTGGCTGAACTCCTTGCGCAGCGGGTCGGGCATGTTGCCGACATAGCGCCGGGCCAGCTCGACCAGCGTGCCGGACTGTTTGCTGCTGTAGATGCCGGTGCCCGCGAACTCCTCGGCGATCTCCTGCTTGGCGGCAGGGAAGTCCTGCATCAGGCGGGCCGTCAGGGGTTTCAGGTTGTGGAACGCCTCCAGCTTGACTTGCGTGGCGAGGGCCGACTCGATCCAGTTGGCCTTCTTCTCGTATGCCGCGCGAATCTCATCGTCGGTGGCGGGGTCGATCTTGCGCGGGATGGTCCGTCCGACCGCCGCGCTCTTCTGCGCGGCGTCGACGGCCAGCGGATTCGAGGTGGGCGTGGGGTTCGTGATCGTCTGCTCCCACTTCACCTGGCGGTCCGCTCCGAGGATCATGACCGACGCGTCGCACAGGCGCTTGACCTCCTCCACGCGGTTCCAGACCACGAGTTGCTCGACCGCCACTTCGGCGCCCAGGTCAACCTCCCACCACGGGTTCGGCTGGTTTTCCGGCGTGTGGGTGATGGAGTTGCCACCCCACGAGGTGTTGGTGTTGCCGTCGACCGCGCGGTCGGCGGTGCCGCCGTGCGCGTCCTGGCTCTGCTGGGCCTTGTGCTTCAGCGCGACGTTGACGCCCTTCGAAAATACCTGCATCTCGGCCAGCGAGAGCGTGGCCTTCTCCTTCGGTATCTCCACGCGAATAAAGCGCCCCGCGACCGGCGTCTGCGCGGACACTCCCCAAACCGAAAAAAGCGCGACCGCCCCCATCACACATTGCTTGCTCTTCATGATTTCCCCTTTTAAAACATGCAGAAGAGTAGCAGATACGGGCCGCCCTGACAATCTACGGCCCAGCAATTCTAAATTTGGCTTTTTCGTTCACAAACCTGCGCGGAATCTTGCGCAGGGCGCGTCCGGAGGCCGCGCGCCACCCCTTGAAAGACGCGCTGCGCGAGGTGGCCCGCGATCTCCGAGCGCGGTTGCGGGCGAACGTTGAATTCAAATTTAGAATTGCTGCCTACAGCCGGCGCAGTGTTTGTCTTTTGTTTGCGAGACAAAGGACGTGCAGCAACTCCGCGTCCTGCTGGCTGCGATTCTGTCAGGCGCGCCGCGTCCGGCCAACTACGGCCTCGCCGACCAGCACGCGCTGTATGGGCAGGCGGCCGAGGCGCCGGAAGAATACGGGAAGCACGGGGACAAGAGTGTCCCCGCTCCCAAGCTGCACGCTCCTAGGCACGCGCCTATCGCACCGTGGGTATCGTTCCGAAATCGTCGCGCAGCACGGTCACTTTGCCTTTACCTGCGAAGTAGACGTCGGTCCCTATCGAACCTAACGGATGCTCAACATCGTGCCTGAGTTGTCGCGCAGGACGGTCAGCATGCCGCTGCCCGCGAAGTGCGTGTTGTCTT
>CAYMLQ010000356.1:0-6059 GCA_964390795.1 uncultured Lentisphaeraceae bacterium
TGAGCGAGAGCGAGCGGCTGATCCTCGCGACGGCTGTCAGCCGGGCGGTGATGCCGCAGTGCAAGTTCGTGCTGATCGACGGCATGGAGCGCATGGATCGGAAGACGCTGCGGACGTTCACGGGCTGGCTGGAGGCGCAGGGGCTTCAGGCGATCGGCACGCGGGTGGGTGACGGCGACGAATGCACGATCATCATTGAGGACGGCGTTGTGGCGGGCGCGAACGATGAACCGGATTTCTCGTAAGGAGGGCAAGGGGATGAAGAACGCAACACTTGTCGCATGCAAGGCGATTCTCGAAAGCGATCCGGTGCGCACACGCGCTGACCGTGAGACCCTGCTCCGCGTGCTGGGGATCGACGGGCCTGCGCAGGACAAGCCGGCTGAGAAGATCCTCTCTTTTGAAGAGGCGGCGAGCCGGTTGAACCGGACTGAGCGCAGCGTTCACTACCTGGCTCGGCGCGGCATTATCCGTAAGGCGAAGCTGCCGGGGTCGACCCGCGCGTCTGGCGTGCTGGCGTCAGACCTTGAGAAACTGCTGCAGGCGGCGGTGGGCGGGGAAGGAGAGAACGCTCAACGCTGAACGCTCAACTCTCAACGATGAAGTAAATGAGAAGGCTGAAGGCGTAGGGTCGAGATAGGAGAGGTGGTCGTTATGATGACGCCGCGCGGCTATCAGGTTGAGGCGCATGACGCCACGTTCCGCGAGTGGGAGACCCGGCGGGCCACCCTGTTGGAGATGGCGACCGGCACGGGCAAGACGGTGGTGTTCTCACTGATCGCGCAGACGCTGGTCAAGCGGGGTCAGCGCGTGCTGATCCTCGCGCACCGCGATGAGCTGATCCGTCAGGCGCAGGACAAGCTTCACGCGGCGACGGGCATCGACAGCGCGGTGGAGAAGGCGGGCGAGACGGGCGCGGGGTCGTTCTTTCCGGTGGTGGTGGGCTCGGTGCAGACGCTGATGCGTGAGAAGCGGCTGAACCGGTATGCCCCGGACGAGTTCGGCGCGGTCATCACCGATGAGGCCCATCACGCGCTGGCGCCGTCGTACCAGCGGATCTTCGAGCGCTTCCCTGCGGCGAAGATGCTGGGCGTGACGGCCACGCCGGACCGGGGCGACAAGCGCAACCTCGGCAAGGTATTCGAGTCTGTGGCGTATGTGTACGGGCTGCGGCAGGCGGTGGCGGACGGCAACCTGTGCCGGATCACGGCGCAGACGGTGCCGCTCAAGGTGGATCTGTCGGGCGTCGGCACGAAGGCGGGGGACTATTCCGAGAGTGACGTGGGGGACGCGCTCGACCCGTACCTGGAGCGGATCGCGCTGGAGGTGTCCCTGCGGTGCAAGGAGCGCAAGACGCTGGCGTTCCTGCCTCTGTGCGTGACCAGCCGGAAGTTCGTGGCGCTGTGCCGGGCGCGGGGCATCGACGCGCGGCACGTGGACGGCGAGAGCGAGGACCGCGAGGAGGTCAAGGCGTGGCTGGCCGCGCCGGGGCCGAAGCTGTGCAGCAACGCCATGCTGTTCACAGAAGGGTTTGATGAGCCGTCCGTCGACTGCGTGTTGCCGCTGCGGGTGACCAAGAGCCGGTCGCTCTACACGCAGATGGTCGGGCGCGGCACGCGGCTGTTTCCGGGCAAGCGCGACCTGCTGCTGCTCGACTTCCTGTGGCAGACGGCGGAGCACGACCTATGCAAGCCGTGCCACCTGATCGCCTCGCGCGAAGAGACGATGGCGGGGATGACGGCGATTCAGGAGAGCAAGGCGGCGTGCGGATGCGAGCAGATGGATCTGATGGACCTGGAGAAGCTGGCAAATGACGAAGAGGCCCGCAAGCGGCATGAGGCGCTGGCGCGTGCGCTGAAAGATCAGCAGCGCAAGAAGGCGCGGCTGGTTGACCCGCTCATGCTGGGTGTGATGATCGGCGACGCCGATCTGGCGGACTATGAGCCGGTGATGCGTTGGGAGCAGGATAAGGCGACAGAGCCGCAGCTCAAGGCGCTGGAGCGGTTCGGCATCGCGGCGGAGAGCGTGGCGTGCAAAGGGCATGCGAGCCGGCTGCTGACCAAGATGGTGGAGCGCAGCCGCATGAAGATGGCGACGCTCGGCAAGCTCAAGGTGCTGGCGAAGTACGGCTATGACGGGATCGGTGTCATAACCGAAAAAGAGGCGAACGCGCTCATGGATTCGATCAAAGGTGCGAATTGGAGTGGGCCGGAAAGGTGGTTCGCATGACTGGCGACGTGATACCGAGGTATATCGAGGACGCCGCGCGGGCCGGGGCGGCGGAAGGCAGCCGGAACGACCGGGCGTTCTGGCTGGCGGCGCAGTGCCGCGACGCGCGGATCAGCCTGTCGAGCGCCGAGGGACTTCTGGATCTGTTCGCCCGGATGTGCGTGCCGCCGCTTGGAGAGAAAGAGGCGCAGGCCGCGCTGCGGAGCGCGTGGCGCGGCACGCCACGCGAGCCGCCGGCGGGCCAGAGGCCCGAAGACGGAGGCCGGAGATCAGAGGGCAGAAGACGGAGACCGGATGACGATGAGGTGATCCCGTGGGACGGGGAGATCGGGCGGCCGGCGGCGGAGCGCAACGCGGGGCTGGGCGCGGCCGATTACAGCGAAGAGATGCCAGCGCCGTCGGGAGACCCTGAGTCCGACCTGCGGGCGTGGCTGGCGGCGCTGTACCAGCCGGAAGACCGGGTGAATTATGTCGTGCAGAGCTTCAAGGGCGAGGACGGCAAGTACAAGCCGCTCGGGCGCGGCGTGACGCGCACGCGGGCCGACATCGAGTCGGACTTGGACAAGTACGCCGCCAAGGGGTACACGGGCGAGGCGCTGCTGCGGTTCGTGCTGGGCGACTGGAACCCCGAGGCCGGGGTATGGGCGCGGATCAACCCGCTCGACGGGGCGGGAGTGAACAACGCCAACGTGACGCGCTTCGACCATGTGCTGGTCGAGGGCGATGAGCAGGACATCGGGCGTCAGCTCGCGGCGGTGCGGTCGCTGCGGCTGCCTTGTGCGGCCATCGTTCACAGCGGCGGGAAGAGCGTCCATGCGGTGGTGCGCGTGGCGGCCGGGACGGACAAGGCGGTGTATGCCGAGCGCACGGCGGCGCTCTTTGCGGCCTGTGAGGCGGCGGGTCTCAAGGTCGATGTGAAGTGCCGCAACTGTTCGCGGCTGTCGCGCCTGCCGGGTCCAGTGAGGGCGGGCAAGCCGCAGTATCTGGTGAGCGGGCCGTGCGGGCCGGACACGTTCGACGCGTGGCTGTCCGAACGCGAGGAGGGCGCTTTCCGATCCGCTGCGTTGGGGCCTGACCAGCTTGAGGAAGAGCCGCCTGAAGACAGCCTGGTGGGCGACCGGTTCCTGTGCCGGCAGGGCGCGTGGCTGCTGGTGGCGCAGTCGGGCGTGGGCAAGTCGGTCTTCGCCATGCAGGGGGCGGTCAGTTTCAGCGTGGGCCGTCCGCTGTTCGGGCTGCGGGTGAAGGGGCCGCTGCGCAACCTCATGATCCAGGCGGAGAACAACCGGGGCGACATGCATGAGACGTTCGTGGGTGTGTGCAAGGGGCTGGGCCTGACGGCGCAGGAGCGGGCGCTCCTGGACGCGAATTTCCGGACGGTACACTGCTCGCGCTATTCGGGCGGGGAGTTCGCTGAGTTCGTGGCCCACCTTTGCCGGATCCATAGGCCGGACATCGTGTGGATCGACCCGCTGCTGGCATACCTCGGCGGCGAGGTGGGAAAGATGCAGGACACCGGGCGGTTCCTGCGCAACCAGCTCTCGCCGGTGATCGAGGATTACAACTGCGGCGTGGTGATGGTGCATCACACGGGCAAGCCGCCGAAGGGTGACGACGCCAAGTACAAGGGGCACGATCTGGCTTACCTCGGCATCGGGTCAAGCGACATCACCAACTGGGCGCGTTCCACCTCGACGCTGCTGCGCATGGAAGGCTGCGAGAACCGGTTCGTGCTGGAGCACGGCAAGCGTTCCGACCGCGCCGGGTGTCCGGTGAAGGCCGAGATCATGCACGCCTCCGGAAGCGACATCTGCTGGTTGCCCGCGCCGGGCAAGGTGCGTCCGGAACCCGACTGGAAGGGCAAGAAGGCCGAGGTGCCCCGTGCGCCCAGCGCGGCCAGCAAGTACGACGGGATGGGCTTCGAGCAGATGCCGCCGCTCAAGGGCGACCGCGATCCGGAGAAGTCGCCCGTCATCTTGTGGGTGTGCGGCGTCTTGGAGAGCACGGGATTTCCCGAGACGCCGGAGAAGGCGCGGCACATCCTGCGCAACCTGCAGGAGCGCGGGTTCGTGAAGTTTGACCGCGAAACCAGGGAATGGACGGGAGTGTACTATGACCCCTCTTTCGGATGACAGGCCTCGCGCGTGCGCGCGTTGCGTATGCCTAAAGGTGAAAAACGCTGTTCGGCGTAAGTGGCATACTCAGGGTATGCGAGTTATGACTTTCGGATTTTTTCGGATGCGGAGTGCGCTACGCGCGGGCGCGAGGGCGGCATGCGCAGAGTACGAGTACGCACACGCGCGGTATCCCCCTAAAGGGGAATACTAGAGAGATTATAAATCATCTCTCTAGGATTAAACCCCGCTTTGAGGCGGGTTAATCCTGGGGAGGGGGAAGGAGAAAAGGACATGCGGCTCAAACTTTCAGAGATGTCCGACGCCTTGCGGAAAAGGGTTGAGGCGGCGCTGGCCAAGCAGGGCGGTCGTGATCGCGACGGAACGGTGCCGGGATTGTCCGGCGGGGCGGGGGTGGCAGTCCTGACACCGGGCTCGGGGGCGGACTGCGTCAGCGAAACAAACAGCCGTGTCAGCGGTCCCAACAAGACCGAAGCCGAGTACAACCGGCTGCATCTGCACGGCAAGGGACTTTACGAGGCGGTCACGCTGAGGCTGCCAGGCGGGAGCCGGTATACGCCTGACTGGGTTGTGATGAGTGACGGCGGTGCGGTCGAACTGCATGAGGTCAAGGGCTCCTACCGCTTCGGGTCGCATGGCCGGGCGGCGACGGCCTTCCGCGAGGCTGTGGCGGCGTTCCCGTGTTTCGCGTTCGTCTGGGCGGTCAGGGGCAAAGACGGCGCTTGGAGCGTGAAGCGACATCAGGCGGGGGCTGTAAGCGGCTTTTGAGGGGCGGCACCCGCGCGGGCCGCGTCCCCTGCATCGTGCAGGGGAAAAGCAGGGAAAGAGAAGTTCTGAAGTGCGAGAGTTCGAGAGTGCGGGAGTTTGAGAGTTGGGACGAGTTGTGGGATTGGGATCGGAGGTGGGCGATGATGTGTCACAGGTGCCGGTGGGCGGCGATGATCAAAAAATGGGAGCACGACGGGACGCCGTTCGAGCAGACGCCTTGCAGCTCGTGCACGCTGAGCGAAAGCTCGGCGGGGACGGTGCCGTTTGACGAATGGCACTGGGGCGGCGCGGCGGGCGTCACCGATCCTGGCGAGCGTCTGGATGAACTGGGGGCGGAGCTGGCTGGAGAGGACGACCCGGCCCCGCTCGCTGTTGACGACGCAAGGGGTTCTGGCTGCAAGGCGGAACCCATGCTCAGCGCCGACGGAGTTCGGGATTGCGAAGATGACCTGCTGCCGATCAGCGTGCTGGCGGACGCGGTGCGCCTGCTGATGTCGCTGCCCAAGGACGCGCTGGAGGTGGTGCGCCTCCGGTACGGCGGCATGCCGTACGCCAAAATCGCGGAGCTGATGGGCAAGAGCGTGGACGCTGTGGAGAAGCGGCACGAGCGAGTGCTGGAAAAGAATCCGGTGCTCGGGGAGCTGTTCCCGCGCAAGGTGCGCAAGCAGCACGCGCGGCTGCGGCGCGGCAAACGCGGCAAGAAACCTGGGTGAAAGGTTGAAGGCTGAGGGATGAAGGATGATTGGCGGATTGGCTGGTTGGTGAAGTGGAAAGGAACAAAACATGCGAATCGAAGCAAGAGGCGTTTATCGGGTAAATCACCGCGACATAACGGTTGTTGTCGAAAGAGAAGTGAAACTGTCCAACATGCCTGGGCGGCGGTGTTTTTACGTTGCGGGGCTGGGCGGCTACTACTGTGTCGTCGAAGAA
>CAYMLQ010000357.1:0-6041 GCA_964390795.1 uncultured Lentisphaeraceae bacterium
ACGGTGAGGGAAACGTTAAAAAGGCCAGTAAATCAGGCCTTTTTTATCAGTTTCACCCCTTCATGCCGGACATTGTTTTATCGAACGGCGCGCACGCGGTAGACCTGCGTCCGGTTAGTTCCAACCGCGTCGACCACGCCGTTTGTGAAGCCTGTGGGCGGATGATTCGTGAAAAACACCGTCCACGGAGCGTTCAATTGGGTCAAATTCCCCTTCCGTTCCACATACTGGGCCGGACTTGCACTCGGAGGCGAGCACGCCGAACGACCCGTTCTGGTTAGGTTATTTCAGCGTCGCGGTCGCGGTCGCGAGTCCGTCGGCGGAGGCGGTGAGGGTGACGGGTGCGGTGGTGCCGGCCTGGCGGCGCAGGACGGCCACGGCCTTGCCGAAATAGAGCGGGTGGCTGGCGGTGTCGGTGAAGGCGTCGAGGCCGCGCGGGTTGCCGTTACCGACCGCCACGATTTCGCCGGGGCCGGTGAGGGCGAAGCGGATGCGGCTCGTGGCGCGCGGGTCGCGCGTGCCGGCGGCGTCCGCCACGTCCACCTGCACGAAGACCACGCTCTCGCCGTCCGACGGGAGCGCGGTCTGCTCGGGCGTGAGCTTCACAGCCACGGGCTTGCCGGCGGTGCGCATAACGGTTTCGGCGATCACCGCGCCGTCCTTGTAGGCCACGGCCTTGAGTTCGCCCGCCTCGTAGGGCACCTCCAGCCAGCGCAGCCGGTAGGTGTCGCACACGTCGTAGTAGGGGTTGGAGGGCGCGGCCGCTTCGTTGGAGAGGATGACTTCGCGGATCGAGGCCCAGCGGTTCTTGACGAGGTCGGAGAAGGTCACGCGCACGTAGCGGCAGGTCGCGGGCTGGGCGAAGAACGCAGGTTCCTTTGCGCCCAGCTTTCGGGCGGCGTACGGGGTCCAGGCCGCGCCGTCGTCGGAGGTAAGGATCTCGTACTGGTATGCTGCGGCCTCGCCCTCGAAGGTCAGCGAGAGGAAGCGGAAGGCCGTGGACGCTCCGAGGTCCACCTGCCACCACTGCGCCTTCTCCGGACCGGAGGCGCACCAGCGCGTGTCGCCGCTGCCGTCGAGCGCGTGGGCGGCGGGGTTGTTGTGCAGCGCGGTCTCGCAGGTCGAAGCGGTCGCTGCCTTTCCGGCCGCGAGGTTGAGGGGCTTGGGCTGCTGCTGGCCCTTGGCGCGGCGGCCAAGGGACTTGCCGTTAAGGAAGAGTTCGGCCGAGTCGCCGCTGGTGTAGACGTAGACCGGCACTTTCTGGCCCTCTTTGCCGGCCCAGTTCCAGTGCGGCAGAATGTGCAGGGTGACGGCGTTGGTGTTCCAGTGGCCGCGGTAGAGGTAGAAGCGATCCTTGGGCACGCCGCAGAGGTCGACGATGCCGAAGTAGGAGCTGCGGGCCATCTCCTCCTGCGGGAACTGGCGCATCTGCTCGAAGTAGTGCATGTAGGGGGTCGGCTCGCCCAGGTAATCGAGGCCGGTCCAGACGAACTCGCCGCCGCAATAGCGGTCGCGCGCCATGCGGGCGAACTCCAGGTCCGGAATGTCGGACCAGGGCGCGGCGTTGTGGTCGTAGGAGCAGACCTCGCGGTCGGCCACCGCGTAGTCGATCTTGTTCTGGGGCGGCGGCACGGCGTAGTAGCCGTAGGAGCTGAGGGCCGAGGCGGATTCGGAGTAGAGCGCGGGCTTGTCCGGGTACTTGCTCTTGATGTTGGCGTACTGGCCGCCGTAGTTCCAGCCGGTGAGGTCGAGGTTCTCGAAGACGCCCATGCCGATGGCGTTGCCGTGGCAGCAGCCGATGCCGACGGGGCGCGTGGCGTCGAGCGCGCGGATGACTTCGCGGAAAAGGGTGCAGCGGGACTCGGTCATGCCGGGGTCTTTGGCGTCGCCGGGCTTGGCGGGCGGGATCTCGTTGCCGATGGACCAGATGAAGACGCAGGGGTGGTTGCGGTCGCGGAGCACGAACTGGCGCAGGTTGCGCGAGACGTACTCCTCGAGATTCTGGTCGCCGCGGCGTCCAGAGGTGCCCTCCCACTTGTCGAAGGCCTCGTTCCAGACGAAGATCCCCAGCTCATCGCAGAGGTCCAGCACCTCGGGAGAGGGGCAATTGTGGCTGGTGCGCAGGGCGTTGAAGCCCATGTCCTTCATGATTTCGAGCTGGCGCTGCATGGCCGAGCGGTTGAAGGCCATGCCGAGGGGCCCGAGATCCGCGTGGAGGTTCACGCCGTTGAGCTGGACGCGGCGGCCGTTGAGGTGGAAGCCGTCGTCGGGCGGAAATGCGAAGGAGCGGATGCCGAAGCGCGTGGTCTCGGAGTCCGTGAGTGTGCCGGCCTTGACCGTGATGCGGACGCGGTAGAGCGTGGGCGAGCCGACGTCCCACATGCGCGGAGCAGTGAGAGTGAAGAGGTGTTCGAGCGGCGCGCCGGCGCCGGGGCTCACCTCCACGCTGAGGGTCTTCGTGGCGGCGGTCTTGCCGTCGGGATCGAGCAGGGTCACGGTCACCGCGGCGACGACGGCCTGCGCCGTCGCGTTGGTCAGGGCCGAGGCCACCTGCACAGTCGCCCGGGCGGCGCTGACCTCGGGCGTGGTGACAAAAGTAGCCTGGTGTGCGATATGCACGGGGTCGCAGAGCGTGAGGGTGGCCTTGCGGTAGAGCCCCGCGCCGGGATACCAGCGCGAGTTGTGGTTGCGGGTGTCGGCCTTGACGGCGACCGTGTTGGGCTTGCCGAAGAGGATAAAGGGCGTGGCGTCCACGCGGAAGCCGAGGTAACCGTAGTCCCACCCACCAGCCTTCTTGCCGTTTATGTAGACCTCGGGGCTGGCCATGACGCCGTCGAAGTCGAGGTAGACGCGTTTGCCGGCGTCGGCGGCTGCGGGAGTGAAGGTCTTGCGATACCAGCCGACGCCGCGCCAGGGCAGTTTGCCGGTGCCGCCGTCGGCCTTGGGGTCAAAGGGGCCCGAGATCGCCCAATCGTGCGGGATGCGCACCGGCTGCCACGCCTGATCGTCGAAGGCGGCGCCTGAGGCGTCGAGGGCGGCGGTCGGGTCTTTGTGGAAGCGCCAGCCGTCGTTGAAGGACGGGTTGGCGCGCTCGGCGAGCAGCGGGCAGGCGAATAGGCAGACCGTCCCCATAAGGCGTAGGTTCATGGCAGGCTCCTGACGACAGGTTTTGAGTTGATCGAGTATAACAGCAGCGGCTCGCTTCTGAAACACACAAATATCTGTTTTCTTATTTCAACAAATGTTGTAGACTATCCGAATCAAATCGAAATAAGAGGACACAGACGTGAGAGTATCAACAAAAGGACGTTACGGACTGCGCACGCTGGTGGATATCGCGTTGCACCAGAACAAGGGGGCTGTCACGCTGAACGACATCGCCAAGCGCCAGGAGATTTCCGTGAAGTATCTGTGGCAGGTGATCAATCCGCTCAAGACGTCGGGCTTGCTGAGCGTGACGCGCGGGGCCAAGGGCGGGTATGCGTTGGCGAGGCGTCCGGATGAGATCGACATGCTCGAAGTGGTCAGCACCTTGGAGGGGCCGCTGTCGCTGGTGGAGTGTTTGACCAGTGAAGACGCGTGCGACCGCATCGACACGTGCGTGGCGCGTTCGGTCTGGATGGAGGTGAACCAGACGGTCGCCAAGGCGCTGAAGGGCATCACGCTGGCGGAGGTGCTGCGGCGCTACGCGGACTCGACCGAGGTGAACAATTACGTGATCTGATTCGGTCGGTCGGGCGTTGCGGCAGTCTGGCACGGCAAGCGCGCGTATTGCAGCAATTCTAAATTTGGCTTGAGACAGCCTGAAGGCTGCACTACAAACGCTTCTTTCCGTGTAAGAAACCGTTCGTAGTACAGGCGTTAGCTTGCATTCCCGTGGCTCAGAAGCCAAATTTAGAATTGCTGCGCGTATTGAGCGTTCCGTTGACAAAACGAAAAAAGGGTTCAGGCTGATGGCCTGAACCCTTTTTTCTATGCCTGCTTCGGTTGTCTGCCCGACTACTTCGCGGGCGCGGGCGCTTGAACCGGCGCGGGCGCTTGAACTGGAGACGAGGGCGGCGTGACCGTTGGGGCGGCGGCCTCGTTTGCGGCTTCGAAGAGCGAGCGCGCGGCGCGCGGCTCATACCGATTGACGACCCCTTCGAGATTGGCGAACGCCATTTTCAAGGCGGGGCTGTCGGATTTCTGGGCCTTGAGGTTCTCAAGCAGCTTCTTGGCCTCATCCTTTTTACCCTTCAAGGTGTAGATGCGGACAATGCCCATCTGAGCCTGCGGGTAGAGAAAGTGGTCGGCTGAGGCTTTGCTGAACGCTTCGTAGGCGGCGAGCGCCTCGTCCAAACGATTCAAACCCTCGAGCGTGTGGCAGCGGCCGATCTGGGCGATTTCGGCGAACCCCTTCGGGGCGCCCCGGCTCAGGCAGGCGTCGTAGGTGTTCAGGGCTTCTTCGTATTTCGACGCGTCGTAGTAGGCCTTGCCCAAACGCAGGCGGGCTGCGTTTCCTGCTTTGGTGGAACCGTATTTGGCGACGACCGACTCAAGCTCTTCGAGCGTGTTCGCCTGAAGCAGTTCTTTGTTGGCGGCGGCGATCTTGTCCGCGCGATACTGCTTAAAGGCGAAGGCCCCGCCGATCAGAATCGCGGCCGCGGCCAGCGTGATGAGAAACTGGCTACCGTTGGCTTTCCACCAGTCGTACAGCGGAAGCAGCTCAATCGGAAGACTTTTGGGAATGGGCTGAACTGCGTCTTTGGAGGTGTCCGCAGCTGGAATGGTCTCTTGACTCATGGTTATCGCCTTCTACAGTGATGAAAAAGGGGCCATTATTGGGGTTACACACGTGGAAATCAAGGCAAAAAATACAGGCAAAAAAAATGCAGCAACTTCGGATGGGCCTAGAAACTCAGCAACGAACCGCTTTCCGCCCTTTGCGGCCAAGCAGTTGACAGGTGCGGAGCAGGTAGGGCGAAGCGTCCCCGCTGAGCCGCCGCGACTCCGGTTTCGCTCGGGGGAGCACCCGGTCAGTGAAAACGGGGATGCGCCCGTAGCACTTTGGTCGTATTGTCTTGGTAATATTATAGATTGACTGTTATCAGCCCCCCCCGGCATAATGCATGCCAATACTTCGGTTGTGATCTGGGCCGAAGACGTCGTTGGGAAGTTAGTGTTTTATAAAGCACAACGCCACGCTGAGCCAGCCGACAGGCGCAGCGTGACGGTTGTTTTTTCAGGAGATTCGACCATGACTAGCGTTTATTCCGGTGTGCAGACGAAGTGCCAGGGTTTGAAAACAACCGGCTCGGTCTGGCTCGCGGCCGCGAGGCGCGCGCTGGCCTTGCTCGTGATGGGCGGGTTCGCGGGCCTTTTGCCGGTGTCGGCGGCGACGGCGCCGAAGGATGTCCCGCCGGAAGTGTGGGCAAAGATCGGGCCGCAGGTCGAGCGGCAGATGTACGCCTTCGATGCGGAGGGCCGGGCTTCCAATCGGGAACAGGATTTCCAGGTGGCGGCGGAGTCCGCCGGGCTGGCGGTGAACGATGCGCTGCGCTTGCGGGCGACGGCGCTCAATGGCGAGCCGCTGCCGGAGGCTGCGCCGGTCATCCGGGAGAACCGGGTGGAATACCCGCGCGGCGCGGTCACCGAGTGGTTCGAGAACCGGAAGGACGGCGTGGAGCAGGGCTTCACGGTGAAGGATGAAGGCGCAAGGCTGAAGGATGAAGTCCGCCTGATGATCGCTTTCGGCGCTGACCTGTCGGTCGAGGTGGCGGAGGGGGGACAGGAGGCGATTTTGACCCAAGGGTCCGCTCGCTATCGCTATGCGGGCTTGAAGGCCTGGGATGCGGCCGGGCGCGATTTGGCCAGCGTCATGCGGCCCGGCTCCGCTTCCGCCATCCAGCTCGTTTGCGATGTGCGCGGCGCGCAGTTCCCCATCACCATTGATCCGATCCTGTCAATCATGGACAAGAAGCTGATTGCGTCCGACAGGGGGGAGAACGACTGGTTTGGCGTGTCGGTGAGCGTGGCGGGGGATGTGGCGCTGGTCGGGGCCA
>CAYMLQ010000358.1:0-5872 GCA_964390795.1 uncultured Lentisphaeraceae bacterium
CACTGTATTTTTCGCCTCGATGAATCTGCATTTCGCGAGCTTCGACTTCACCGGACAAGCCGATGTGCAGGTCACGATCAACGAGAACGACTATAACCGCTACGACGGGAAGACCTATCTCAAAGCCGGGGAGTTCTGGCAGAACAACGCGGTCGTGTGCCCGCTGTCGCGCGGCATCCAGCCGAAGACCGATGGCCGCAAGGTGTCGTTCGCCATCACCAAGCCCGGCCAGTACTCCATCGAGCGTCCCGGCACGGGCGGCTTTGAGGACGAAGTCCTGTTTCTCTTCGCCAACCCGCCGGAACGTAACATTCCGCGCCAGGACGACCCCAAGGTCGCCTGGCTCGGCCCTGGCATGCACCAGCGATCGGTGGACCTTGCCAGCGGCCAGACGCTCTATCTCGCGCCGGGCGCAGTGCTGTATGGCGCGATCAACGTCTGGGACGCGGAGAATGTCCGCATCTGCGGGCGCGGGGTGGCGGTGTATGCCGGGCCGAACGCGCGGAACTTCGACTCTGGCTGGATGTGCCGACCCAACTGGCATCCGCTGACTACTCACAACGTCAAGAACCTTGTTGTCGAAGGCGTGACCTTTGTGAACCGCTCACGAACCTGGAGTCTGCAATTTCGCAGGACCACCGACTCGCTCTTCGAGAATATCAAGGTGATTGCCGCCATGCCGGAGAACCTCAACGGCGACGGCATGGATTGGTATGGCGGCGGGCGCGCGGTGGTGCGCGACAGCTTTTTCCGGACGGCCGACGACATCTTTGCCGTCCACCCCGAGGATGCCAGCATTGCGCTGCGCGTGGATCGCGGCGGCGGCGGTCATCTGCCCGGCGCACCGCAAAAGGAAACCCCTCCGACACGCGGTGCCTTCAGCGGCCTCACGGTCGAGCGCTGTGTCTTCTGGCCGACGGTCGCTAACATTTTCAGGGCCGGGTGGAACAACCAATCGCTCACGACGAGCGATGTCACGATCCGAGACTGCGATGTGATTCACATGGGACGGAGTTCCGGCCAGTGGATGGGAGCTGACTGGGCGCTCTTCACCACTGTCATCCCGCATGGCACAGGCGTCTGCGAGCACAGGGACTACCTGTTTGAGGACATCCGCTGCGAAGACTCCGCCGCCTTGCTTGGCGTGAACTGGCCGCAAGCGACGCTCCGCAACTTCCGCTTCAAGAACATCCAGATTGCCGATGGAGCGGGCAAGAGCCTTCTGCGCGGAAGCGCCGACGGCATCACCTTCGACAACGTCCACATCGCCGGACGGCCAGCGACGAACACCGCAGACATCAACCTCACGATCCAAGGAGACGCGAAGCACATCCGCTTCGAAAAGAGTCCATGAAAACACCGATCAAACGCATCCTCCTGAGTGCGCTGGCGCTCGCTTCTTACACAACGCTGGCGCAACAAACAAATTCGTCATCTGGCGAGGTTCACATCACTGAGCGCGTGCTCACAGAATTCAAAGGCTGGGGTATTGTGCCGTCGTGGTATGACCGCGCGCCAGCTTTGTATGGCACCGGCACACCAGCCGCGGGCGAAGGTTCATGGCTGCCGAAGGCAGGCGCGGAACCGCTGCTGGTGCATCGCATGCTCGGTGCCATCGGGTTCGACTACTTCCGCCTGCCGGTCTCGCCGCTGACCAGTGCGCGCGAGGGCGCTCTCGATGAGGCGCGCCTCCAGGATTTGCGCGACAACCTCACCATTCTGCAGAAGGTTTCGCCGCAAGCGCGCTACATCCTGACGGTGTGGTCGCCGCCGGCCTACATGAAATTGCCTGACCACGTCCGCTGGGGAAAGCAGGAAGACCGTCTGCAGTATCTCGATCCGGCCTTCGCCGACGGGCAAGGTTGGGACTTTGCTGACTTCCTTGTGGACATTGCAAAGCATCTCCGCGCACACGGCTTTCCCGCGCCGGCGGCGATCATTCCACAAAACGAACCCGGCACCGCGCGCACCTACGATTCCTGTTTGTGGACCAAGACCGCCGAACAGCAGCAGGCCTGGCGCAACACCGTGAAGTTGCTGCGCACCAAACTGGATGCTGCTGGCTTCAAGGATACGCTCGTGCTCGGTCCCGACACCGAAGGCTCGCACACAGAGGCCATCACGACGCTGCTCGGCGACTTCTCTAATGGCAAGTTCTCGGCGCTCGAACAGGATCCCGCGCTGCGCGAGGCACTTGGCGGTTTCAGCTTCCATCAATACAGCACCAGCGAACGCATCGACTCGTTCCGCACGGTGCTGCACGCCTATCCGGGCAAGGACGTGTGGATGACCGAATACTCCAAGTGGCTCGGCATCCGCGGCGAACTGCGCGAGAAATGCAGCAACTTCGAACTCAATAGCGCGCTCGACACCGTGCGACGCATGGGCAGCGACTTCGTCGACTTCCACGTCACCCGCTGGTTCTACTGGCGCGGATGGCACGTCAGCAGCGCCGCGGACGATGAGCACCTGCTCTACGGCCCGAAGGAGCGCCCGCAAATGACCAAACTCGGCCGGGTCTTCGAACAACTCTGCCACGCTGTGCGCCCCGGCTGGCGCGTCAAGGCGACGACCAGCACCGTGCCGGACCTGCGTGCCGATAACGAGCCGATCATCGCCAAACACACGTCGAGCGGCAACATGATGAGCGTGCCGGTGGATGTGTTCGCCTTTGAAAACGCGGGCGGCACAGCAAGCTGCGTTGTGCTCGCAAACTGGAAAGCCATACCGCGCACGGTCTCCGCGCTGACGGGGCTAAAAGGCGCGCGAGCTGTCCCGTTTGTTACCGACAACACCCACGACATGGCGGCCGGGGCTGCGCGCGCCATCATAAACGGCAAACTTCACGGTGACGGACTGGAGTTACCGCCACACACTATCACCCTGCTCGTCACTTCGCCGTAAATTCACCTGTGAGCACAATACCAGGGAAACTGCGACACCGTGAGACCGTCATAGAACAGGGGGAAGAATGCGTCAGGGATGGACAGTGAAGGGGGCTGTTGTTGCAGCCTCTTTGTTTGCGATAGTGTTGAGGGGAGAGACGGAAGGAGTCGTTCAGCGTATCCATGTCGCGGCAGCGGCAGGAGCTTCAGGGGATGGCACCTCAATAGCACCATTCGCCACGCTCGCTGCGGCGCAGCAGGCAGCGCGGGAACTGAAAAAGAGGGGAACCGTTGAGATCATTATTCAGTCCGGCATATACCGGTTCGACACAACACTGATCTTGGGGCCTGAAGATTCTGGCGTTACTTGGCGTGCCGCAGAGGGTGCGGAGGCCGTACTGAGCGGCGGTCGCGTGGTTTCGGACTGGAAAGAGGTGCGTGTCAACGGGCACGCCCTGTGGCAGGCCGATCTCGGTGCGACGCTGCTCCCAAAGGGGCTGCGCGACCTCTATGTCAGCGGCCAGCGGAGGTCGCGCGTGTGTTCGGCGCCGACCGTGCCGGCGGGCATGTTGCGCAATGAGAAGGGGCAGGCGATCGGCATTGTGGTCGAAGATCTGCGCGTGGCGGGATTCGCGCGTCCGCAGGATCTGCAGGTGCGCCAGCAGGTGAGCTGGCGTCACTACATCCTCTCGGTCAAGTCGGTGGCCAAAGCTTCGGCTAATCGCACGGAGCTACGGCTCGCCGACACGCCTGAGTGGATGGCCCCGGACTTCGTCGGTTTCAAGTCGTTCGCGCCGGTGGTGTTGGAGAACGCGCTCGAACTGCTGGATGAGCCGGGCGAATGGTATTTTGACAAGAGCGCTGGCAGCTTGTACTACTGGCCAAAAGACGGCGAGGCGATCGGCAAGACGCAGACGGTCGTGCCGGTTCTGGAGCGGCTGGTCGAGATCAAAGGGGCCAGCGACCTCTGCTTCGAGGGGCTCACGTTCGCGGAGGCCGGCTGGCACAGTCCTGCTGAAGAGGGGTGGTTCGGCTATGACCCGGGCCACATCGTGCGCGGCAAAGGCGGCGCGGGCGGGCTGTCGTTCGCCAACGTCTTTGTGACGGACGCGCGTCGGCTGCGCTTCCACCGCAACACCTTCATGCGCCTCGGCGGCGTTGGGCTGCATCTGCTTCAGGTCGCAGACGCGCAGGTCATCGGCAACGTGTTCGACGACATTTCGGCAGAGGGCCTCGGCATCGGCGCGGTCCGCGACCCCAAGGACGCGCCGCAGGACATCATTGTCGCGAACAACCTCTTCCGGCGGACGAATCAGGACTATGCCATGGGGCCTGCCCTGCTCACCGGCAAGCTGCTGCGGGCCACGATCCACCACAACCACGTCTGCGACGTGCCCTATATCGGGCTGCTCGTGAACAAGCTCTTCGGAAAAGCACCCGCGCAGTACGGTCAGGTGAGCGTGCGCTGGAACCGCATTGAGAACGTGATGAAGACGACCTTTGACGGCGGCGCGTTCTATACGTGGACGGACGGCAGTTCGGACGGCACGCCCTGCGTGTGCAGCGACAACTCTATCTGCGGTGTCTTCAGCAAAGACAGCCAAGGCATCTACCTCGACAACGACTGCCGCTACTGGACGGTCGAGCGCAACGTGATCGAGAAGACGCTTGATCGATGGTATCTGATCAAGGGCAGCCACCATGTGCTGCGCGACAACTTCACTGACAACGCACACTGCAGGCAGATGGACCTGCACAAGCCGCCGGACATTGTGGAGGAACGCACGGTGGTGAGCACGAACGCCGATTGGACGGTCTATCCGCTGGCGCAGAAGACTGTTTCGGAGGCGGGGCTTGAGCCGGCCTACCGCGACTTGCTTGCGCGGCTGCCGCAGGCGCAATCGTTGAACACGCCGCCCCGCGTGACAGCCGAGGCCCCGCGCACGGTGTCGCTGCTATCGAACGCGCGCCTGCGCGGCCAGGTTTCGGACGATGGACAGCCGTATGGCGTCAGGCGGTTCGAGTGGCGCAAGGTCTGCGGCCCGGGCGACGTGAGCTTCTTCGGGCAGCAGACGCGCTCGCTTGAACCGGAGTGCGCGTTCTCGGAGCCAGGTGAGTATGTGCTGCGGCTGGAGTCTTCCGATTTCGAGTTAGACGGCCACGCAGATGTGGCGCTCACCGTGACAGCGGCAGAGAAGGGCCGAAACCTTGCCGCCGGTCTGCCGTCTGATGCCTATTCGTCTTCACGAACGAACACGGTGAAAGAAGCGCCAGCCATGGCATTTGACGGCAAGCCGAACACTTACTGGTATCCGGGGTTCCCGGGCGTCGGCTGGCTACAGGTTGATCTTGGACGGGCTGTTCCCGTGACGCGTGTCGAACTGACGCTGCGTAACGATGCGGGAGATCATGTGCACAGCCGGTCCGAGTTCGAAATTGTGGCATCGAACGATCCGGCATTCCAGACCTTTGTGACGATCCGCCAGCAAGGGCTCGATCCTGATCCGAACTGCGGCGGCACCTGGAGCGCGAACTATGCCGGCGACGGGCAAGCGTTCCGCTTCGTCCGCTACTGGAAGCGCAAAGGGTTTGACGGAGTTGTAAACGAACTGCGCGTATACGGAAGGTGAGCGGTTTCCCAAGCTGCGCATCCTCAAGGATCGGGAGGCCATCGACCAAGCGTTTGCCGAATGCGCCTTCGTCCTGCGGCATACCCGCCATCGTCTGTCGCTGGGATACCCAGACCACCAAGGGTTTTATGCGGCGCGATATCTGTCGCGGGGAGTGGCTCTTCGATTTCGAGAAGGAGGGCGAACGGCCTCGCTTGGCGCCTGCGGTTGTTGCGCTGGCCAAAGACTCGTCGCTGGCCAAGGCCAAGGCAGCGAAAGCCCAGGGGTCCGTTCGCACTCATGGAGTCGCCCTTTCCATCGCTTGAATTGTCACCGGGCCGAGTAGTCCGGAGGGAAGTAGCGGGGCGTCCTTTGTCC
>CAYMLQ010000359.1:0-1195 GCA_964390795.1 uncultured Lentisphaeraceae bacterium
TTATGGATGTCGACCTTCCGCATGGTTGCCAAAGTCCGTTCCTTCGGCGAGATTCGCCGCGAGTTCCAAGCCCACGTAATGGAAGCCAATGGGAGCATTGTTCCTGCCGAGATGGCGATGAGCCCCAATTCGAAGCCGGCACCATTGCTCGATGTCTTAAATCCCGAGGCCGTGGATTGGTTCCTAGTTGAGTTCCGCAAGAGATACCTCGAGCCAATGAAGGGCTTACTCGCTGGCTTGTTTTCAATGAAGACTGCCTCCCGTATGTCGGCATAGCGGTAAACAATCGTCGATTCGACTATTGGCGTAACACCACCTTTAGCCCGCGCGTGCTCACACTCTGGCAGGAATATTGTCGCAACAAGAACGTAATTCACCGCGGACAGTTGGTGGACAAGTTTCCAGTGCATGACCCGCAGATGGTTGCGAATGGCGGAGGAATGACGATGCTTGTTCCAGGATGGAACGTGCCTGCTTCCGTCGAACCCGGTCAGCGTTTCGCAGAACTGCCCAAGGTCGATGGAATTTGGAAACACTGGACCGATTTTACCTGCGAGCAATACCTGCAGAACTGGATCGGACGTCTGGCCCAACTCGCCAATGAAGTGAACCGCGACGTAAGCCAGTGGAAAGGCGTGATGTATTTTGGCCTGCACTACTGGAGCTTGCCATACGAACAGATCGCTAACCCGCAGTTCAGCGTGCCAAAGATGCATTGCTGGGGCGCGTGGGGACGACAGCGCGGCGTGGATCTCGAGCGTCTGGCTGCACATCCGGAAATCGACTGCGTTGTCTGTGAAACCTATCCGCCCATTGAAGCGAATCTGACGGAGTTTGTCGCTGAATACGAACGCATCACCCGTGAAGCAGGAAAGACATTTGGAGTCATGCTTCACCGAGACGACAAATGGCAGCTCAAACTTGACGAGGAGAAAAGACGATGGGATCTGATCGCAAGAGCCAAACCTACCGTTATTTCCCGGTATCCGAGCGCCCACATGCTTCCTGGAAACGAGTTCTACAGCGCCGAAGGTGAAAAGCTCTTTGCTGCGCGGCTTGCCCAATACAAACAGGCCGGGCGGTGATGTTCACAGAACACACCCAAGCTGACAAAGGGACGGGGGGGGGGGGAATCAGGGTCTTGCCCAGCTTACGTACAGGGAGAGCCTTCGGGACATCGAGACTTGTCTGCGGG
>CAYMLQ010000359.1:1205-3468 GCA_964390795.1 uncultured Lentisphaeraceae bacterium
CAGCACGCTGGCAGACGCCAACGAGAAGCGCGACTGGCGCATCTTTTCCGACTTTGCGCACGTCCTGATCTCGCAGGCCACTGACCTCTATGCGGGAGAGGACTTCGGTGTGGAACTGACGGAGGCGGCCTACGCGCTGGACTCGACGACCATCGACCTTTGTCTCTCCCTGTTTCCCTGGGCGACGTTCCGCCGCGCCAAGGCCGCAGTCAAGCTCCACACGCTCCTGGCACTGCGCGGCAACTTCCCGGCCGTGGTTATCGTGTCGGCGGAAAGAACCGCGCCGCAAGCCCGTTCGACAAAACACCCCCCGTTGACGACCTTCTCGAACTCAGCGGTCTCCCGTACGCACGCGAAAGCCTCGTCCTGAAGATACACGTCGTGAACCCGTGTCGGGATTGCGATCCCGACCTACGGGTGCGGATCTACCCCGGCATCAGCAGCGGAATCACGTGTTGGCGGTTGCGGCGGTAGACATTGAAATCGCTGTCGAGTGTCAGGACGCGGTGTTTCGGATAGAGCTCCGACATTCTGACGAGACAGGCGTCCGCCAGCGACATGGGCACATCGGCATACTTCCGAAGGAGGTCACACACGGGCACGATTTCGTTGTTCAGGCAGAAGACGCTTTTGAGTCCGCCGGATCTCAGCATCCCTTCGATTTGTGCTACGCCCCCGGGTATTGTCCGCAGAAGAAAGACCGCTTCCGAAAGCGCCGCCTCGCAGGTGAGCATTGGCCCCGCCGCCTGCTTGAGCTGCTCTACCGTCCACGCATGATAGGTGTCGCGGGCATTGATGAGTGCCACAAGGGGGCCCGCATCGATGATGACCGGCAGATTCATTTTCCATACCCCTGCATATGCCGGGGGTGCGCCGACAGATCACAAGGCCCCTCCACTGTTCCGGAAAACTCCCTGACACAATCGTAGGCGGACGGTTCAGCGGCCTTTGACTGGTCTTCATCGATGTATTTCAACACGGCCGCGCGGATCAGTTCCGAGCGCGACGTCTGGCGCTTCTCAGCGGCGACGCCCAGCCTGCTCGCAAGCGACTGAGGCATCTTAAGTGTGACGGTTGTCATGGTCTCCTCCGAAGGGTATTACCGATTCAGACAAATGGTAACACCTGGCTGGCGCGGGGTCAAGGACACTGGCAGAAATCCAAGTAGAATTACGATTCGGTCATTTTTCCGTGTCCGAATTGTCATTCTCACAGTGTATTCTACTCCTGCGATTAACAACAGGAGGGGGTTATGAAACACACGCTTCTCTGCTTCGCTCTTCTCGCCCTGCCGCTCCTCGCCTACGAGCGCCTGCAGTGGCCGACCGACAACCCTCTACATCGCCAACAAGGCCATCACGCACGAGCAGGCGATCGCGGCAGGAGCCGATCCCAAGAAAGGGCCGTATGATAACGGCCAGATGGATGCGGTCGTCGAAGTGGACATGCAGGGCAACGTGGTCTGGGAGTGGTGCTTCTTCGACCACGTGGTGCAGGACGTGGACGCGGCGAAGGCCAACTACGTCGGCGCGGGCAAGGCCATCAAGGACTACCCCGGACGCATCAACATCAACATGCCCGACCGCCCGCTCAAGCGCGACTGGCTGCACTGCAACTCGATGGACTATAACGCCGAGTCCGGCCACATCGGCTCCAGCGGCCAGCGCCTGCCGAACGGCGGCACCTTTATCTGCTCCGACACCGAGGGCCACTTCTTCGAGGTGACCTCCAAGGGCGAACTGGCCTGGGAGTACATTAACCCTGTGACGCGCGACGGCCCGGTGAAGGTGTTGAATGACGCGTTACCGATGGTGAACTCCGCTTTCCGCGCCTATCGCTATGCCGCCGACCATCCCGCTTTCAAGGGCCGTGATCTCACGCCCAAGGGCACCATCATCGAACGCGCCACACAAGGCCTTGATATCTATCCCAAGCGCCGCCCCGAGGGTGACCGTCCTCGGGCAGGCGGTGAAAGAAGGGTGGGCAACAAGCTTGCCACGCGGCCGCCTCAGCCGCCACAATAGAGGGTACTAATGGAAACGGTAATCTGCTTGTGCGTGGCCGTGTTAACCTCCGGCAAAAGCCCGGCGCAATTGCACATAACCTTCATTGGCGAGGGCAAGAAAGAGATCGGAGCCACTCCGAACGGGCGCGTGATCGAGCCCGTGGCTTCGACGGAACTGCATCAGGTCGAGACGACCATCGCCGAGCTTCTCAAGGGCACGGGCTATGCCACGGCGCACTTCGGCAAGTGGCACGTGGG
>CAYMLQ010000359.1:3568-5863 GCA_964390795.1 uncultured Lentisphaeraceae bacterium
ACGTGGGTGGCCGGTGCCTATTCATCAACTGCTTGTCCAGAACCGTGTCACCATTGTCTTCCACGGTCACGACCATTTCTATGCGAAGCAAGATCTCGACGGCATCACATATCAGGAGGTACCGCAACCGGGAAACCCCGCAAGCGACCGCGGCCCCCGAACCGCGGTCGAATACGGCTACCGCAACGGCGTCACCCTCGGCGGTTCCGGTCATCTGCGGGTTGGCATCGCCTCTAATCAAGTGACGGTTGACTACATTCTTGCTGGACGGTCCGTTGCGCACGCATATAAGATTTTTGTGCAACGAAAACAATGAGTTAGTCAAAGGTCGCGCCACCCCAAGCCATCGTTGTTCCACCGGTATGGGCGAGACGCCCATGCCAGATATCATGTACACAGATTCTTCCGGAAATCCAGCAATATTCCCGCTCACAAACAGGAGGTTTGAGCTTGCCACTTTCACACTTCATGAAGTGTGAAAGTATCCAGCCAAGGATACTGAGGTACTTTCACATGTGGAAGAAGGATGCGAGAGGTTACGCGGTATCATGGCCATGCTCACATCGATCCGAGGGGCGCATACACCGAAACTGCGTCCAACACGTGACCCCACACTTTCGTCGGTTACACTTCTTCGACTCGTTTGCAAAGCGCCTACTCCGCCACCAGTTCGAAGACCGCGGAGTCGTAGTCGCCTTCGAGCTTGACCGGGACGCCCATGGCCATGAGCGCCGCGCCGCCAAGGGTCTGGCCGCTGACGCGCGAGTGGTCGCGCTTCTCTTTGTTGATCTCGGTCACGCGGTAGCGCTTGTCCACGGCCAGCCCCTGAAGCGGCAGCGGCGCGGGGTAGTCGCTCATCACCGGGCGGTTCAGCCCGTACAGGAAGACAACCGCGTGGCTCTTGTCGTCGTTCACGTACATTAGCGAGGCGTAGCTGTGCTCCCACGGCGAGACCAGGCGGTAGAGATCGCCTTGCTGGATCACGGGGCGCAGGCGCTTGTAGTCCGCCACGGCCTTTTTCGCGAACGCGAGATCTTCGGGCGTCATGTTCTTGGGGTGCAGCTCGAAGCCGAGCCGGCCGGACATCGCCACGTCGAAGCGGTATTTGAGCGGCGTGGAGCGGTGCGTCTGATGGTTCGGCACCGCTGTCACGTGAGCGGCCATGGCGCACGCCGGGTAGAAGTGGCCCGCGCCCCACTGGATGAACACGCGCTGGCGGGCGTCGGTGTTGTCCGAGGTCCAAAACTCGTCCGCATAGCGCAGAAAACCGTAATCCATGTGCGCACCACCCGAGGAGCACGCCTTCATGATGATGTCCGGGTATTTCGCGTGCAGCCGGCCCAGAAGGTCGTACACGCCGGCGGTGTAGTCGAACCACAGGTTGGGCTGACGGTCGACCGCCAGATAGGTCGAGCCGGCATTGCTGATCTCCGCGTTCGCGTCCCACTTGATGTAGGCGAGTCCCGGAATGCTGGTGATCAGCGCGTCCATCTGCCCGTAGATATTGTCGCGCAGCGCGGGGTTGGTCATATCCAGCACCACCTGCGTGCCGCCGCGGCCCTGGCGCAGCGGGCGGGTCTTCTCGCGCAGCACCCAGTCGGGATGCGCATCGACCAGCTCGCTCGTGGTGTTGGCCATCTCCGGCTCCACCCAGATGCCGAACTTGAGTCCGCGCGTCTTGGCCTCGTCGGCCAGCGAGCCCAGTCCCTTGGGCAGCTTCTTCTCGTTGAGCACCCAGTCGCCGAGGCCGCGCTTGTCATCGTCGCGGGCGTACTTGCCGCGTGCGAACCAGCCGTCGTCCACCACGAACATCTCGCCGCCCAGCTCTTTCACGCCGTCCATCATGTCCGTGAGCGTCTTCTCGTTGAAGTCAAAATATGCGCCCTCCCAACTGTTCAGCAGCACCGGCCGGAGCATATGGCCGTCGCGCAGTTGGCTGTCGCGCGCCCAGCGGTGCAGGTTACGCGAGATCTGACCCTTGCCCGCCGCCGAATACGTGAGGACCATCTTGGGCGTAGTCAGCGTCTTGCCCGCGTCCAGCGTATACGCGCCGTTACCCGTGTCGGGGCCGACGTTGATCGAAAGCGCATCGATGAAGTCGTGCCCGATCGAGATCGCCCACGTGCCGCTCCACGCCAGCGAGCCGCCGATGACTCGTCCGGCCGTCTCCGTGGCCCGCTCGCCGACCGACAGCATGAAGGATGGGTTGTTGCCGAAGGCCGAGCGCACGCCTGAGCGCGAGGTCATGCTCACGGTCTGGCCCAGCGCCACGGGCGCCTCGGCGAGCTGGTTCTC